>CAYLNM010000189.1:0-7403 GCA_964385045.1 uncultured Isosphaeraceae bacterium
CGCGGGCCCCGGCCGCCCGCGACGCTCCGCCCCCCGCCGGGCGGGTCACCCCCGCCCCGCCGCGCCGCCGGGCGGCCTGAGGCCCGCGGCCGGGCGCCGGCGACGGCCGATCCTGCCGACGTCGACCGGACGCGATCGCAACCGGCTCCGGCGTGGGGCCGGATATCCTCATCGCCATGCCGCTCTTCTCCCCGCCTCGCTGTCCGCTCCGCGCCGCCCGCCGCCGTCGCCGCCTCGCCGGCGCGGCGACGCTCCTCGCCGGCGTCGCGCTGGTCGCGGTCGCCGGCGCCCGCGTCCCCGCTCCGTCCCTCGCGTCGCCTTCGGCCGCGGACGATCCGGCGCCGATCGCCGACGAGGACGTCGCCCCGGTGCCCGAGCTGGTTCCCGGCGCCCGCGTCATCGTGCGGGAGATCGGCCGACGCCGTCATGCCGGCACGCTCGAGGTCCTCAGCGACGACGTGGTCGTGATCCGTGATCCCGAGGGGGAGGTCCGCAGCTTCCCGCAGTCGCGGGTGGTCGCCGTGACCGCCCTGCTCCCGCCCGACAGCGGCCGCGAGATGGCGGTCGTCCTCGTCGACGGCGTGGTCCGGACCGGCTTCGTGCTGCGGGACGACTGGGACCGCGTGGTACTCTCGATCGAGGGCGTGCGGGTCCCGATCCCCCGAAACGAGATCGCCCGCACCCGGATCCTCCCGACCTTCTCCGAGGAGCTCGCCCACCGGCGCGCCCTGCTCGACGAGAGCGACCCCGAGGACTGGACCGGCCTCGTCGCCTGGATCGCCCGGCAGGAGCGGTGGGCGCTCGCCGAGGCCGAGGCCACGCGACTCCTGAAGCGGCACCCGCGGGCACGGGAGGCCGATCGGCTCCGACGGGTCGCGGCCGGGCAGCTGGCCCTCGCTGCCGCCCGCGAGCGCGGGGTCGACCCCACGGGAGCGGACGCGGACGGCCGCGGCGGCCGCGGCGCCGACGAGGACGGCTCCGGGCGTCGCGGCGCCGCCCGGGACGAGCCGCGGGGCGACGCCTTCGAACGGCGGGTCCTCACCCCCGAGGAGGTCAATCTCCTGCGGGTCTACGAGATCGACTTCCGCGACCCGCCTCGGGTGGCGGTGCCGCGGGAGGTGGTGCGCACCGTCGTGGAGCAGTACGGCGACTCGCCGCTGCTGCCCGCCGACGACCGTGACCGGGTGCGGCTCCACCAGGCCGAGCCGATCGACCTCGTTCGGCTCATCTTCGAGCTCCGCGCCCGCGAGCTGTACGGCGGCATTCGCGTGATCTCCGAGCCGAGGTCGCTTCGCGAGTTCCGCCGCGGCGTCCACGACGCCTGGCTCGTCAACGTGTGCGGAGCCTGTCACGCCGAGCCGAACGTCGGCGGCTTCCGGCTGCACGCCGGGGAGCGGATGACGATCGAGGCGGCGATGACGAACCTGCTGGTCGTCGACCGCCACCGATCGGAGGACGACGCGTCGCTGATCGACTGGGACCACCCGGAGCGGTCGCGCCTGCTGCAGTACGCCTTGCCGCGGTTCCGCGCCCGCACCCCGCACCCCCCGGTGGAAGGCTTCCGGCCGGCGTTCGGCGACCTCGACGATCGGCGGGCCCGCCGGGCGATCCAGTGGATCGAGTCGATGTACCGGCCCCGCCCCGAGTACCCGATCGAGTTCGACCCCGTCGCCCTCGTCGCCGAGGCCGACGCGGCCGCGCAGGCCGCGGCCCGGGACGCCGCCGAGCCCGACGGCGGGGAGCGGGACACGGCCGGCCGCGCGCCGTCCGACCCCGACCGTCGATCGAACTGAACCGTTCGGCCCCCGCCTGCGAAGGGTTCGGCGAGCCGCCCGGCCCGCCGCGGGCATGTGATACACTCGCCGCCTCGCCGGCGGACGGGCCGTGTTCGGGCCCGGACCACCCGCCGGTCGGACGCCCGCCCCCCCGCCCCGCGCCCCCGCGGCCGATCCCCGGAGCCCGATCCGTGAGACCCGCATCCGCGACCCGTCCCCTCGCCGCCACCCTGCTCTGCGGCGGTCTCCTGCTCGCCGGCGGCTGCGTCGACGAGGCCGGTCAGGCCCGCGCCGAGGCGGACGAGGAGCTCCGGACCCTCGCCCACGAGCTGCAGCTCGCGTCCGTGGCCGCGGTCCCGCGGAGCGACGCCACCGCACGGCTCGCCGGGATCGCCCGCCGGGCCGACGGCGTTCAGGGCACCCGGGCCCAGCAGCAGGCCGGGGACCGACTCGCCACCGCCGCCCGCCTTCAGCTCGCCGAGATCGAGCTCGCCCGCGGCATCGACGCGTCCACCGCCGCCGCCCGCGTGCGGTCGGCGGCCCTCGCCCAGGTCCGCTCGGCCCGACGCATCGAGACGCTCTCGACCGAGCTCGCGGCGTCCGACACCGACGATGCCGCCGCGGCGATCGCGACCACGGTCGAGGCCTTCGAGATCGCGGTCGGCGGCGCCGCCGAGGCGGTGGCCGAGCTCGACGACCCGATCGCCGAGCTGCGATCGCTCAACGACGCCGACCTGCAGCGGGCCACGCGGCTCAACCGCGAGGCCAACGACCTGCGGGCCGAGGCCCGCGCGGTCGGCTACGCGTCCGGGCTCCCGAGCTACCGCCAGGCGATCGAGCTCGAGCGGGAGGCGAACGCCTTCGAGTTCCAGGTCGCCGCACGACAGAACGAGCTCACGAACCAGCTCGAGCCGCAGAGCCGCCTGCTCCGCACCGAGGTCGAGAGCGGCCGCGGGGCGATCGAGCGACTGCGCGGCTCTCTCTCGGCCCTCGAGGACCGGGAGCGGCAGCTCGAGACCGCCGGCCGGGCGATGCAGGAGGCGGTGAACGTCCTCGTGGGCGACATCGGGCGTCTGCTCGAGGCGTCGGCCCCGGCGGCGACCGTCCAGCCCGCGCTCACCGAGGCGCTCGAGCACGCCCGGGCCGCCGCCCGGGGCGGCTCGAACGATCGGATCCGGGCGCGACTGCTCGAGGGACGCATCCTCGCCGCCCACGCCCACGCCCTGCGGGCCCACGCCGAGGCGATCCGCGCCGCCGGCGGCCTGCAGAGCCTCGGGAATCTCGCGGGCGAGGCCTCCAGCCTCGACGCGCAGGCGGACGAGGTGTCGAGCGAGGCCGACGCGGCGCTCGCGGAGGTCGCCTCCGCCGCCGGCACCGACCCGGCCCTCGAGCCGCTCGCCCGCACCGCCGAGGCGGTCCGGAGCACGCTCTCGACCGGCGGCTGACCTCGTCCCGTCGGGGCCCCACCGCGCCCGCGGGCCGGGTGCCGATCGCCGGCCGGTCCCCGCCGGCGTGCCCCCCGGGCGTCAGGCCTCCGTCCCGCCGTCCGCCCCCATGCCCGCCGTCCCGGCCAGCCGCGCCAGCACGTCGCGTGCGGTCGTCCGCACGAGCTCCGGCTCCTCGGGGTCCCGGGCGATCGCCTCGATGCGGGTCCGCAACGGCGGGTCGTCCACGCCCGCCGCGAGCCGGTTGCCGGCCGCGATCAGGGCGTTGCGCTTCATCATCGGCAGCTTGGCCCGCTTCAGGGCCGAGCTCGTGAACGCCTCCCGGCGGTCGTCCTCGCTCCAGCCGAGGACCTCGAGCAGGTCGAAGCCGTCGCGCCGCGGCGCGTAGTCCGGGTGCACGGCCCCCCGCCGCGAGCGCCGCGTCGGCCGGCCGTGCGGGCACACCTCCTGGCACACGTCGCAGCCGAAGATCCAGTCGCCCATCGCGGCGTGCATCGACGGGTCGATGCGGCCGCGGTGCTCGATGGTCAGGGTGCTGATGCACCGCGAGGCGTCGACCGACCACGGCTCGATGCAGCCGGTCGGGCAGGCGTCGATGCAGCGGGTGCAGCTGCCGCACACGTCGGGCCCCGCCCCGCGCCGCACCGGATCGGCCTCCACCGCCGGGTCGAGGGTCGGGGCGATCTCCAGGGTCGTGAGCAGCTCGCCGAGCAGCATCCAGCTTCCGGCGCCCGGCTCGATCAGCAGCGTGTGCTTGCCGATCGCCCCGAGCCCGGCCGCGGCCGCGACCTCGCGCTCGAGGATCGGGGCGGTGTCGACGCACGCCCGGAAGGCGTGCCCGGGATGCTCGGCCCGCAGCGCGTCGGCGAGCTCGTGCAGCCGCCGCCGGATCACGCGGTGGTAGTCGCGCCCCCGGGCGTAGCGGGCGATGCGGCCGCGGGCGGGGACGTCCGGGTCGCGCGACACCGCCTCGCGGCCGCCGTGGGCGTAGCGGTCGGCGACCACGATCACGCTCCGCGCCCCGTCGAGCAGGCGACGCGGGTCGGACCGCACCTCCGCGTGCTCGGCCAGCCACGCCATCGGCTCGTGCCGGCCGGCCTCCAGCCACGCCGCGAGCTCCTCGGACCAGCGGGACGGCCGAACCGGCGCGACGCCCGCCCGCGCGAAGCCCAGGGCCCGGCACCGAGCCACGATCGGCTCGGCCGCGACCGCCTCCGGCGACGGGCTCCCGGCCGCGCTCACAGCTCGGTCGGGTCGACGACCTCGAGCGGGGCGTACTCGAGGATCAGCGTCTTGGTGCCGGCGTCCTGGAAGAGCACCTGCGCGCTGCCGCCCGCCGGCCGCCGCCGCACCGTCTCCACGCGGCCGAGCCCGAACGTGGGGTGCCGCACGAGGGCCCCCGGCCGGATCTCGCCGCTGGTGTCGACCTGCGCGGCCTCCCACCCGGGGAAGTCGTCGGCGGCCCCGCCCCCGCCGCCGAGGAACGGATCGTCGGCCTCGAGGAAGCCGGTCGCGGGCGGCGACGCGCGGGCCACGTGCTCATCGGGCAGCTCGCGGAGGAAGCGGCTCGCGATCGTGCGCTCGCGGAAGCCGCGCTGGGTGCGGCTGCGGGCCGCCGTCACGAGCAGGTGCCGCCGGGCGCGGGTGAGTCCCACGAACAGCAGCCGGCGCTCCTCCTCGAGGCCGTCGTCGTCGGGGGCCTCGATCGACCGGGCGTGCGGGAGCAGTCCCTCCTCGAGGCCGACCACCGCGACCACGTCGAACTCGAGGCCCTTGGCCGCGTGCAGCGTCATCAGGGTCACCGCCCCGCGCTCCGGGTCGATGGCGTCGGCGTCGCTCACGAGGGCGACCTGCTCGAGGAACGCGGCGAGGAGCTCGCGCAGGGGAGTCCGCCCGTCGGCCGCGTCGCCGGGGGCGTTGGAGGCGCCGTCGGCCGCGGCGGCCGCCCCGTCGGCGCCGGCGTCCCCCGCCGCGTCCGGCACCGGCCCCGGGTCCTCGACCGCGGGGGGCAGGAACTCGCTCGCCGCGCTCACCAGCTCGCCGAGGTTCTCGAGCCGCTCGTAGTCCTCCTCGGTGGCCGAGGACCGCAGCGACTCCTCGAGTCCGGACTCGCGCACCACCCGCTCGAAGAGGTCGGCGAGCTCGTGCCCCCCCGGCTCCACCGGCTGCGCCGCCGCCTCCCGCCATCCCGCGAGCGTCGTCGCGAACGCCGAGACCGCCTTCACCGCGCGGGCGCCGAGCCCGGGCACCTCCGCCGCCCGGTCCATCGCGGTGGCGAGGGAGCCGCCGATCGATCCCGCGAAGGCGTCGAGCCGGTCGAGCGTCGTGCGGCCGATCCCGCGGGCCGGCGTGTTCACGATGCGGCGCAGGGCGACGTCGTCGCCGGGGTTGGCCACCACCCGCAGGTAGGCCAGCGCGTCGCGGATCTCGCGGCGGTCGTAGAACGCGGTGCCGCGGGCGATCACGTACGGCACGCGGGCGTGCCGCAGCGCGTCCTCGAGCACGCGGCTGAGCGCATTGGTGCGGTACAGCACCGCCATCGAGCGCCACGCGACCTCGTCCTGCTCGTGCCGCTCGCGCAGGAACGCCAGCACCCGCTCGGCCTCGGCGTGCTCGTCGAGCACCTCCTCGACCCGCGGCCGCTCGCCGTCGCCGAGCTCGGTGAACAGCGGCCGATCCTTGCGGGCGCGGTTGTTGCGGACGAGGACGTCGGCGGCGGCGACGATGTGGCCGGTGGAGCGGAAGTTCTGCCCCAGCGGCACCACGCGGGCCTCGGCGTAGGTCGCCTCGAACTCGAGGATGTTGCGGATGTCGGCTCCCCGCCACGCGTAGATCGACTGGTCGGGATCGCCGACGACCATGACGTTGCGATGGGCGGCCGCGAGCGCGGTGGCGATCGCGAGCTGGCTCTGGTTGGTGTCCTGGTACTCGTCGACGAGCAGGTAGCGGTACCGCGCCTGCAGCTCCGCCCGAACCACCTCGTCGCGGCGAAGCATCAGGGCCACGCGGAGCAGCAGGTCGTCGAAGTCGAGCGCGCCCGACGCCCGCATGATCCGCTCGTACGCCGCGTACGCCTTGGCTACCGAACGCGAGTGGAAGTCGGTCGCGGTGGCGGCGAAGGCCTCGGCGTCCTGCAGCCGGTTCTTGGCCCCGCTGATCCACGAGCCCACCGCGGCGGGCGTGAAGTTCCGCTCGGCGAGCCCCGCCTCGGCGATCGCCCGCTTGATCGCGGCCCGCTGGTCGCTGGTGTCGTAGATCGAGTACCGCGGGTCGACGCCGGCCGCGTCCGCGTACCGGCGGAGCAGCCGGGCGCAGAAGCCGTGGAAGGTGGCGACGGTCAGGCCGCGGGGGGCGAGGTCGGCTTCCACGATCCGCTCGACCCGCTCGCGCATCTCGCCCGCGGCCTTGTTGGTGAAGGTCAGGGCGAGGATCTGCCAGGGCGGGATGCCCTGGGCGAGCAGCCAGGCGATCCGTCGCGTGACCACGGTCGTCTTGCCGGATCCGGGCCCGGCGAGGACGAGCAGCGGCCCGTCCACGTGCCGGACCGCCTCCGACTGCGGCTCCGTGAGGCCCTCGAGCATCCGTGCGGGGTCGGCGAGCATCGGGGCATGCTATCGGACGTCCCGGCGGCGTCGGGAGGAGCGGCGAGACGGCCGGCGACCGCCCGGGCCGCCCCCGCCTCGACCTCGGCACCGAGGTTCGCCAGCTTGTCCACAGTCGCGCGCGTCCGACCCGCCCGCCCGGGCTTCACCGACGCAACCACCGCCCGGGACGGGGCTTGCGAACGGCCGGCCCCCGCCCCGTGGAAACGTGGCCCGATCCGTCGACCGACGGCTTGATGACCACCAGATCTTGGGTATGCTCATCGAGCCGCCCCAAATTGCTGTGGAGGACGGGGCGGCTGGACCGATCTGACTCGCGGGAGCCGGGCTCGGGCCCGCAGGCGGATCGACCAGTCGATTCGGCGTCCGCGGACCCGCCGGGCCTCATGCTCCCCATACTCGGCACGCCTCGTCGGCGGAGACGTCACGACGGCTGCCGAGGGCTATCGTTCGGCGTCTGGGCGGGTTGCCCGGGCGAGTGCCGGTGGCGGACGGCGAACGGAGGTGACCGGACGAACCGGGGGACCCGGTGACCTGGGGGCCGGACGTGCCGGGGGACCGGGGGACCGGGGGGCCGGACG
>CAYLNM010000190.1:0-7362 GCA_964385045.1 uncultured Isosphaeraceae bacterium
CCCGCTCTGGCCCGTCCGACCGCCCCGGCCCGTCCGACCGATCCCACCTGTTCGCCGCGTCCCCGACCCGAACCCGGTCCGTCCCGCCTCCCGGAGCTTCCCGATGGCCCGCCGACCCGCCACGCACTCCGCCGATCCCATGCAGTCGATGCCCGCCCACCGCTTCACCTTCGGCCTGTGGACCGTCGGCAACCCCGGGCAGGATCCCTTCGGCCGGCCGACGCGTCCGCGCTGGTCGCCGGCGGAGATCCTCGACCTGCTCGCGGAGGCGGGGGGCGTCTTCGGCGTGAACCTCCACGACGAGGACCTCGTGCCGATCGACGCGACCGACGCCGAGCGCGACGCGATCGTCAAGGACTTCCGGGCCGCGCTGCGGCGGACGAAGCTCAAGGTGGCGATGGCGACCACCAACCTCTTCAGCGACCCTGCGTTCAAGGACGGCGCGTTCACCGCGGTCGATGCCGACGTCCGCGCGTATGCGGTGCAGAAGACGATGCGGGCGATGGACCTCGGGGCCTCGCTCGGAGCGAAGACGTACGTCTTCTGGGGCGGCCGCGAGGGCGTCGAGGCCGACGGGGCGAAGGACCCGGTCGAGGCGGAGCTGCACTACCGGCGGGCGATCGACTTCCTGTGCGGGTACGCGATGGACCGCGGGTACCGCCTGAAGTTCGCGCTCGAGGCCAAGCCGAACGAGCCGCGCGGGCACATCTTCCTGCCCACCACCGGGCACATGCTCGCGTTCATCGCCACGCTCCGGCACCCGGAGATGGTGGGCGTGAACCCGGAGGTCGCGCACGAGCACATGGCCGGCCTGAACGTCGTGCACGGCGTCGCCCAGGCGATGTCGGCGGGCAAGCTCTTCCACATCGACCTCAACGACCAGGAGTTCGGCCGCTACGACCAGGACTTCCGCTTCGGAGCGGTGAACCTCAAGCACGCCTTCTTCCTCGTGAAGCTGCTCGAGGACCGGAAGTGGACCGGCAACCGTCACTTCGACGCCCACGCCTTCCGGACCGCCGACCGCGACGACGTGATCGCCTTCGCCCGGGGCTGCATGCGGACGTACCTGCTGCTGGCCGAGCGGGCCCGCCGCTGGAACGCCGACCCGGTGATCCAGGAGCTGCTCGCGACGGTGCGGCAGCGGGATGATCGCCGCGACCGGGCGTTCGCCACCTACTCGTCGGCCGCCGCCGAGCGGCTGCTCCGGCGGGGGTTCGACCGCGAGGAGCTCGCCGGCCGCCCGCTGCCGTGGGAGGCCCTCGACCAGCGGACGATCGAGATCCTGATGGGGGCGTGAGCGGGCCGGGGCCGCGGGGCCGCGAGCCGGTCGGCCGGGGATGGTTCGCGGTGCGGTGCGGCGGGTGGATCGTCCGGCCGGGGCTCCGGGGCGGCGAGCCGGTCGGCCCGACCCGGCCGAGGGTTCGCTCGAGGCTGCGTCAGGACTCCGCCGCGACCTGGCTGGACCCCGCCGAACGTGGTTCGGGACCGGTTCGACCCCGGTCCGCCGGCCCCCGGTCCAGGAGGCCCCCGAGGGCCCCGGTTCGCCGGCTCCCGGTGCTGACGGCCCCGGGGCCGCGGCCCACGGGCCCGCGGCTCCCCGGTCCGTCGGCCTCCGGTCCCGACTCGGCCGGAGCTCGGGGAGGCGCGGACCGCTCCCGGGACACGTCGCTCGGCACTCGGGACGGCCGGCGGCGGCCGGACGCCGCGGTGGAGGGGGCCCACGCCGCGGGGCCGCCGCACCGGCGATGGCCGGCACGAGCCGTGCCATCGTTGGTCCCCGGCGCGGCGGCGCATGATTTTTGTCTCGATCCCCGGCAGGACGACTCCCTCGACGGCGTATCTCCGGGGGGAGGCTTCCGCGTCCGGATCCGAGCCCGGTCGCAGGCCTCCCGCGGGAGCGCGGTCGGGGCCCACGCGGCCCTGGCTCGGCTCCCGGGTCGTCGTCGAGACCCGCCCCGTCCCTCCTCTCGGGGTGGCTCGCCGGCGGCCGTTGAGCGGCAGACGGGGCGACCTGCAAGGCACTCGGGGCCCCGACTTCCGGGGCGGGGCCCCCGAGTCCGCCTCGCCGGCGTCCGCCCGCCCGCGCCGGGAAGCCCGTGCTCCGCGGCGGGCCCAGGCGGCGAGCGGCCGGGACGGGGTCCGTGGCCGCCTACCCTCTGCCGCGTGTCCGATCGACTCCCGCCCAACCAGTCCCTCGCCGCCCCGGGCCGCTGGCCGGTCGTGGGCGAGCGAGCGCCGGCGCTCCCGGCCCGTCCCGACGCGCCGTGGACCGTCCGCGTCGACGGGCTCGTCGCGTCGCCGCGGACGTTCACGCTCGCCGAGATCGCGGCGATGCCGCGTGAGCGGATCGTGATCGACGTGCACTGCGTGACGCGGTGGTCGCGACTGGACGTGCCGTTCGCCGGCGTGCGGCTCGCGACCCTGCTCGAGGCCTGCGGCGGGGCGGCCCCGGCGGCCCGCTTCGTCCGCTTCGAGGCCCGCAGCGAGCGGGCGCACGACACGTCGCTGCCGCTCGAGGACGCCTGCTCGCTGGGCGAGACGGGTGTGCTGGTCGCGCTGGAGGCCGACGACCGTCCGCTGGAGACGATCCACGGCGGCCCGGTGCGGACGGTGACGCCGGGCCGCTACTTCTACAAGAGCCTCAAGTGGCTCGAGCGGATCGAGCTGCTGGACGAGGACCGACTCGGCTGGTGGGAAGCCAACGCGGGCTACCACAACCGGGCCGATCCGTGGCGCGAGGAGCGGTATCTCGCGGCCGATCTCGACCGCCGCACCGTGCAGCGGGTGCTCGAGACCCGGGAGGCGGCCGGCCTCGATCTGCGCAGCCTCGCCGCGGCCGGCCGCGACCTGCGCGGGCTCTCGGCCCGCGGGGCCGCGATGCGGGACGCCGACCTGCGCGGCGCCGACCTGCGGGAGGCCGACCTCCGCGCGGTGAACCTCTCCAACGCCCACCTGCAGCGGGCCGATCTCCGCGGGGCCGACCTGCGGGAGGCGGACGTCGAGGGAGCGGACTTCCGCGGCGCCGACCTGCGGGGCTGCGACCTGCGGGTGGCGTCGATGTTCGGGGCGTCCTTCGGGCCGGAGTCGGGCGGCGGCGGGCACTCCGGAGACTCCGGCGGCCCCGACGGCCCCGACGGCCCCGGAGACCCCGGAGACCCCGGAGACCCCGGAGACCCCGGAGACCCCGGAGACCGCGGTGACCCCGGAGGCCGCGGCGACCCTGGAGACCCCGGAGACCGCGGTGACCCCGGAGGCCGCGGAGACCCCGGAGACCCCGGAGACCGCGGTGACCCCGGAGGCCGCGGCGACCCCAGCGGCCCCGGCCCGGCGCGGTTCGACGCGGACACGCGGCTCGATCCGGCGACGCTCGAGGGCCTGACGCCGGCCCAGCGGCGGTGGGTCCCGGGCGGATGACCGGCCGGCCGGCCGCGCGGCTCGGCCCCACGGCCCGGCCGGGGTCCCGACCCGCGACCGACCCCACGGGCCGATCCGCCACCGGCCTCGCCGCCCGGCCACCGGCACTCGCCACGCGATCATGGAAGCCGCGATCGAATCCCGGTAGCCTCGGGGCTCGGGAGGACGTGCGTCACATGAATGCTCCGGGAGGACCGCCGACGCAGCCCGCCACCCACGCGCGCTTCCTGACCACGGACCTGTCGCTCCTGGCCGCGATCGCGGACGGGACGATCGATGGCGGGAGCGGGCGCCGGGACGCGGCCCTCGAGACGATGGTGCAGCGAGTCTGGCCGCCGATCTACGCGGCCGCCCGGCGAATGGGCCACGACGCGGAGGCCGCGGCGGAGCTCACGCAGGGCTTCTTCGTCGACGTCGTGCTCGGACGCGGACTGCTGGCCCACGCCGACCCGGAGCGCGGGCGTCTGCGCGGACTGCTGCTGCGGGCGCTGCGCCACTACGCGATCGACCGGCATCGGCGGCGCACGGCCCGCCCGGACGGCGACGGGCTGCCGATCCACGAGCTGCACCGCGAGGAGTCGATGATCCGCGCCGGCGAGCCGCTCGACGCCGAGATGGCCTTCGATCGCCGCTGGGCGATGGCGATGCTCGAAGAAGCGCTCGCGCGGTGCGAGCAGCGGTTCCGCCGCCGCGGGCTCGACCGCCACTGGGCCGCGTTCGAGCGCTTCGACCTCTGGCCGAGCGTCCACGCCTCCGAACGGCCGGCGCACGCCCAGGTCGCGGCCGCGGTCGGGTTCTCCTCCGCGGCCGAGGCGGCCAACGCGGTGTCGCTCGTGCGGCGGCACCTGCGGGCGTTCCTCCGCGAGGTGGTCGGCGAGACGGTGCGCGAGCCGGAGGCCGGTGAACGGGAGCACCGCTGGCTGCTGCAGGTGCTCGGCGTCGCATGAACGGTCCGGGGCCGAACGAGTCGCCGGGGCGTGGGGACGACGCGCGGGCGGTGAACCCGGCGTCGCCCGAAGTCGGTGACGCCGATGACGTCGGGAATGTCCCGAATGCCAGTGTCCCGGACGCCGGGGATGTCGGGACCCTCTCGCCGCGCGGCGACGGCGGCGGTGCACGCGGGCCCCTCCGGCTCGACTTCGACGCGGCGCGGCGCCTGACGTCCGCACTGCTGGGAAGCGAGGACGGCGGCGACGAGGGCGTGCGGGGCGACGTGGAGGCGGCTGCCACCGCTGCCACCGCTGCCGCCGCGACCGGGGCCGAGGCGGCGGTCGCGGATCCGCTGCCGCGCGTCCCGGGCTATCACCTCGAGCGCCGGCTCGGCGGTGGCGGGGGCGGCAGCGTCTACCGCGCCTTCCGCGACGGCTCGATGCAGCCGGTCGCGCTCAAGCTGCTCGACCGCCCCCTCGGGACCGACCCCGCGAGCCGCCGCGCGTGGCGCGAGCTGGACGCGCTGTCGCAGGTGCGGTCGCCCGCGCTGCCGCGGGTTGTCGACTTCGGCGAGCACGCGGGCCGGCTGTTCGTGGCGACCGAGCTGGTCGACGGTCATCATCTCGACGAGCACTGCCGCGTGCACCAGCTCGCGCGGCGCGGGCGGGTCGAGCTGCTCGCCCGGGTCGCCGATGCGGTGCAGTCGCTGCACGAGCACGGACTCATCCACCGCGACCTCAAGCCCGCGAACGTGATGGTCACGGCCGGCGGCGAGCCGGTGGTGATCGACTTCGGGATCGCATCGCTCCTCGAGTCCGATCCGATGGAGACGATCACCATCGACGGCGCGCCGGTCGGGACGCCCGCGTTCATGGCCCCGGAGCAGGCGCGGGGGCAGCGCGACCGCATCTCGACGCGGACCGACGTCTACGGCCTCGGGGCGACGGCGTATCGCGTGCTGCTGGGGGAGCCTCCGCACGCCGGGGAGGACTCGCTCCACGCCGCGATCCGCCGGGCGGCGGACGAGCCGGCCCGTCCGCCGCGGGCGCTGGACCCGTCGCTGCCGCGGCCCCTCGCCGCGATCCTCGCCGCCGCGGTCGCGCCGTCGCCGGAGGACCGGTACGCCTCGGCGTCGGAGCTCGCGGCGGACCTGCGGCGGTGGCTCCGCGGGGACCCGGTGCTCGCGCAGGAGCGGGGCTCGCGTCTGGCGAGGATCAATCGCTGGATGCGTCGCCACCCGCTGCTGATGGCCGGATCCGGTGGGTTCGCGGCCGCGGCGGTGGTGTCGGCAACGCTCTTCGGCCTGCTCGACCGTGCGCGGGCGTCACTGCCCGCGGGTCTCGTGGTCGCCGACGGCGGCGTCGCGCTCGTTCGCGCCGACGACGCGGTCCTCTGGCGGCGACCCGGCACGTGGCGGGAGTCGCCGGTGCGGCTCGAACGCGGCTCGCGGGCCGCGAACCGCTCGTACCTGGTGCGGCGCGACGGGGGGCGGGACGCGCTGGTCGTGCTCGACGACCGCGGCCGGCTCGTGCACGAGGAGGTCACGCGGCTGCGCTCGCCCTACGCGGCGGCGATGGGCGACCCGCTCGAGGCCGGCGCCCGGACGTACCTCGTGACGGTCGAGGACCTGCTGCCGGAGGTGCCGGGCGCGGAGCTGCTGCTCGTGCTGCTGCATCCCGGCAGCTTCGAGACGCGGATCGAGGTCCGCGGCACCGACGGACGCACGGTCCACCGGGCGTGGTGGCACCCCGGACTGGTCCCCGAGGGCTCGATCATCGTGCATCGCGACGAGGCGGGGCGTCCGATGATCGTGGCGGCCGGCATCGCCAACCGGCTCACCCGGCAGGGCGTGGTGCTGCCGGCGACCGCCGACGCGACGACGACGCGGGTCGTGTTCGCGCTGCGGCCGGAGGCGCCGTCCGGCACGCTGCCGGTCTGGCTGGTTCCCGAGGCCGAGATCGAGGCCGGGGCCGGCCCGCGGGACCGGGGCGGCGGCCACGGCGACGGCGACGGCGACGGCGCGGGCCCGCGGGGCGGGGCGGGGGCGACCACCGCCCCCCGGACCACGCCCGAGTGGTACCGGTGGCTCGCGGCCGCCCCCGAGGTCCAGCCGGGCCCCCCGCAGCTGCGCTCGTCCTACCTCGACGGCGCCGCGGTGCACGTGGACTACCCCGCGTCGGGGTCGATCCACCTCGCACTCGACGGCGACGTGGTGGCGGTGGTGTGGCCGGACGACGTCGCGGCGCCGGACTTCGTCGCCGAGGACGTGCGGCGACTGGACCCCGCCGCGGCCGTGGCGCCCGGCGCCGAGTGATGCGGGGCGACATCGCGCGGGCGCTTTGCGCACGAACACGGGGCGACTCGCGAACGAGCCGCCCCGTGAGGTGATCTGAGACGGAGCGTCGACGCCGGGTCGCGGGTCACGGATCGGAGGGTCGATCCCGCCCTGCGACGTGGGCGATCTCAGCCGCCGTCGGTGCCGGACCGCTCGCGGCGAGCCTGCTCACGCTCGGCCTGGCGCCGGGCCCGCTCGGCCCGCTGCTGCGCCGCCCGCTCCTGCATCGACATGGGAGTCTCGTCGGCGGCCGCCGACTCGGGGTCGTCGGGGTTGAAGTCGATCCGGCGTCCCGCCTGCTCGATGCGGCTCACGCCCTCGGCGGTGAACGTGATCGAGCGCGAATCGGCCGGCGCTGCGCTGCCGGTCATGCCGCCACCGCCGAGCACCGGGCGGAACGGATACCCGTTGATGCCCCGGTGGACGTAGTCGGGGGCCGTGATGATCAGCGTGCCCTCGAAGTACCGCATGCGGGCCTGATCGCCGCCGAGCTCCTCCCACGCCTCGGGCTCGACGAGGTCGACGATGAGCTGCTGGATGATCTCGGCCTTCTCCTCCTGCGAGGGGCGGTCGACGTCGCCGGAGCCGCCGGTGCCGAAGAGCGAGCCGCTGCCGCCACCGCCGCCGCCGCGGCCGCCACCACCACCGCCGCCGCCTCCGCTGCCGCCGCCGGTGCCGCCACC
>CAYLNM010000191.1:0-7350 GCA_964385045.1 uncultured Isosphaeraceae bacterium
CGGGAGGCCCGGCGGTCCCGGCTCCGGGGCGTCCCGCGCCGCCCGGGAGGCCCGGCGGTCCCGGCTCCGGGGCGTCCCGCGCCGCCCGGGAGGCCCGGCGGTCCCGGCTCCGGGGCGTCCCGCGCCGCCCGGGAGGCCCGGTGGTCGCGGCCCCCGACGCACGCCGGTCTCGGGGAACGGCCCCGGGCTCCCGGGCTCGCGGCAGCGGCACCGACCGTTCGCACCGCCGGGGCCCGGGCGGCGAATCAGGGCGACGTCGGGCGCCCCGCCGGGAAACCGCGCGGGAATGCCCGGGGGTCGCGCCCGAGGCCCTTGTCGGGAGCGGCCCGAGCCACCACCATGGCCCCGAATCATTCCTCCGGCCGCATGCGGTCCGAGGGAGGATTCGTGGAGGAGGAACGAGATGAGGGCAGGCACGAGGAGCCGTCGCCGTCGGGCGCCGCGCCGTCACCACCTCCGGGTGGCGTCGGTCGCGTTCGTCGGACGTGCGCCGTCGGAGACCCCGGCGGCCGCGGCGGGTGCCATGGCCCTCGGCGGCGATCGGCGCACGGACGGCTGACGCCCGGCGGGAGCCGCCCGGTCCGGGCGTCCCGTCCTCATCGAGTCCCGCTCGAGTGTTCGCACGACCCTGAACGCGTCGCGGCCCGACGGTCGCGGCGGTCGTGGACGCCCACCCGCGTCCATTCACGAGGAGGCAGAAGTAGAGACCATGAACCACCAGCCCGAGACGGCTTCCGGGGTTCGAATCTTGGCGGCGAGCGTGCTCGCCGCCGTCATCGCCGCGTCGGCCGCGGCCGACGAGGGGCCCGAGGGGCCGAGGTTCGTCGGCTTCGGCGAGCCGGTCGACCTCGGCGTCGCCGGCCCGCCCATCGACGTGGACGCCGGCGACGTGAACGGCGACGGCATCGTCGACGTCCTCGCGGCCTCCGCCGGCGGCTTCGGCACCAGCGTCCGCATCTGGCTCGGCACGCCCGACGGCGGCTTCGCGCCGCAGTCGGCGCAGGTCAGCGCCCCGACCGCGACCGTCGCGATCCGGCTCGCGGACGTCGACGCCGACGGCGCCCTCGACCTCGCGCTCGCCGACGGGAACGGCTCGGTCCTCGTCCGCTGGAACGCCGGCGACGGCTCGTTCAACGACGGCGTGGCGGTGGTCCCGGTTCCCGGCGGTCCGGTCGACCTCGACGCGGGCTCCGCCGACGGGGACGCCACCGCGGACCTCTACGTCGGCAGCGCCGACGGCACGGTCACCCTGATCCCCGGCGCGGTCGACCGCGAGCTGCAGGCCTCCGCGACCGTGCCCGTCGGCGGCGTGCCGGCCTCGATCGCGACCGGCGACTTCGACGGCGACGGCGACGACGACCTCGTGGTCGGCCTCGACAAGCTCGGGTGGGTCCGGCTGGTGCGGACCGGCGGCCGCTCGCTGCAGCCGGCGACCACGGTCACCGGCGTCGGCTCGCCCGTCGCCGTCTCCGCCGGCGACCTCGCGGGCGACCCGGCCCGGGACGACGTCGCGACGGTGACCGCCGAGGGCATGCTGATGGCGTGGGAGTCCACCGGCGGCTTCGACCTGACGCCGGTCCTCGAGACCCCGGTCGGCGTCGCCCCGTCCGACGTCCGCATCGCCGACCTCGACGAGGACGGCGACGGCGACCTGCTCGCCGCCGAGGCGCAGGAGCTCCCGCAGACCTTCCGCCTCCGCGCGTACGTGCAGGACCCGGACGGCTTCGCCGAGCTCATGCCGGTGGCCGAGGACCGGCGGATGATCGCCTTCGAGCTCGCCGACCTCGACGGCAACACGTCGCTCGACCTCGTCGGCCTCGTCGACGACGGCGAGTTCCGCCTCGTGCGGACCCGGATCAACATCACCGACATCGTGCCCCCGGGGCCCTTCGACCTCGCGTTCCCGCCCGACGGTCAGACCGGACTGCCGCGGCCGAGCGACCTGGTCTGGGAGGGCGCGACCGCGCGGCTGCGGTGGACCGAGGCGGCCGGCTTCGTCGTGACCTACCGGGTCCGCATCGCGGACAACCCGGAGATGATCGACCCCGTGATCGACGTCGACGGCCTCGAGGACGTCGTCTGGGACGTGCCGATGGGCACGCTCGAGGGCGGCTTCACGTGGTACTGGACGGTGGAGGCCTGCTCGGCCGCCGGCGTCACCACCGCCGACCCGACGGTCGCCGAGTTCAGCCTCACCTGCCGCGAGGACCTCGACGGCAACGGCGTGATCGACGTCAACGACATCTCCCAGATCATCGAGGTGTTCGGGCAGGTCTGCGGCGGCTGAGCCGCGCCGGGGCACGGGCTGCCGCCCGGACCCCGCCCCGTCCCGTCCCGATGACCGGCGCACGCACCGGCCGCGTGCGCTCCCCGGCCGCCGCCGCGCATCCCGTGCGCGGCGGCGGTCGCGTGCGCCGACCGAGATCATCCACCCGGTCCCGGCGGGGCGGAACGGGGTCCGCCCGGCGTCCGGGCGATCGATGCCCGGGGGCGCCGGGTCGATGTTCCCGGCGACTCACGCCAAGGAGGCATCCATGAGCACCGTGCGACGCATCGTGCCGGCCCTCGCCGGCGTCCTCGCCGCCCTCGCGGCCCCGCACGCCCACGGGGACGCGGAGCCCGCGGGTCCCCGGTTCGTCGGCTTCGCCGACCCGATCGACGTCGGCCTCTCGGGGCCGCCCATCGGGATGGACGCCGGCGACCTCGACGGCGACGGCCTCGTCGATCTCGTGGGGGCATCGCGGGGCGGGTTCGGCGGCACCGTGGCGATCTGGCTCGGCCGACCCGACGGGACCTTCGCCCCGCAGCCGAACCAGATCGCCGTTCCCAACGGCACCGTCGCGATCGCTCTCGCGGACCTCGACGCCGACGGCCACCTCGATCTCGTCGCGGCCGACGGCGGGGCGGCGCTGGTCCAGATCCACTGGGGTGCGGGAGCCGGCGCCTTCGAGTCCGGCCCGTCCACCGTCGGCACGCCGGCGCCGTCGACCGCGATGACGATCGCGGACGGTGACGGCGACGGCATTCCGGACCTCGCCACCGCGCACGAGGACGGGACGGTCTCGATGCACCTGAGCCTCGGGACGCGCGACTTCGCGGCTCCCCGCACCTTCTCGGTGAACGCGATCCCCGGGTCGATCGCCGCCGGCGATCTCGACGGCGACGGCGACGACGACCTCGCGGTCGGGCTCGCGTCCGCCCCGACGATCCGGCTCGTGCGCTCGGATCCGGACGCCCTCGCCGGGGGACCGGTGCTCGCGGCCGGCAGCGGGGCGGCCGACGTGGCCATCGCCGACATCCTCGGTACGTCGCTCGCCGACGTCGCGACGGTGACCACCGAGGGCGACGTGCGGCTGTGGAACTCCGTCAGCGGATTCTCCTTCCAGTCGCCGCAGGTGTTCCCGCTCGGCATCGACGCCGCGGCGATCGCGGTCGGCGACCTCGACAACGACGGGGATCGGGAGATCGTCGTCTCCGACGGGGGGCCCGGGGAGGCGTCGAGCCGGATCCACGTGCTGGTGCAGGACGCCGACGGCTTCGCCGAGCCGATGGCGATCGAGGGGGACGAGGCGATGGTCGACCTCGTGCTGTTCGATCTCGACGGCAACACGTCGCTGGACCTGCTGGGGCTCGTCGACGACGAGGAGTTCCGCCTCGTCCGCACCCGCATCAACGTCACCGACGTCCTGCCGCCCGGTGCGTTCGAGCTCGCGTTCCCGCAGAACGGCCAGACGGGCCTTCCGCGGCCCGAGGACCTGGTCTGGGAGGGAGCCACCGCCCGGCTGCGGTGGACCGAGGCCGCCGGCTTCACCGTGCGCTACCGCGTCCGCATCGCCGACAACCCCGAGCTCGTGGATCCCGCGGTCGACGTGGACGGCATCGAGTCCGTCACCTGGGACGTCCCGCCGGGCTCGCTCTCCTCGAGCTTCACGTGGTACTGGTCGGTCGAGGCCTGCAACGCCGCGGGCTTCACGACCGCGGCCCCGGCGGTGTCGCAGTTCACGATGACCTGCCGCGAGGACCTCGACGGCGACGGCACCATCGGCGTCGGCGACGTGCTCCAGATCCTCACCGTGTGGGGCACCGTCTGCGGCGGCTGACGAGGGCGGCGGAGGTCCCCGGGCGGCGGGTCGTCGGCCGCCCGGGGACGCCGCTCACGCCAGGTCCACCGCGGCGACGGTGACGTCGTCGGTGCGGGCGATCCCGCCCCGGAAGCGGGCGAGCGCGGCGGTGAGCGCCTCGACCACGCCCGCCGGATCGGACGGCGTGCCGGCCACGGCCCGGGCGACGCCGGCCTCGCCGAAGGGCGCGCCGTCCGCTCCCGCCTGCTCCACGAGACCGTCGGACCAGAGCAGCAGCTGCTCGCCCGGGGCCAGCGTCAGGTGCCCCGGCTCGAAGCCGGCGCTGAAGCGCAGGCCGGCCGGCGTGGTGGCCCGGCGATCGGCGATCGGCACCAGCGCGTCGCCCCGCCGGATGCGCACGTGGCCGTGCCCCGCGTCGACGTACTGCACGCGGCCGCCCCGCTCGAACAGGCCGACCCACAGGGTGACGAACCGGCCGGTGCCCACGGTGCGGGCGGCCTGCTCGTGGGCGCGCTCGACCGCCTCCCGCGGGTCGCCGGTCCGCTGCAGCTCGGTGCGGAGGACCGACTGCGTCATCGCCATCTGCAGGCCCGGCCCGATGCCGTGGCCCGCCACGTCGCCGATCACCACCGCGGTGCGGTCCTCGTCGATCCCGACCACGTCGAAGAGGTCGCCGGCCACCGCGAGGCCGGGCTGCATCGCCATCGCCCAGCGCAGCGGGCCGAGCGCGCCGTCGGCCTCCGGCAGCAGGCGGCGCTGGGCCTCCTGGGCCGCCTCGAGCTCCCGCTGCACGGCGCGCTGGCGTCCCTCGAGCTCGGCCCGGGCGAGGTTGCCGAGGGCGAGCCCGCAGGCGGCGGCGAGCAGCTCGGCCGTCGCCGCGGACGAGCCGGGGGCGGCCGCGTCGTCGGCCCGGCTGTCGAGGTACAGGCACGCCCGGACGCGGTCCCCGACGTGGATCGGGACGCAGACCGCCGCCTCGATCGCGAGGTCCGCCACCGTCTGCAGGTCGGCCGGCCCGTCGAGCGAGCGGCGCCCGCCCAGCACCACCGGCTCGCCCGCGAGCGCCGCCTCGACCAGCCGCCGGCTGTACGGCCGGCCGGCGTTCGCGGCCTCCGGGGCGACCGCGATCGCCCGGCCGTCCGGGCCGCGCTCGAGCACGACGGCGATCGCCCGCGTGGTGGCCCCGGTGGCCTCCACGATCGCGGCCCGGCCGTGCCCGGTGGTCTCGAGGGCGGCCGAGGCCGTCCGGCGGTGCAGCGCCTCCCGGTCGGCGGCGGACGCGAGCGCCCGCAGCACCACCGCGAACCGCCGCAGGTCGTCGGCCCCGCCGGCCCCGCCCGCGCCGCCGACGAGGGTGGCGCTGACCGGCGTCGCTCGCGTCGTCGGCTCGGCCTCCGAGAGCTCGATCTCGCCGGCCGGCTCGTCGCCGAGTCGCACGAGGTAGGAGCACGGGCCGAAGGCGAGCCGGTCCCCGTCCCGCAGCGGCGTGGGCACGCCGGCGGCGATCCGCTGCTCCTCGATCCGCGTCCCCGCCCGCGAGTCGAGATCGACCACCAGCCACTGCCCGGCGCCGGCGAGGACCTCGGCGTGCAGGCGGCTGACCTCCGGGGCGGGCAGGACCAGGCTCCGGGATCCGCTGCGGCCGACGGTCGCGGATCGGCCCGGCTCGAGCGACAGCGGCGGAAGCTCGGCGTGCAGCGGCACGAGCCGGAGCGGCGGCAGGTCGGCCTCGTCCGCGACCACCGTCGACCCGAGGGACGCGGTCGCCGGGGCGGCGGCGTCGGCGGCGTCATCGGCGGCGCGGGCGTCGGCGTCGGCGGACGCGGCGGACGCGGCGGGGGTGAAGCCGGGCGGCACGGGGGGCGGATCGGTCACGGGGTGCCTCGGCGCGGGAGTGCGTGCGTCGCGCGGGGGGTGACGGGCCGGAGTCGGGGGACGCGGGGGCGGCGGGACGGGCAGGGGCGCGGCGGGCGCGACGGCGTGCGCGACGGGACGCCCGGCCTCAGCAGACCTCCTCGAGCACGCCGATGAGCGTCTCGATCTCCTCCGGCGCGTTGTAGTGCACCGCGCTCACGCGGACGACGCCGTCCTCGGGCGGGATCCCCATCGCCTCGCAGAGCCGGTGCGAGTACATGTGGCCGTGGCGGATGCCGATGCCGCGGGCGTTGACCGCGGCCGCGATGGCGGCGCTGCTCCGATCGGCGTGGCGGAAGGCGATCGTGCTCACCCGCTCGTCGGCGTCCGCGGAGGCCGGCCCCACCACGGTGATCCGCGGGTGGGCGGCGAGCCACTCGAGCAGCCGCCCCTGCAGCGGCAGCTCGCAGGCGGTCATCACCGCGAAGGCCCGCTCGACCACGTCGCGGCCGACGTCCTCGTCGCGTTCGGGCACCGGCCCGTCGGTCATCGCCGCCAGCGTGCGGAGGTGGCCGCGCAGGGCGAGCAGCCCCGCGCAGCCCTCGTGCGACACGCCCCCGGGCTCCCAGACGTACGGCACGTCGCCGCGGGGCACGAAGAAGTGGTTGGGCCCGTCGAGGGCCGCGATCGCCTCGTGGGTCCCGAAGACGGCGGCCATGTGCGGCCCGTAGACCTTGTACGTCGAGTACACGTACCAGTCGGCCCCGAGGGCCTGCACGTCGATCGCCCGGTGGGGGGCGTAGGCGACGCCGTCGACGCACAGCCGGGCGCCGACCGCGTGCACCGCGTCCGCCACCGCCTTGACGTCCTCGATCGCCCCGAGCAGGTTGGAGACGTGCACGGTCGCCACCAGCCGCGTGCGCTCGGAGAGCAGCGGCTCGAGGTCGGCGAGCCGGGCCCGGCCGGTCCCGGGGTCGCACCGCCACTCGCGCACGACGAGGCCGCGCTCGGCGAGCCGCCGCCACGCGCCGACGTTCGCCTCGTGGCCGCCGTCGAAGACGACGATCTCGTCGCCCGGGGCGAGGGCGCGGCCGTGGGCCTCGGCGAGCATGTTCACCAGCTGCGTGCACGAGGATCCGAGGATCACGCGGCCGCGGTCGCCCGCGTGCACGAACGTCTCGATCCAGTCGTGGGCCGCGGCCACGGTGGCGGTCGCGCGGTCGCTCATCGGATAGCCCGCCCCGAGCTGGGCGTAGTCCTCGAGCATGTGCCGCCGGATCGCGTCCGGCACCGCGGCCGGCACCTGCGAGCCGCCGGCGTTCTCGAGCAGGATCGTGTCGCCCGCGAGGGCCGGGAAGCTCGCCCGGATCGCCGCGAGGTCGATCCGGGCGGGATCGACCGCGGGGCGGGGGGC
>CAYLNM010000192.1:0-5465 GCA_964385045.1 uncultured Isosphaeraceae bacterium
GCCACTCCGTGCCGCCCCCCGCCGCCCCGTACCGCTCCGTGCCGCCCCGACCCGATCCGATCCGTCCCGGCCCGGCCCGTTCCCCCGCCTCTTCGATCGACGCGGCCGCCCCGGTAAGGTGGGTCGCCGAGGAGGTCCGCATGCCCGCTCGTCCGACCCGCGCCGCGTCCGCCGCATCCGCCGCCCCGCGCGGGCCCGCCCCCCGCATCGTCCGCGGCGCTCCGGCCGCCACCACCGCCGCCACCGCCGCGGCCGCCGCCCTGCTGGCATGGGCCGCCCCGGCCGCCGCCGACTGGACCAACATGGGCGGCAACGCCGGCCGCAACGGCCAGTCGCCCGCCGTCGGACCCGCGGCGCCGGACGTCCGCTGGTCGGGCGGCGCCCCGTCGCTCATCGCCTGGCACCCGGTGATCGCCGGCGACCGGGTCTTCGTGGTCCGGCAGACCGGCTTCCCGCCGGACGGGGAGCCGGGCGGCTCGCCGATCATCGCCTACGACCTCGCGACCGGCGACGAGCTCTGGAGCGTGGACCTGCCCTTCGACGCCGGCGACTGGACGACGTGGATGGCCGGCACGAGCAACGGGCAGGTCTACGCCTCCCGCTCCGGCAACGGCGCGACGGTGTCCGACCCGCTCGTGGCCCTCGACGCCGAGACGGGGGCGGTCGTCTGGACGAGCGACGCCCTCGTCGACGCGGGGGCGTACGACGGCGTGGTCTTCGCGCCCGACGGCGACCCCGTGATCGGCTCCTTCACCACGATCACCCGGATCGACGCCGACACCGGCGACACGGTGTGGCAGGTCGAGCGCAGCTGCTCGGTCAGCGGCACGTGCGGCGTCGCCCTGCACGAGGGCCGCGTCTACGCCGTCGACGCGGTGCCCGGCGGCAACGCGGTGCGGGCCTTCGCCCTCGACTCCGGCGCGGCCGGTCCCGAGGGGCCGACCATGCCCGGCTTCACGATCCAGAACCCGCCGATGGTCGCCCCCGACGGCACGATCTACGTGTCGCGGACGCAGAACAACCCGGACGTCGACTTCTTCTACGCCTTCGCCGACGAGGGCGCGATCATCCGGGAGAAGTGGAACGTGCCCGCGGCGTGGACGACCCGGGGCGAGCTCGGCGTCGGTCCCGACGGCAGCGTGTACATGATCGGCGAGGGCCCGGACGGGGACGAGCTGCGGCGGCTCGACCCGTCGAACGGCGCGGTCCTCGACTCGAGCGGCCCGCTGGGCGACGTGCCGGGTCCCCGCATGGCGATCGACGCCGCCGGCCACGTCTACCTCTCCAACGGCGCGTTCGCGACCGGACGACTCCACGCCTTCACCGCCGCCCTCGAGCCGCGGTGGGACGTGCCGGTCACGAACGTCAACGTCGGCGGCCCCGCCCTCGCCGCCGACGGCACGCTGGTGATCGTCGGCAACGGCACGCAGGTGATCGCCTTCGAGGGCGGCGGCGCCGGCGGCTGCGCGGGCGACGTCGACGGCGACGGCACGACCGGCCTCGACGACCTCGTCACCGTGCTCGGGGCGTGGGGTCCGTGCGGCGACCCGTGCCCGACCGACCTCGACGGCGACGGGATCACCGCCCTGGACGACCTGCTGGCGCTGCTGGCGGACTGGGACTGCGGCGGGTGAGCCGGAGCGCCGGGGTTCGCGTGGACGCGGCGAGCCGGGGCGCCGCGCCGGCCGCGGTCCCCGACCGCGCCGTGGTCCCGGCCGCGATCGTGGCCCCGCCGGCGGGCGCGGGTCGCGCGGGGGCCGCCGCCGCGGCCGAACTCACCGTGCCGGGAGTGCGCCCGTGAACGAGGAGTGCCGGCTCTACGAGATGCTCGAGGCCGCCGGCCTCATGGGCACGTGCGGGCTCGTCGACCTCGGCGGCGAGGACTGGACGCTCGAGGCGGCCCGGCTGCCGACGGAGGTGCCGGACGACGTGCGGCGGCGGCTCGAGGCCCCGGTGCCCGCCGCCGTCCCGGGGCACGTGCACCTGGACCTGCACCGGGCGGGCGTGATCGACGATCCGCTCACCGGCGACGGCGCGGTCCGCGCCGCGTGGATCGGCCGGGCCGACTGGCGGTACCGACGGATCTTCGAGCTTCGCGAGTCGCTGGGGGGCGGCGCGGTCGACCTCGTCTGCCTCGGGCTCGACGCGATCGCCGAGCTGCGGCTCGACGGACGGCACGTCGGGACCGCGGCGTCGATGCACGTGCCGAGCCGGGTGCGGCTGGGGGCGCAGCTTCCCGCGGGCCGGCACGAGCTGGAGGTGACCTTCCGCGGGCCGGTGGCCTGGGCCGAGCGCGAGCTCGCGGCCCGCGGGGCCCGTCCCGCCGCGAGCGGGCCGGTGGCGGCCCACGTCCGGACGATGGCGGCGAGCACCGGCGGCGACGGCATGCCGCCCGTCGCCGGCTGCGGCATCTGGCGACCGATCCGGCTCCATGCGTGGAGCGGCAGCCGCATCGCGGCGCTGCGACCACTCGTGACCCGGGCCGACGCGGAGGAGGCGGTCGTCCGCGTGGTGGCCGACCTCGAGCACGCGGGCGACGACGAGGACCGGGGGCGGCTGGGGCTCATCGTCCGGCTCGTGGACCCCGACGGCCGGGCCGTCGCCCACGGCACCGCCACCGCGTCCGCTCCGTCCGCCGCGGCCGACGCGGACGGAGCGGACGGCGCGGACGGCGCGGACGGCGCGAGCGTTGCGGGCGAGCCTCCCGGCGCCGCGACCCCCGCGACGGGAGCGGTGCGCGGCACGGCGGCGCCGGCCGTCCGAGCCGCCGCCACGCCCGCCACGTCGACGGCCCCCACCGCGTCGCCCACCGACGGTCGCCCGCGCACGATCCAGGCCGTGGTGCCGCTGGAGCGGCCGCGGCTCTGGTGGCCGCGCGGCCTCGGCGAGCCGCACCGATACCGGCTCGACGTGACGCTCGTGGACCTCGAGGGCGAGCTGCCGCTCGACGCCGCCTGCGCCCGCATCGGCCTGCGGTCGGTGCGGCTGGACACCGGCGAGGACACGGACGGCTCGGCGTGCACGCTGCTGGTCAACGAGGTGCCGGTGGCATGCCGCGGCGCCGGCTGGACGCCGGCCGGGCCCTTCCCCGCCGCGGTGCCGGCGGCCCTCGTGCGCCGCCGCGTCCGCCAGGCGGCCGAGGCGGGGATGAACATGCTGCGGGTGCGGGCGATCGGCACCTACGAGCAGGACGCCTTCTACGAGGCCTGCGACGCGGCCGGGATCCTCGTGTGGCAGGACGTGATGCGGGCCGAGGCCACGTGGCCCGAGGAGCCGCCGCTTCCGCAGCTGCTCGAGGCCGAGGTGCGGCACCAGGTCGCCCGCCTCGCGCGACATCCGTCGGTCGCCCTGTGGTGCGGCGGCGAGCGGAACCTCCTCGGCCGGCGGAACGGCGGGTGGGCGGACGAGACCGCCGCGGACCTGACGTGGGGGCGCCGCTACCTCGCGGACTGGCTGCCGAGATGGGTGCGCGAGACGGACCCCACCCGGCCGTTCCTCCCCGACTCGCCGTGGTCGGGCGCGCCGGACCGCGACCCCGCCGACCCGGATCACGGCGACTGCCACGTGCGGACGCTCGATCTCGCCGCCCTGCAGGCGGTGGTGCCGCGGTTCTGCAGCGAGATCGGCTTCCCGGGCCCCCCGACGCGGGAGACCCTCGCCGAGGCGATCGGGCCCGCCCACCTGCGGTTCGGCGACCCACGGCTCGAGTGTCGCCGGCCCGCCATCGCGTCGGTGGCCGCCGAGCACGCCGCCGCCCTGCGGCAGCATCTCGGCGACGAGGCGGCCGACGTGCTCGCCGGCGACTTCGACGCCTGGCACGAGGCTGCGCTGGACCTGCAGGCGCGGGCGATGCACCTCGCCTGCGACTGGCTCGCCCGTCGCCGGCCGCGCTGCATGGGCATCCTCGTCCGCCAGCTGCACGACGCGTGGGCGGCCGACTCGTGGTCGCTCATCGACGCGGCGGGCCGCGAGAAGCCGGCGTACCACGCCGTCGCGCGGGTCTTCCGGGCGATGGAGGAGGAGCTCGCGGCCCCGGCCGGACTCTCGCCGGGCGCCGCACGCGGGGCCGGGGGCGAGTCGGCACCGGGCTCCGCCGAGGGCCCCGCGCCCTTCGAGGCGGGCGAGGAGCCGACCGCCGGCTGATCCGCACGGGCGGCGGGGCGGCGCCGTGCTCGCCCACGTCGCTCGACCAGGCCGCCCCACGCGCGCCGGCCCCTGCTCCGACGCCGGCACCACCGCCGCGGCAGCCGTGGCGACCGCACCGCCACGCCGCCCTCGCCGCCGGCACCACTGCCACGTCCGCCGCCGCGTCCGCCGCCGCCCCGATCCTCTACCATCGCCGCCCCGCCGCGGCCTCCGCGGGGCCCCCGTCGTCCTTCGCCCGTCGCCCGTCGCCCGTCGATCGGTGCCCCTGCCCGCCCGGCGGCTCTCCCGTCCCGCTCCCTTCCGAGGACTCCCCCGATGCGCGTCCTGATGACCGGCGGCGCCGGCTACGTCGGCAGTGCCTGCCTCCGCTTCCTGCTCGAGAAGGGCCACGACGTCGTGGCCTACGACGACCTCTCCGAGGGCAACCGCGCCGCGGTCCCCGACGGCCGGCTGATCGAGGGCGACGTCCGCGACGTGGGCGCCCTGACCCGGGCGATCCGCGACCACGGCTCGGACGTCGTGATGCACTTCGCCGCCCTCGCGATCGTTCCCGAGTCGATCCGCGAGCCGGAGCGCTACTGGGACGCGAACGTGCACGGCACGATGCGGGTCCTCGACGCGATGCGGGCCACCGGCGTCGCGCGGCTGGTCTTCTCGAGCACCGCCGCGACCTACGCCTTCACCGACGAGCAGCCGATCACCGAGGCGACGCCGCAGGTGCCCGAGACGCCCTACGGCACCACCAAGCTCGCGGCCGAGCGAATGATCCGCGACTACGCGGCCGGCCACGGGATCGGGGCCGCGATCCTCCGCTACTTCAACGCCTGCGGGGCGGACGCCGACGGCCGGCACGGCGAGTCGCGGAACCACGAGACGCACCTCATCCCGCTGATCCTCGCGGTCGCCGCGGGCACCCGCGACCACGTGAAGGTCTTCGGCTCCGACTGGCCGACGCGCGACGGCACCTGCGTCCGCGACTACGTGCACGTGGCCGACCTCGCCCTTGCCCACGAGCTCGCGGCCGGGGCGATCCGGCCCGGCCACGTCGCCGCGTACAACGTCGGCAACGGCGACGGCACCACCGTGCTCGAGGTCGTCCGGGCGTGCGAGAAGGCGGTCGGCCGGCCCATCGCCCACGAGATGGCCGATCGGCGGCCCGGCGACCCCGCGACCCTCGTGGCCAGCCCCGACAAGCTCGTCCGCGAGCTCGGCTGGACGCCGGCGTTCCCGCACATCGACGACATCGTGGCCACCGCCTGGCGCTGGCACGAGTCGCATCCCGAGGGCTACGCCTCGGCGACCGGCTGATCGCCGCGGCG
>CAYLNM010000192.1:5565-7286 GCA_964385045.1 uncultured Isosphaeraceae bacterium
CGCGGCGGGTCGGCGACCCCGGCCACGAACGCGCCGCCCGCCGTACACTCGGCCCATGATCTCCGGACCCGCCCTCGACCCCTCCGATCGCAACGTCCTCGGCGAGCCGCTGCAGCCCTGCGGCACCGACCCGATGACCGGCTTCTACCGCGACGGCTGCTGCCGCACCGGCCCCGACGACCTCGGCCGGCACGTCGTGTGCGCCGAGATGACCGAGCCGTTCCTGGCCTTCACGAAGTCGCGGGGCAACGACCTGTCGACGCCGATGCCCGAGTACGGCTTTCCCGGTCTGAAGCCGGGCGATCGCTGGTGTCTGTGCGCGGTGCGATGGCTCGAGGCGCTGGAGGCCGCGGTCGCGCCGCCGGTGATCCTCGCCGCGACGCACGAGCGGGCGCTCGAGATCGTCGACCGCGAGGACCTCGTGACCCTCGCGCTGGACATGCCCGACGACGCGTGAGCGGCGCGTGCCGCGGGGGTCGCCGCGACGGCGCTGCCGCCCGCCTCAGGTCGCGACCCCGCTCCGCGCCCGTCGCCGCTCCCCGGCCGACCGGGCGAGCAGTCGCAGGGCGTACGGGATGCCGTCGACGAGGTAGCGGCGGGCGAGTCGGCGCGGCTCCTGGGCCAGCCGGTGGACCCACTCGAGGCCGAGCCGCTGCATCCACCGCGGGGCCCGGGTGACGTCGCCACAGAGGAAGCTGAAGCTGATGCCGACGCCGACCCACCACGCACCGGGCAGGACGTCGCGGTGCGCGGCGGCGAGCCGCTCCTGCTTGGGCGAGCCGAGAGCCACGAACACGATGTCCGCGCCGGAGTCCGCGAGCCGGCGACGCATCGCGGCGACGTAGTCGGGGTCGTCCTCGAAGCCCATCGGCGGACACTCGGTGCCCGCGACGCGGAGCTCGGGATGCCGGCGGCGGAGGATCTCGGCCGCCGACTCCGCGGTGCCCGGCATGCCGCCGAGCAGGAAGATCGATCGGCCCGCGGCCGCGGCCGCGGCGGCGAGCGGCTCCATGAGACTCGAGCCGGCGACCCGCGCCGGCAGCGGCGTCCCCCGCAGGGCCGCGGCCCATACCACCGGCATCCCGTCGGCCACGCGAAGCTCCGCCCCGTCGCAGATCTCCCGGAACCCCTCGTCGAGCCGGAGGCGCCGCAGGTGGTCGAGGTTGTGGGTGACCATCAGGCCGCCGCGCCCCGCGTCGAGGGCGGCGAGCACGTGGCGGACCGTCCCGTCCTCGTCGATGGCGTGCAGCGGCACGCCGTCGACCCGCACCACGGGCGGCGCCGCGGGCCCGGTGCGGCGGCCCGCATCGTCGTGCCGGCGGACGGAGCCGCGGGGGGCGACGTCGAGCTCGACCACCGGCGGGCGGCCGGCGGCGGGCGGGGTGGCGGCGGGCTCTCGGGGGGTCGGCGTCATCGAGTGATGGCTCGCCGCCATTGTGGACCCTCCCCCGGCCCCGGTCGACCCGAAGCCGGCCGCCTCGGCCACGGACGGTCCGGTCGCACGAACGGTGCGGGCGAGTCCGATCATCGGGACGGTGACGGTGTCGAGCCGGGCCCGTGCCCCGGGGGCCCGGCGGGGGTCCGGCGGGGTCGGGGGCGCGGGGTCGGGGGCGCGGAGTCGGGGGCGCGGAGCGCGGGGTCCGGGGTCCGGGGTCCGGGGTCCGGGGCGCGGGGTCCTGGGTGCGGAGTCCGGATCGAGGCTCGGGCCCAGCGGAGCGCAT
>CAYLNM010000193.1:0-7242 GCA_964385045.1 uncultured Isosphaeraceae bacterium
CCGTTCAACGTCGCGGCGGGGAACAGCTCGGGCTACAACTACGCCAGCGGCCGCCTCGACCACCAGACGTACTTCAAGTCGATCCGCGTCGAGCAGGATCACCTCGCGGCCGTCGTTCTCGACCGCATCTTCGCCGCGTGGCTCCGCGAGGCCGTCCTGGTCTCGGGGCTGCTGCCGATCCCGGTCCGCACGCTCGCCGCCCGCGGCGAGTCCCTGAGCCACCAGTGGTTCTGGGATGGCCATGAGCACGTCGATCCGGCCAAGGAGGCGAACGCCCAGGCGACCCGCCTCGCCAGCCACACGACCACGCTGGCCAGCGAGTTCGCGAAGCAGGGACGCGACTGGGAGACCGAGCTCCGCCAGCGGGCCAAGGAGCTGGAGCTCATGACCGAGCTCGGGCTCGTGGTCGAGGAGCCGATTCCCACGCTCACGGAGGAGCCCGATGACGAGCGTGACTGACACGCCGCGATCGCTGCGCCTCGAGGCCCCGGTCACGGGCTGGGACGCCCCCGCCGAGGCGGACGTCGCCGCCACCGAGTCCGCCGGCGCCGCCCCGCTCCGCCGGTTCGCGATGACCGCGTACACGGGCGGGCCGATGCGGCTCGCCGGCTGGACGCACCCGGTCGTCGTCGATCTCGCCGGCCTCCGGGTGACCGCGAAGAGCCGCCCGATCCTGAAGGACCACAACCGAGCCCTGATCGTCGGGCACACCGACGGGATCCGCGTCGATGCGGACCGGCTCGAGGTCACCGGCGTCATCAGCGGCGCCGGCGTCGTTGCCCGCGAGGTCGTCGAGTCGAGCCGGAACGGCTTCCCCTGGCAGGCCTCCGTCGGGGCCACCGCCGAGCGTGTGGACTTCGTGCCGAAGGGCAGGCGCGCCCAGGCCAACGGCCGGGAGTTCGAGGGACCGCTGCACATCGCCAGGAAGGCGACGCTCGGCGAGGTCAGCTTCGTCGCCCTGGGAGCGGACGACGACACCACCGCCCAGATCACTGGCTCCCCCGCCACCAGGCCCGCGATCGCCGCGGGCCGATCGGAGACCGACACGATGCAGTTCGACCAGTGGCTCGAGGCGAAGGGCTTCGCCGAGACCGACCTCTCCGACGCGCAGGCCACGAGCCTCCGGGCCATGTTCGAGACCGAGACCGCGGAGCCTCAGGCGGTCTCCGAGCCGGACCCGGGCGACGATCCGGTCGCTCGCATGCGAGCCGACGCCGCCGCCGAGACCGCCCGGATCGCGACCATCCGCCGGGTCTGTGCCGCGGCGGACGGCCGGCACGCCGAGCTCGAGGCCCGGGCGATCGCCGAGGGCTGGGACGAGACCCGCACCGAGCTCGAGGTCCTGCGGGCCGAGCGGCCCGCTATCCGGGCCGGCGGCGTCCGGCGGGACGGCGACGACGGGACGTCCGCCCGGGCGATCGAGGCGGCCCTCTGCCTCTCGGCCGGGATCGCCGAGCCCGAGGTGGGCCAGTGGTACGACGAGCGGACCATGAACGCCGCCGTCTCCGGCCGCATGCGTGGCGCCGGGCTCCACACGGCCTTCGCCTACGCGATCGAGGCGGCGGGCCAGTTCGCCCGGACCGGGCACGTCGACAACGACTTCATCCTGACGGCTCTGGAGGCCGACCGAACGCTCCGCGGGCAGGAGCGGTCGATCCGCGCCTCGGGCGGCGGCTTCTCGACGATCAGCCTCGCCGGGATCCTGTCCAATGTCGCGAACAAGTCCATGCTCGCGGCCTACCAGGCCGTGGACAGCGTCATCGGCTCGTTCTGTGCCGACGCGGACGTCGCCGACTTCAAGGAGGTCACCCGCTACCGGCTCACCGGCAACGGCGTCTTCGAGAAGGTCGGCCCGGACGGCGAGCTGAAGCACACCACGCTGAGCGAGGCCGCGTACACGAACCGCGTCGAGACCTTCGGCCGGATCTTCGCTCTGACGCGGCAGATGATCATCAACGACGACCTCGGGGCGTTCCTGCAGATCCCGCGGATCATCGGCCGGATGTCCGCGCTCAAGCGGGAGGAGGCGGTCTTCGAGCTGCTGCTCTCGAACCCCTCCAGCTTCTTCTCGGTGGGCAATGGGAACTTCATCTCGGGTGCGGACACGGCGCTGAATATCGAGGCGCTGACCCGCGCCGAGCAGACGTTCATGGACCAGACGGACTCGGACGGCAAGCCGATCCTGATCTCGCCGGCGGTCCTGCTCGTTCCCACGTCGCTCAAGGTCACGGCCCAGCAGCTGATGACCGAGACGCGGGTCAACGAGACCACCGACGCGAACAAGCCCAGGCCGGCGAACAACCCCCACGCCGGGAAGTGGCAGCCGGTCGCGAGTCCCTACCTGAACGCCCAGGGCATCGCCGGCGGCAGCTCGAAGGCCTGGTACCTGTTCGCGAACCCCGCCGATGTGGCCGCGATCGAGATCGCGTACCTGCGCGGTCGCCGCGTCCCGACGATCGAGAGCGGCGAGACCAACTTCAACACCCTCGGCATGCAGTGGCGCGGCTACTTCGACTTCGGAGTCGCGATGCAGGACCACCGTGCGGCCGTCAAGAGCAAGGGCGAGGCCTGATCGGCCCGCGGGAGCACTGACCCATGGCAACCGCTGTCTTCATCCACGAAGGGCGATCGATCGACTACACGCCGGGCTCCGACGTTGCCGCCGGCGACGTCGTGGTCCAGGAGGACCTGGTCGGCATCGCGAAGCTCGACATCGCAGCCGGCATCCTCGGGGCACTCGCCGTCGACGGCGTCTTCGACTTCCCGAAGGCGACGGGCGGTGGCTCGGGAATCTCGGCCGGCGCGACCGTCTACTGGGACGAGAGCGCGACGGAGGCGACGACCGACGCGGCCGCCGGCGCCAACAAGCTGATCGGCAAGGCGGTCGCCACAGCGGCCGACGGCGACGCGACCGTTCGCGTCCGACTCTCGCAGTGACGAAGGACGCCCGTGGCTGATCTCCTCGATGCCGGGAGCCAGTGGCTCGACCAGCAGCGCACCGCCCACATGACGCGGACGGTGACCTACCAGCGAGGCGCGAGCTCCGTAGAGGTCCGGGCCACGCTCGGTCGGACGCTCTTCGAGCAGGTCGACCGGATGGGCCTCGTCCAGCGGACCGAGTCGCGGGACTTCCTCGTCCTGGCCGCCGACCTCGTCCTCGATGGCTCCGAGGCCACGCCGAAGGCGGGCGACCGCATCCGCGACGCGGCGGGCTCGGCCGTCCAGCTCTACGAGGTCATGGCTCCGGGGACCGAGCCCCCCTTCCGCTACAGCGACCCCTACCGACGGACGCTGCGGATCCACACCAAGCACGTCGGTAGCGAGCCCCTCCCGTGACCACCGCTCCCTCCGACCGGCAGCCGCACGTCCCTCGCCATCCGGCGCCCCCGAACGCCTGGCACCGCTGGTCGGCCCTCGCGCTCACGGTGGGGATGGCGGCCCTCGCCGTGACCGTCCAGTGGGGCGTCGTCACCACGAAGCTCGACCACGTCGAGCAGCGCCTGGACGAGCTCATCTTCGAGGCCCGCACCCTCCGGGCCGAATACCAGTCGCTCGAGCGACGCGTCTCCCACATCGAGGGGCGCCTCCTTGGGGCAACGCCCGCGCCATGAGCACGATCGTCACCATCGCCGATGCCGTCACCGACCGGCTCAACGCCGGGAGCTTCTCGCAGCCCTTCACGGCCGAGCGGCTCTACCAGCCCACCTTCGACCTGGCTGACCTGGCGACGCTCCGGGTGTCGGTCGTCCCGCGCAGCCTCGCCATCACGGGCGCGTCCCGGCGGATGAGCCAGTTCGAGGCCCAGATCGACATCGGGATCCAGCGGCGCCTGACCGCGGATCCGGCGGACGACGAGAGCGAGATCGACGGCCTCATGGTGCTGGTCGAGGAGATCGCCGACCACCTTCGGTTCGAGCGGCTCGCCGGCGCTCCCGAGGCAGTCTGGGTGGGCGTGGCTCAGGAGCCGCTCGTCGCCACCGAACACCTCGAGGAGCACCGGCAGTTCACCAGCGTGCTCTCGGTCACCTACCGGGTGCTGCGATGAACAACCTCGTCATGTTCAACGTCGCCGCGAACGCGTTCAACTGGACGAGCCTCGCGAGCACGCCCACGGTCCTCTCGGGCCAGCTGTTCTGCGACGACGCGAACGTGAACATGCGCGTGAGCGGCGGCACGCCGGTCGAGATGCCGCGGGGACGCTCGATCACCTTCCACCGCGTCGACCTCTCCACCATCGAGATCCTCGGCTCGGGCGCGACGGTCATGGTCGTCGGCGGCACCTGGCCCTGACCCCCCCGGGGTCCCGCCCCCGGACACACCGCGCGGCCGCGGCATAGGAGCACCTGAGTATGGCCATCAGACTCGGCATGGAAGCGAAGCTCTACTTCAAGACCGGCGGCCAGGATGCCGTCGGCGATTGGACAGAGCTCACCAACGTCAAGGACGTGACGCTCTCGCTGGAAGCCGGCGAGGCGGACGTGACGACCCGCGCCAACAACGGCTGGCGAGCCACGGTCGCCACGCTGAAGGAGGCGACGGTCGAGTGGGAGATGGTGTGGGACACCGTCGACGCGGGCTTCACCGCGATCAAGGACGCCTTCATCAACAACGCCGTCATCGGACTGCAGGTGCTCGACGACGCCACGGGCTCGGGCGAGGGGCTGCAGGCCGACTTCATGATCACGAACTTCAGCCGCAGCGAGGCGCTGGAGGAGGCCCTCATGGTCTCCGTTTCGGCCAAGGTCACCTACTCGGAGACCGCCCCGACCTGGCTGGAGTGATGCCCCCGTGCGGAGCCTGCGAGACACCCCCGACCCATGAAGACCTTCACCGACAACGCCGGCCGCTCGTGGACCGTCGAGATCAACGTGGCCGCACTCAAGCGGGTGCGATCTATGGCCGGGATCGATCTGCTCGAGGTCCTGGAGGGGACGCTCATCGAGCGGCTCGTCCGCGATCCCGTCCTGCTCTGCGACGCGGTCTACGCCGTCTGCAAGCCGCAGGCCGACGAGCGGGAGCTGAGCGACGAGGACTTCGGCCGGGCGATGGCGGGAGACGCAATCGAGGCGGCCACGGCCGCACTCCTGGAGGAGCTGGTGTCTTTCTGCCCGAGCCCGAGGGACCGACGGAACCTCGGGCGAATTCTGGAACAGACGAGGACGGTGATGGACCGGGCCCGCGACCTGATCGAGCAGCGGTTGGACAGCGGCGAGCTGGAGCGAGCCGCGGAGGCAGCCCTGCTCGCGGAAGTGCCCGCGACGCCGACCGGCTCATCTGGCAGTGCGCCGGGATCCTCGGGCTCGACCCCGGACCCCTGACCCTGCGGGAGCTGCTCGTGATGACGGACGCCCGGCAGCGGGATGCATGGGCTCGGACCTCCTCGCTGATGGCGCTCGTCGCCAACACCCAGCGGGATCCCAAGAAGGGACGCCCGCTCCGGCCCAGCGACTTCGACCCGTTCCGTCAGCGGCGTTCGATCGGCCACGCGGGCGAGACCAAGGTGGGGGTCGGCGTGCTCAAGAGCGTGTTCATCGACCGAGCCGGGCCGGTGCCCGGCGGCCCGGCCCGATCCGGAGGTGCCCAGCCATGACCACCAAGCATGCCGTCTTTGGGTTCGGGCTCGTCATGGTCGCCATGGCGCTCGGGGCGTGCGCCGGCTTCGACCTCGGCGACGTGGTCAAGGTCCGGACCCCGAACGAGATCCAGCAGACCCGCGGGCTTCCGGCGTCCACTTCCCTGAACGAGGCCGAGGCCGAGTATCAGGCGTGGTTCGAGGACGTCCAGCGGACGGGCGCCCAGTGGAAGGCCAGCATCGAGCGCGGCGGCGAGATCCGCGGGCTCCTCGGCCAGCTTTCGCTCACCGCCCTGAACGACCTCGGCCCAACGCTGGCCGGCGTCCCGGTCGCGGGGCCTGCCCTTCCGGCGCTCACCGGACTGGTCGGGCTGTTCCTCGGCGCCGGCCGGCTCCGAAGGGAGAAGGAGGCTTCATTCAACAAGGGCCTGAAGGAGGGCCGCGACATGAGCCCGCCTCCGGGAGGCTCGATTGCATGAGTCCGATGAGCGATCCATCACCCTCGCAACGACTCTCGCCATCGAGCGAGAACGTCGTCGGGCCGATCAACAGCTCCATCGCGAGCGAGAGCCGCGAAGTCATCTCGGTAGATCACAAACCTCCCTGTTGCCCCCAGCAACTCGCCGTTCCACCGCTGGACCTGCGCGGCCTCAAGAGTCGTGGACGCAGGCGTGGCATCGAAGAGGCCGAGCAGCGCGCGATCTGGACCGATGGGTACGAATACCGCAGTGTTCGTGATTCCGAATCCCAGGGAATCCGCCGGACCGGGCTTCTTGATCCAACACAGCAGGACAGGCTGGTCGCAGCAGACGAGGTCTCCTCCGCCACCTTGCACCTCAAGCACTGTCCATGTTCTGAGCTTGAGCTGATCGAAGACCGTCCGCATCCCGTCAACCATCATTGCGAGGGAGGCGTTCTTCTTGATCTGGATATCGATCGCGCCAGCATTGAGCATGTCCATGAGCTTCTTCGCCGTTTCACCGTCACTTCCGCCACGCTCCGCATCTTCATTCATCAGACGACGCACGACGGCCTCAACGGGCTGCTTGAGCACCGAGTTGATCCAGTCCAGGCGCCTCGGCACTCGAAGCGCGAGGGACGCGACGAACTCGAGGAGATCCTCGAAGCCGTCTGTGCTCGGATGAACTACTCCAGGAGCGAGGTCCCGGAGAACGGAAATAGCCCGACCCTCGATTCCTGCGAACGCCGTCTCAATCTCAGCTGCGGAGACGTCTCCCTCCACTTCGTCGAGATCGATCAAGTAGAGATCGCGCTCAACTGCCGCGTTCACCGGTCTGCACTTCCATCCAGAAGCGGCGGCCTTGTCGAGCACGCAGAGCTGGCCGGACGCATCGCCGGAGTCCGTCCAGGCGGCAATATAGGCCTTGGGCAGGTAGTGATGGCGGCGAGGAAGGGACATCAGGGCATGGTATCGGCGGCTGCACGATGATCGAAATGCGGATCCAACAGCTCTTCTTCGATCGGCCGCAGGTCACCCGCGCCGTCGATCGGGCGAAGCGTCAAGCGCTCTCCCGGGCGGGCGCGTTCGTCCGCCAGCGGGCGAGGACCAGCATCCGCAAGCGCAAGGGCACCAGCCAGCCCGGCTCGCCGCCCTTCAGCCACGAGGGCAGCCTCCGGCGGTTCATCCTCTTCGGCTACGACCCGCGGTC
>CAYLNM010000194.1:0-7218 GCA_964385045.1 uncultured Isosphaeraceae bacterium
GTACCATCATCGCGGAGAGCGGTGGCGCCCTCCAGGGGGCTTTTTCAACGGGCTGATAGCATTGTCATCACGACTGCGCCGAGAACGACCCCATATCGCACAATCATCACACTGTTGCTCCCGCGACACCGGCCTGCGACTTCTCGGCCGCCGGCACGTATTTCTTATGAAACGCGATGCGAGGAGCCGCCGATCGCAGCCCAGTGAGAAGCAGATGTTCGAATTCGACCGCGTACGACGACCACTGCGAACCTATGGTTGGCGGATTGTGCACTGATCCGATCCGCAGCCGCCATGCAGCGGACGCCTGAGACGTGGCCCAAGCACGATCTCGACACTGCGAGCGTCGGCCACCGCATATGTCAACCCCGCTCATGACGCACTCGCGGGACGTCAATCCCCGCCGATCGATGCTGTCTCGAGAATGGCCGGTTACCACGCACCCGGATCCCCCTTCCGCAGGTTCTCTGCTGGGCGTGCCGCGGGTTTCGGCACTCGCTCTCTCGGAGAACCATGAAGGCCCATGCAATGCAATCTGCTCAGTCGGGCGAACCGATTGCGAGCCGGCCTGCGACCGCGGCGCCGCGGGCTGAACGGATGTTTCGCCTGGATCCGTGGGCGCGTTTCGTAGGCAGAGCGCTCGGCCGCAGCACGCTACGGTCGTGCCGCGTGCCGCGTGCCGCGTGCCGCGTGCCGCGTGCTTCTACTACAGAGTGTGCCCATCGGAACGCCCGAAAAACCACGTCGTACAAGACGGATCCTGAATGTCTATATCTGGATCCAAGCCAGCCTACAAGACCCCTCGTGAGAATTTCTCGAATTTTCGTGCTCGCTGCCGACCAAGTACCGGCCCGAGGTGATCGGCCTTCCAATCCGTTTCCTGTGCTCCGGCGTACGGGGGCTGCAGCGTCGGTTCCAGAGTGACCGGCAATCCGGGGAACGCGTACCGAGGCCGATGGCCGACGACTCGCGCGGACGAACAGGATCCGAACGGTGTCTTGCTCCTGAGGCCCGTGCGCGCCGCCGCTCCGGATCCCGCGCAGGGCGGCGATCCGGGGCGGCGGCCACGGTCCGTCAGGATGTCGGACGCCGGCTGCGTCAGCCGTCGCAGACATTCCCGAAGTGGGCCAGCACCTCGAGCAGGTCGCCGAGGGCCACCTGCCCGTCGCCGTCCACGTCGCCGTCCGACCAGCCGGCGCCGACCATGCCCCAGGGCGAGAGCACCACGAGCACGTCGTCCATGTCCACCGTGCAGTCCACGGTCACGTCGCCCGCGATCGCCTCGCCGTCCGCGAACGCCTCGGTCCACGTCAGGCCGCCGAGGACCCACGGGCCGCCGGGCACCGACGTGGCCCCGACCTGCTGGGCCGACTCGAGGTCGTACCGCTCCAGGTCGTCGTAGAGCGGCCGGAACAGGAAGGCCTGCCCGCGGCCCGCCGCGAGGCCCTGCAGGGCCGGGGCCTCCTGGGCCGGATCGTCGTTGATCCAGGGCAGGACGTTGTCGAGCGTGCCGGTGTCGGGGTCGTACTCGATCACGCCGAGCTGGTCGTTGGGCAGCGAGCCCGAGTTGCTCAGCAGCAGCACGCGATCGTCCGCATCCACGTGGATGTCCCAGACGTCGTAGGCGGACGGCAGCGTCGCGAGCTCCGTGGCCCGGCCGGTGTCGGGATCGATCTCCAGCAGCCGGTTGCCGCTGAAGCCGGGCGTGGTCGCGAGCAGCACGCCGTCACGCACCGCGAGGCCCGAGAGCGAGATCGTCTGCACCGACCCCGCGTCCTTGGGCCGCCCGATCTCCTCCAGCTGCGGCGTGTCGTACGGGATCCGGACGAGGAACCCGGTGTCGCCGGCCTGGGCCCAGAAGCACTGCCGGGCATCGTCGGCGGCGATCGCGTAGGCCGGCAGGTCGCGGACGAGCGCCGTCCACTCGTCCGTCTCGAGGTCGAGCATCCACAGCGGCTGCGGGATGCCGGAGGCGAGGTCGCCGTCGTCGCGGACCGCGGCCACGAGGCGGCCGGTGGCCACCGGCGGCGGGACGACGGACGCCCTCACCTCGAACGCGCCCTGGTCCACCGTCGCCCCCTGGATGCGGGCGTCGCCCGCGAGGTCGCGGAAGTCGTAGCTCGGCACGCGGCCGTCGGCGCCCGCGCCGCGCGAGGGCGAGCCGCTCGCGATGCGGTAGTCGCCCATCATGGGGTCGACGAACTGCGGGTCGGCATCGATGTTGCCGGCGCCCGGCGCCCCGCCCTCGAAGTTGGAGAAGCGGACGAAGGGCGTGAGCCAGCCGTCGAAGGGCGTCGGCCCGTTGTCGCGCACGATCGAGTTGTAGAAGATCGGCTGGGCCTGGAAACCCGAGCCGACGCTGCCGAAGCCCTCCGTCGTCGCGACGTTGCCGACGATGGTGGCGTTGCGGGCGGTCACGCCGTCGCCCTCGAGCCGGAACGCGCCGCCGAGCGGGGCCACGTTGTCGCGGATCAGCGACGAGACGACCCGCAGCCGCGAGTTCGACCCGAAGTAGGCCCCGCCGCGGTCGCTCGCCTCGTTCTCGGCGACCTCGCTGCCCTGCACGCGGAGCTGGGCGAAGGTCGAGCGGATGCCGGCCCCGCGGGCCGCGGTGTTGCCGACGATCGCCGAGTCGACGACGCGGGCGCCGCCGGTGGCGTCCGCGAAGACCGCGCCGCCGTCCCCGGCCGAGTTGCCCTCGAACCGGCAGCGGTCGAACAGGACGTCGGAGACGGAGAGGTAGACCCCGCCGCCCTGCGACGCGGTGTTCCCGGTGATCACGCAGCGGCGGATGACCGGGTCGGACAGCGAGATCTCGAGGCCCCCGCCGAGCGAGCCGTTGCCGCCGGTGATGGTGAGGCCGTCGAGGATCGTCGTCGGGCCCTCGCCGAAGATGATGCGGACCGCGGTGCCCGCCCCGCCCGCGTCGAGCACGGTGGCCGCGACGACCTCCGGGTCGGCAGGGTCGGTCGAGCGGATCGTGATCGCCTTGCCGAGGGTGTTCACGGTGCCGGTCCACGTGCCGGGATCGACGATCACGACGTCGCCGTCGTCGGCGGCGCTGATCGCGGCCTGCACGGTCGGGAAGTCGCCCGGCACCGACAGGTCGGCGGCCGGGGCGGCGCCGACCGCGAGCAGGACGAGGCCGGCGGCGGCCGCGAGGCGGCGGCCGCCGCGAGGCGGCGGCCGCCGCGAGACGGCCGGCCGGGCGCATGATCCGGCTCCGGGTTCCGAGGGTGGCGTGCGGCGGGGATCGGCGGGCCGGCCGCGGGACGGCCCCGGGACGGACCGATCGCGCTCCCCCACGCGGAGGGGGCTTCGCCGGGGCCGGGAACGTGGATTCGCCGGCCGGCCACGTCACGCCCCCGGGGATGCCCACATGCCGTGGCCGGCGGGAGGCTCGGGACCTCCGCCCGGGGGCGGCGGCAGACCGGGGACGCCTCCCCCTTGCCCCCGCCGCGGCCGCGCGGTGGACTGCCCGTGCACGGCGAGGGGGCATCGCCGCCACCCGCACTGGAGCACCGCCATGAACGCCATTCGCCTCCGGCCGCTGCTCGCCGTCGCCACCGGGACCGGCCTGCTCGCCGGCACCGCCGTCGCCGCGGCCGCGATCACCCCGGGCTTCGCGGCGCCCGCCCCCCCGGCGGCCACCCTGCTCGACGACGCTCCCGGCGATCCGGAGCCGAACGGCCCGCCCTGCGCGGACGTCGACGGCAACGGCATCGTCGGCTTTCCCGACCTCCTGATCGTGCTCGAGTCCTTCCAGAGCGGCGACCTCGCCGGTGACGTGAACATGTCCGGCGGCATCGAGTTCGCCGACATCGTCCTGACGCTGGTCCAGTGGGGCGGCAGCTGCAGCTGACGAGCCGGAATCCCATGCCCGGGGCGCGGCCCGGTCGACCGGCACCCCGCGCCCCGTCCGATGGCCGCGGCCCCGTCTCGTGCGGGGCCGCGGTCGTGCGCGCCCCCCCGCGACGGCGAGCAGCGGGCGGAGCATCGAGCGCCTGCCGCCCCACGACCCGCGACCCGCGACCCGCGACCCGCCGGTGTCCTCAGCCGGACGAGCTCGCAAGCGAGCCGCTCGCGGACGAGCCTCGGTCCCGGGCGTCGGTCGCACTCGCCGGCCCTTCGGATCGCCCGCGCCCGCGCCCCCGCCCCCGCCTCGCCGCCTCGCGCCCGAAGCGTCGCCGCAGCCACTTCTCCACCCCCACCACCATCCACGCGATCGCCCCGACCCCGAGGATCCGCGCCCACGCCGCCCCGTCGATCGGCGCCGACTGCATCAGCGCGTGCATGAAGGGCGCGTACGTGAACAGCATCTGCAGGGCGATCATCACCGCGATGCCCGCCGGCACCAGGGGGTTCGACCAGAGGCCGATCTTCAGGATCGAGTGGCGCAGGGACCGGCAGTTCAGCAGGTAGAACGCCTCGATCGCGATGAAGACGTTCACCGCCGCGGTGCGGGCGGCCTCCACGCTCGAGCCGCGACCGAGCTCCCAGTGAAAGAGCCAGAACGCCCCGGCGAGCATGATCGCCGACACCAGCAGGATCCGGCCGACGAGGTCCCACGAGAGCAGGTTGGCCTTCGGGTCCCGCGGTGGCCGGTCCATGAGGTCGCGCTCGTGACGCTCGAAGGCGAGGGTGATGCCGAGCAGGGCCGCGGTCGTCATGTTGATCCACAGGATCTGCACCGGCAGCAGCGGGAGCGTGGTCGCGGTCAGGATCGCGGCGAGGATCACGAGGCCCTCGCCCGCGTTCGTGGGCAGCGTCCACACGATGAACTTGCGGAGGTTGTCGAAGACCGCCCGCCCCTCCTCCACCGCGGCCTGGATGGTCGCGAAGTTGTCGTCGGTGAGCACCATGTCCGACGCCTCGCGGGCGACCTCGGTGCCGCTGGCGCCCATCGCCACCCCGATGTTCGCCTGCTTCAGGGCAGGGGCGTCGTTCACCCCGTCGCCGGTCATCGCGACGATGTGGCCGTGGGTCTGCAGGGCCTTGACGAGCCGCAGCTTCTGCTCGGGCGAGACGCGGCCGAAGACGGCCACGTCCTCGATGCGGGCGGCGAGCTCCTCGTCGTCCATCTCCGCGAGGGCGGCGCCCGTGAGCACGCCGCCGCCGCCCGACGCCACCTCCTCGGCGTCCACGATCCCGATCTCGCGGGCGATCGCCGCCCCCGTCGTCGCGTGGTCGCCGGTGATCATCCGCACGCGGATGCCGGCGCGACGGCACGCCGCCACCGCCGCCTGGGCCTCGGGTCGCGGCGGGTCGATCATCGCCTGCAGCCCGAGCAGCTCGAGCCCCCCGGCGACGTCCGCGAGGTCCAGGTCCGCCGCATCCGCCGGCCGCTCGCCGCGGGCGAAGGCCAGCACCCGCATGCCCGCGGCCGCCATCGCCTCCGCCGCCGCCAGCACGGAGGCGGGGTCCAGCGGGCGACCGCCCGAGATCCGATCGCACCGTTCGACGATCGCCTCCGGCGCCCCCTTCATCCACACCGTCCGCGGACGCCCCTCCCCCGCGTCGTGCATCGTGGCCATGAAGCGGTGCCGCGACTCGAACGGGATCGTCGCGATCCGCGGCGTGCGCGCCTCCTCCGCCTCGTGCCGCAGGCCGAGCTTGCGGGCCGAGACGAGCAGCGCCGCCTCGGTCGGGTCGCCTTCGATCTCCCAGCGGCCGTCGCGATGCACGAGGCGCGAGTCGTTGCAGAGCAGCCCGCACCGCAGGCAGGCCTCGACCCCGCCGCGATCGACGTCCCCCGCCCGCGATCCGTCGCCGGGCCCGGCGTCCTCGGCCTCGGGCGAGATCGCACCCTCCGGAACGTAGCCGACGCCGCCGACGCTCCACCGCCGCTCGCCGTCGAACACCGCCCGCACCGTCATCTCGTTGCGGGTGAGCGTGCCCGTCTTGTCCGAGCAGATCACGGTGGTGGAGCCGAGCGTCTCCACCGCCGGCAGGCGCCGGATGATCGCCCGCCGGGCCGCCATCCGGCTCACGCCGATCGCAAGGATGATCGTCACCGCCGCGGGCAGGCCCTCGGGGATCGCCCCCACCGCGAGGGCGACCGCGGCCATGAAGGTGTCCGACGCGTCGTCGCCCCGCAGCAGGCCGAGACCGAAGGCGAGGGCGGCGAGGGCCAGGATCGCGTAGACGAGGACGCGGCTGAACGCGGCGATCCGTTGCGTCAGCGGCGTCTTGATGTCCTCGGCCTCGGCGATGAGCCGCGAGATGCGGCCGACCTCGGTCGCGTCCCCGGTGGCGGTGACGACGCCCGTGCCCCGCCCGTGGGTCACGAGGGTGGACGCATAGGCCATGTCGGTGCGGTCGGCCACCACCGCCTCGGCGGCGACGGGACCCGTCCGCTTGCGGACCGGGACCGACTCGCCGGTCAGGGCCGACTCGTCCACGTGCAGGTCCTGCTCGTGGGCGACCCGCAGGTCGGCGGGCACCTTGTCGCCGGGGTCGAGCAGCACCACGTCGCCCGGCACCAGGTCGGCGGCGGCGAGCCGCCGCGTCTCGCCGTCGCGGAGCACCGTGCATGCGCTGGTCATGGTGCGAGCGAGGGCGTCGAGGGCCCGGAGCGCCTTGGACTCCTGCACGAAGCCGATGATCGCGTTGAGGACGACGATCGCGAGGATCACCGCGCTGTCGACCCAGTGCTCGAGGACTGCCGTCACGCCGCCGGCCACGAGCAGCACGATCACCAGCGGCTGGGCGAACTGGTCGAGGAAGCGGGCCAGGGCCCCCGGCCCACGCCGGGCGGCGAGGACGTTGGGACCCATGCGGGCGAGACGGGCCTCGGCCTCGGAGCGGGCGAGTCCGGAGGCGAGGTCGGACTCGAGGCGATCGACGACGGTCTCGACCGACAGCTCGTGCCAGGGCGTTCCGGGACCGGTGGGCATGGGGGATCACGGTGGGTGGGTGAGCGGAAGGGCCGGGAGCGGCGGACCGGGGCGCCGGTCCTTCCCTCACGGCGCCCGGAGCGACGTCGGGACGATCCTCGGCCATCGCACCGGAATGGTCAACGACGCGTTCAGAGGCGGTTGGCTCGCGTCCTCGCCGCCCCGGCCGCCGCTCGGCGCACCCCCGTCCGCCTCCGGGCACAGGACGACTTCATCGGCGGGGAACGATCCCTGAACGCGAGGTGATCGGCGTTGCCCTATCCCTGCGCGACCGATCGACCGGGGGATCCCCACCCCCCCCCTCCCCACCACGGAAGGACCC
>CAYLNM010000195.1:0-7210 GCA_964385045.1 uncultured Isosphaeraceae bacterium
GAAGAAGTAGCGGAAGTCAAGCTCGACGTTCTGGTAGGCGTTGGGGAGCTGCTCCTGGGGGAGGGCGATGTTGAGGCCGACGCTCGTGCCGCCGGCCTCGATGGCGCCCTTGTTGGCGGCCTCCATGATGCCGGGCCCGCCGCCCGTGATGACGGCGAAGTCCTTGTCGACGAGCTTTCGGCTGCACTCCTCGGCGAGGGCGTAGTAGGGGTTGTCGGGGGTGGTGCGGGCCGATCCGAAGACGCTCACGCAATTTCCGAGGCGGGTCATCGTCTCGAAGGACTCGACGAACTCCGCCATGATGCGAAAGATCCGCCAGGACTCCTGCTGCAGCAGCTCCTTGTGCGAGATGTTGGACACGTGGTGCTCCTTCCGTTGCGGCGCGTTGGCCCGCGAGCGGTTCCTGGTGCGGGGCGCCGGTCCCACCTCCGCGATCCGCCATGATGGCCGGAATGGCGTATTCGACCGTAACTCCATGATTCAAGTCGGCTTAGAACAGCCAAATTGAATCGACAAGCCCCCCATCGTATACTGCAGGCTCCCATGGCCAAAACAACCCCTTCCTCGCGACGTCGGCGGTCTCGCGACGCGGCGGCCCAGTCGCCCGCCGAGATCACCAATTATTCGGCGGCGATCCGGTATCTCCGTGATCGCGTCGATCTTGAACGCATGCGTGTTGTTCGATTCGACAACGACGCGTTCAAGCTCGATCGCATGCGCGCCCTCATGCAGGCTCTCGGCGACCCTCAGAACGAGGTCCCGCTGGTTCACATCGGCGGGACGGTGGGCAAAGGTTCGACCGTCGCGATGGTGGCATCCATGCTCACCGGCTGCGGCTATGCGGTCGGCAAGTACACCAGCCCGCATCTGGTCGATGTGCGGGAGCGCATCGACATCAACGGCCAGCCGATCGGCAAGCCCGATTTCGCCGAGCTGATGCGGGAGGTGGCGGAGGCGGCCGCCTCCATCGATCTCGAGCCCACCTTCTTCGAGGCGATGACGGCGATGGCCTTCAAGCACTTCGCCGACCAGGCGGTGGACATCGCCGTGGTCGAGGTCGGGCTCGGCGGGCGGCTGGACTCCACCAACGTCATCACGCCGGAAGTCACCGTGATCACCCGGATCGACTACGACCACACGCATCTGCTCGGGCGGACGCTGGAGAAGATCGCCACGGAGAAGGCTGGTCTCATCAAGCGGGGGATTCCCGTCGTCACGTGCGAGCAGGAGCGGGCGGTTGACACGCTCCTGCGGGAGAAGGCGGAGGAGATGGGCGCCCCGATCACGGTGCTCAACAAGGAGATCGACTTCTCCTGCCGGTTCAGCGCGAGCGGCGAGTTGGGACCGTCGAGCCACGTTTGCGTCGCCACGCCGCATAACCACTTCATGCATCTGCCGGTGCCGTTGCCGGGCGAGCACCAGGCGATCAACTGCGGCCTGGCCCTGGCGGTGATCGATGCGCTCAAGCAGGGCGGCATGAACTGCGACGAGGTATCGATGCTGGAAGGCCTGGGCAGAACGAAGCTGCCGGGCCGGATGGAGATGCTCTGGGAGCAGCCGCGGATCCTCGTCGACGGGGCCCACAACCCGGCGTCGCTGTCGGCCCTCATGCGGTGCGTCGGGGCGCATGCGCCCTACGACTCGATGGTGTGCATCTTCGGCTGCTGCGACGACAAGGACATCCCCAACATGCTGAAGGCGACCGCTCTGGGCGCGGACAAGCTGATCTTCACCCGGGCGAAGGGCCAACCGAGGGCGGTCGATCCCGACGAGCTGCAGCGGGCGTTCACGGAGGTGAGCGGGAAGATGTGCCAGGTCTCGCGATCGCTTCCCGAGGCCCTGGAGGTGGCGGCCCGGGCCGTGGGACGGGACGACCTGGTGTGCGTCACGGGAAGCTTCTACCTGGTGGGCGAGGCGAAGAAGCACCTCACGGAGCTGGAGCGGAAGCGTCAGCCGCAGTGATCGCCGGCGTCGAGCCGACGCCTCGATGGGATGGGGAGCGGCTTCCGGGTCGATGGAAGGGGCGACCGTTATCCGCGCGGTGAACGAATCGAAGGCGGAGGGGTGGCCGGGACGGATCCCATTGAGCTGCGAATCAGTATCAATCGAAGCAAGGTGCGGTTTTGAACCCGTCGGATGAAGCCATTTTGAGTATGAACGCCTCTCAGCGACGGGAGGGGATGCTACTATTCCAGGCGAAAGCTGACCTATGGATTTCCATAGACCTTGATCTGACCGATTTATCGGCCAATCGCGTGGCGGGACCGCCCCAGGAGGCCGATCGTCAACAGGACAAGACGCCAAGGAGTGCTTCTCGCCATGGCCGACGTGACGAGTTCCGCAGACGCTGTCTCCGCCTCGGGATCCCATCATGAGGGAGGCGGCGAGGGTCAGGTGGCGATGGAGAAGTTCGTCTACGACGACGCCATCGTCCGCAAGTTCACCTTCGCGACGATCATCTGGGGCGTGATCGGCATGCTGGTGGGGGTGATCATCGCCCTCGAGCTCGTCGTGCCGACGCTGAACCTCGACCTGCCGTACGTGACGTTCGGCCGGCTCCGTCCGCTGCACACGAACGCGGTGATCTTCGCCTTCGCGGGCAATGCGATCTTCGCCGCCGTCTACTACTCGACGCAGCGGTTGCTGAAGGCGCGGATGTTCAGCGACTTCCTGAGCAAGCTGCACTTCTGGGGGTGGCAGCTGATCATCGTGGGCGCGGCCGTCACGCTGCCGCTGGGCATCACGCAGAGCAAGGAGTACGCGGAGCTCGAGTGGTGGCTGGACATCGCGGTGGTGCTGATTTGGGTCGCCTTCGCCGTGAACTTCTTCGGGACGATCGCGGTTCGGCGCGAGCGGCACCTGTACGTGGCGATCTGGTTCTACATCGCGACGATCATCGCGATCGCAATCCTGTACATCTTCAACAACCTCGCCTGGCCGCAGTCGTGGACGAACAGCTACCCGGTCTACGCCGGCGTGCAGGACGCGTTCATGCAGTGGTGGTACGGGCATAACGCGGTGGCCTTCTTCCTCACCACGCCGTTCCTGGGGCTGATGTACTACTTCCTGCCCAAGGCGGCGGGACGGCCGGTGTTCAGCTACAAGCTGTCGATCCTGCACTTCTGGTCGCTGGTGTTCATCTACATCTGGGCCGGCCCGCACCACCTGCACTACACCGCCCTGCCGGCGTGGGCCTCGACCCTCGGCATGCTGTTCTCGCTCATGCTCTGGATGCCGAGCTGGGGCGGCATGATCAACGGCCTGCTGACCCTCCGCGGCGCGTGGCACCGCGTGGCCGCCGATCCCGTGCTCAAGTTCCTCGTCGTCGGCGTGACGTTCTACGGCATGTCGACCTTCGAGGGCCCGATGCTGTCGATCAAGGCGGTCAACAGCCTCTCGCACTACACCGACTGGACCATCGCCCACGTCCACTCCGGCGCGCTCGGCTGGAACGGCATGATGACCTTCGGCATGCTGTACTGGCTGATGCCGCGGCTCTTCCAGACGAAGCTCTGGTCGAAGGCGATGATGAGCGCCCACTTCTGGATCGCCACCATCGGCATCCTGCTCTACATCATCCCGATCTACGTGGCCGGCATCACGCAGGGCCTCATGTGGCGGGCCTTCGACGACACCGGCGCCCTGGCCTATCCCGACTTCGTCGAGACGGTCATGCAGCTGATGCCGTTCTACTGGGCCCGCGTCGTCGGCGGCGTGCTGTTCCTCGGCGGCTCCGTCATGCTCGCCGTGAACATGTTCATGACGTGGCGCACCCGGCCGAAGACCTACGAGGTCCCGGTCCACCGCGCCGCTCCGCTCTCGCCCGACTACCAGGACGCCCCGCTGCCGGCGAGCCGGCTCGCCCACGCCAACGTCGCCCCGACCGCCCACAAGGTGGACCGGTTCCTGCAGGCCCGCTGGCACCGCCGGTGGGAGCGCCTGCCGATGCGGTTCACCGTGTTCGTCTTCATCGCGGTCGCCGTCGCGTCGCTCTTCGAGATCATCCCCACGTTCGCCCTGAAGTCGACCGTGGTGAAGATCGACACCGTGCAGCCGTACACGCCGCTGGAGCTCGTCGGCCGCGACATCTACGTCGGCGAGGGCTGCTACAACTGCCACTCGCAGATGATCCGTCCCATCCACGCGGAGACCGAGCGCTACGGCGACTTCTCCAAGGGCGGCGAGTTCGTCTACGACCACCCGTTCCAGTGGGGCAGCCGCCGGATCGGTCCGGACCTGCACCGCGTGGGCGGCAAGTTCAGTCACACGTGGCACATCCGCCACATGATCGAGGCGGCGGCGATGACCCCCGACTCGATCATGCCGAACTACCCGCACCTGATCCGCAAGGAGCTCGACTGGGACATCGTGGACAAGCGCGTCCGGGCGATGACGCTCCTCGGCGTCCCGTACTCCGACGAGGAGGTCGCGAACGCCACCGAGCTCGCGCAGCAGCAGGCCCGCGACATGGTCCAGGAGATCCTCGAGACGGACGGCCCCGGCGCCATCCCGTACGAGGAGGGATGGCCGGCGCTCGAGAACACGCAGGTGATCGCCCTCGTGGCGTACCTGCAGCGACTCGGCACCGACATCTACCGCACGCCCGAGCCGACCGAGGAGGAGGGCCCGGTCGTCGCCCTCGGCGCGGACGAGGAGGAGGGAGGTGACGGCGATGGCTGAGCTGCCGACCCTGCTCCTCGCCGCCGCTCCCGGCGCCGAGGCCACGGAGGCGGCGGAGGCCGCCGAGTCCTCCGGCGGAGGCGTGCTCTTCGTCGAGGCCGGACTCCTGATCTTCTTCGCGGTGTTCGTGGTCATCGTCGTCTGGGCGCTGCTGGGGCGGAAGAACCGCTTCGAGCGCGAGGCCCGGATCCCGCTCTCCGACGAGCCCGTCACCCCGATCGACGACCCGAAGCGTGGAGGTGCCTGAGATGGCCACGAACCGCGAACCCGACGTCTCGGCTCCGGTGGAGTCCGAGTACGACAAGCTGATGAACCACGAGTACGACGGCATCCGCGAGTACGACAACCCCCTGCCGTTCTGGTGGGTGTGGCTGTGGGCCGCGTCCGTCTTCTTCTCGATCGGCTACACCGCCTGGTACCACCTGGGCAAGGGACCCTCGATCCACGACCAGTACGAGGTCGCGCGGGCCCGGCACACCGAGAAGCAGCTCGCCCGACTCGGCGACATCGCCCCGGACGACGCCACGATCCTGCGCCTGATGAAGGACGAGGAGTTCATGGCCTCGACCGCCGGCGTCTTCCGCGGCAACTGCGCCCAGTGCCACGGCACCGAGGGCGGCGGCAACATCGGTCCCAACCTCGCGGACGACGCGTTCATCAACGTCGAACGCCCCGAGGACATCTACACCGTGATCGCCGACGGCATCGGCACCTCGATGCCGCCCTGGAAGCAGCGGATGAGCGAGCCGCAGATGATCCTGCTCTCGGCCTACGTCGCCTCGCTCCGCGGCACCGCGCCCAGCGTGGCGATCGAGCCCGAGGGCTCGGAGCTGCCCCCGTGGTCCGAGTTCGAGGTCCCCGGCGAGGAGTCCCCGCCCGCATCCGACCAGCAGGCCAGCAGCGGAGGCGGCTCGGGGTCCGCCTCGGCCGGCTGACCGACGGCACCTCCGGACCGGGGGGTCGGCTCGCGGCGCCACCGCGACCGGCCCTCCGGGCCTCGGGCCCCGGCCCCCGGCCGCCGCCCCGGACACGCCGACATTCCGTGATTCGACCTCCGACGTGACACTGCAGCAGGGTGGAGACCGATGCAGGACGCTCCCGAACGGGTCCTCTCGACGTTGAACAAGGACGGCACGCGCCGCTGGCTCGACCCCAAGGTCGCCACCGGCCCGCTGTGGCGCCGCCGACGCATCGTCGCCTGGGCACTCATCGCACTCTTCGTCGCGCTCCCGTGGATCCGGATCGGCGGCAAGCCCGCGGTCCTCCTGAACATCCCGGACCGCGAGTTCACCTTCTTCGGCACGACCTTCCTGCCGACCGACACGCTGCTGCTGGCCCTGTTCATGGCCAGCGTCTTCGTGACGATCTTCCTGCTCACGGCCCTCTTCGGCCGCGTGTGGTGCGGCTGGGCGTGTCCGCAGACGGTCTACATGGAGTTCGTGTACCGGCCCGTCGAGCGGCTCTGGCTCGGCCCGGGCTCGGGCAACCGCGGCCGCCGCCGGGACGTGCCCGCCGGCCGCCGCCTCGGCATGTACGCGACGTACCTGCTCATCTCGCTGATCCTCGCGCACGTCTTCCTGGCGTACTTCGTCGGGACCGAGCAGCTCTTCCAGTGGATGCAGCAGTCGCCGCTCAACCATCCGACGTCGTTCATCATCGTGATGCTGGTGACGGCCGCGATGATGTTCAACTTCGCGTTCTTCCGCGAGCAGACCTGCATCGTGGCCTGCCCGTACGGACGCTTCCAGTCGGTGATGCTCGACAAGAAGTCGCTCATCGTCGCCTACGACGAGAAGCGGGGCGAGCCCCGGGGGCGTGCGGTCCGCAAGCAGAACGGCGACGTCGCCCTGCCGCAGACGGGCGACTGCATCGACTGCACGATGTGCGTGCAGGTCTGCCCCACCGGCATCGACATCCGTGACGGCCTCCAGATGGAGTGCGTCAACTGCACGCAGTGCATCGACGCCTGCAACGAGGTGATGGCGAAGATCAAGCGGCCGCTCGGCCTGATCCGCTACTCCTCGCAGGAGGCGCTGGAGACCGGCAAGCGGAGATTCTTCCGGCCCCGCGTGGTCGCGTACCCCGCCCTGCTCACCGCCTTCGTCACGATGTTCGTCGTGGTGCTCGTCACCAAGAAGCCGATGGACGTCACCCTGCTGCGCGCGATCGAGCGACCCTACGTCGCCCTGCCGTCGGGCGAGATCCAGAACATCGTCCGCATCAAGGTCGTGAACCGGACGGAGGAGCCGCGGACCTACAGCTTCTCGCTCGAGGACGCCGAGGGCGGACGGATCGAGCTGCAGGGCGACGGGCTGACCGTCGAGGGACGCGGCACCGCCACCACCGCCGCCGGCATCATCGTCCCGGCCGAGCTCTTCGAACGCGGCCGGGCCGAGTGCGTCGTCCGGGTCGACGACGGCACCGGCTTCTCCGCCACCTACCCCATGCGCCTCCAGGGGCCGTGGAACCCGGCCGCGGCCACCCTCGAGGCCCCCGGCCCCGCCCCCGCCCCCGCCGGCGGACAGGCCGC
>CAYLNM010000196.1:0-6881 GCA_964385045.1 uncultured Isosphaeraceae bacterium
GGTCCGAGGGGCCGCGGGGGTCGGAGGCCCGGGCGGGCCTGATGGGCTCCGTGATGAGCTGGATCGGGCGATCGCCGGCCGGGCGGCTCCCGCCCGAAACCAGGCGGAAACCCGGCGGAAATCGCCCCCGATCGACGGGCTCGCGCCGCGAAACGTTCGCCCGACCGTGGGAGCGTCTCGGAGCACGCCCCGGGACGTGGTATCTTGGGCGGAATGGACCGATCCGAGCGGCGGTCCGGGGGCTGGACTCCGGACGGCTCGACCGTCCTCAGCTCCGCGAGCCCCCCGGTGACGAACGCCGGCCTCCATCCCAACCTGCTCGAGATCCGCCGCGAGCTGATGTCGATGGCCGCCGTCGTGGACGAGCGGGCCAAGACGGTGCTCGCCGCGATCGAGCGCGACGACTTCGGGGCGGCGGAGGCGATCCGGCACGGCGACCGCGAGGTGGACGAGCGGGAGCTCGAGATCGAGCAGATGTGCATCGAGGTCCTCGCTCGCTACGCCCCGGTGGCGGGCGACCTGCGGGCGGTGCTCGCGACGCTCCGCATCAACGGCGAGCTCGAGCGGCTCGGCGACCTGGCCAAGAGCACCGCCAAGCGGCTCGGCCACCTGTCGGACCTCGGCTTCCTGACCTCGCCCGAGATCCTGCGACGGATGGCCCGCACCGTCTCCGACCTCCTCGAGGCGACGCTCGACGCCCTGGGACGCGAGGATCCCACCCTCGCCCGGCAGGTTCGCGTGAACGACGCCCAGGTCGACGAGTTCCAGCGGATCATCCTCGACTGGACGCAGAACGAGCTGATCAAGGGCGCCCAGCGCGAGAACGAGGCGGCGGTCGACCTGCTCTCGATCGCCCGCAACCTCGAGCGGATGGGCGACATGTGCACCAACATCGCCGAGGACGTGATCTATCTCGTCGAGGGGCGGGTCGTGCGGCACTCGCGGACCTGAACCGGCGCTGGTGGGCAACTGAACACAGGACCGCGGCGCCCGGGCCCGAGGGCCGGGATCCTGAACGCATCGTGAACTGGATTCGAGCGCGCGGCGGCGGGTGACCACGGCCCCGGACCGTAGCATCCGGCCATCGGGACGGCGTCCGATCGCCGGCCGACGCCCGGTGGCCGTCTCGCGTCCGCGACGGCGAACGAGCCGGCGCCCCCGCGTTCGATCGTCGCCGACCGACCTCCGGGCGACGGGAGCACCCGCCCATGCGCCCGATCCGCCTCGCCCCGCTGCTCCCCGCGATCGTCCTGCTCGTCGCCGGGTGCACCACCGCCGGCGGCGGGGCCGCCGGGACCCCGGACCCGGCCGCCGCGGGGCCGAGGGCGACCCCGGCGGCCGCCGCCATCACGCCCGAGACCGCGGAGGGCCGGTCCCCCTGGCTCGACCGCGGCGACTTCACGAGCTTCGTGCGGGACGGGCGGCTGTGGGTGTTCGAGCGCGGCTCGGCCGCCCTCGCGGAGTTCCTCCGTACGGGGGGACTCGCCGAGAGCGTCACCGGCATCGGCGTCGGGCCCGCGGGCATGTCGATCCGCGCGAGCGACGACGAGACGATCGTCGCCTACCTCGCCCAGCGGGACGGGTACTTCGTCGAGGTCGAGGGCAGCGTGGTCTGGGTGCTCGAGATCGGCAGCCGCGCGCTCGCGGACTTCGTGCGGACGGGCGAGACGTCGGAGAGCTTCACGATGGTCGCGGCGGGGCCCGCCGGCCGCTCGCTGCGGTCGGTCGATCGCGAGACGCTGCTGGAGTACCTCACCGCGAAGCCCGGGTTCGTCACGATCGGCGACGAGGGCCGCGTGTGGGTGTTTCGCGACGGGAGCCCGGAGCTCGAGGCCTTCCGGGCCCGCGGCGGACTCGACGAGCGCGTGACGCTGCTCGGCGCGGGACCGATGAACGCGACGCTGCTGGCCTCCGACCGCGAGACGATCCTGGAGTGGATGGCGGCGCGGCCCGGGTTCGCCGTCATCGCGGACGAGGGACGGCTCTGGGTGTTCGAGGAAGGCTCGGAGGCGCTGGAGACGTTCCGCCGCGACGGCCGACTCGACGAGCGCGTCACGGTGATCGGGGCCGGCCCGCGGAACGCGAGCGTGCAGTCGACCGATCGCGCGACGATCCTGCGGTGGATGGGAGCGGCGGAGGGCTTCGAGGTCCACGTCCGTGGGGACGTTCTGTGGGTCTTCGACGCCGGGAGCGCCCGCGCCCAGGCCTTCGGCCGCGGCGAGGAGCCGGCCGAGCCCGTGACCCGCGCCGGCGCGGGCCCGATGGGCACGCGCGTGTCCTCGGACGATGCGGACACGCTGCGGCGCTACCTCCACGCGATCCGCTGACCTCGGCGACGCGGCGACGCGGCGACGCGGATCGTTCCCCGCCGCACGCCGCACGCCGCACGCCTCGCGGGGCGGCCCCGTGGTGCCGCGGACGGCTCAGCCGCCGCCCGCGTCCTCGGCCACGATCGCCCCCCACGTGCGCGCGAGCCGGGTCTGGCTGACCGGCTCGGCCGTCCCGAGCTCCTGGGCGAAGAGCGAGACGCGGTACTCCTCGAGCGTCCACCGCAGCGCCTCGAGCCGCGGGTCCTCGCGGCCGCGCTCGGCGTCCGCCCGCCGCCGCTGCTCGACCGCGTGCTCCCACCGGCGGGCCTCGTTCGCCCGCTCCGCGTCGCGCTCGGGGCCGATGGTGCGGAGCCGCTCGTACCGCTTGGCGATGCCCGCGAGATAGCGCGGCACCTGCGTCAGCCGCGGCCACGGGGTCCCGACGAGGACGTCGGGCGGGACGAGCCGGACGAGGTGATCGCGGACGTCGGCGTCGATGGCGGCGAACGCGGGCGCCGAATGGGCCGCGCGGACCTCCTGCACGTGGGCGTGCCAGCCCAGCAGCGACCCGACCACGCGGCCGACCTCCGCCGCCGACTCGGTCAGCCGGCCCCACCCCGCGTCGAGCAGCGCGGTGAACCCCCGCTCGTCGCGGGGCAGCGGCACCGGGGCCCCGGCGGCGTCCATGAGGAACGCCCGCTCGCACGTCAGCAGCATGAACGCCTCGTCGAAGGGCGGCGGAACGGGGGCTCCCTCGGCCGGCGCCGGCAGGGCGTGGGCCCGCAGCCGCATCGCGTCGATCTCGGGCACCCAGTCGAGCTGGGCCTCGAGCTCGCGGCGGCACGCGAGCAGCAGCAGCCGGCGGACGCCGAGCCGGTGGGCCCGGACCGCGGCGCCGGCCGACTCGAGGAGCCGCAGCCCCGCCATCTTGCCCTGATCGACGAGGGCCGGATGGCCGTGCACCGGCAGGCCGCCGAGCGACAGCTCGATCCGCTCGGGCACCGGGCCCACGTCCCAGCGCCGCAGGCCGTCGCGCGTCCACCGCTCGTCGGCGGCACGGGCCAGCGCGTCGCGGGCCGAGCCCACGTGTCGCGCGAGCAGGCGGCCGAGGTCGCGGGCCGCCCCCAGCTCGCGTCCGCCCTCGCCCACCACGCGGATCCGCATCCGCAGGTCCTCGGGCAGCCGGGCGAGGTCGAGCAGCGACGGCGGCACCTCGAAGCCGGCGCGGTCGGTCAGCCCCGCCGCCACCGCCTCCCGCAGATCGCCCTCGCCGAATCGCAGGCCGGCGGCCACGTCGCGGGCCACGTCCGGGGCGGGCACGAAGTTCCGCCGCCACTGCTTGGGCATGGCGCGGATCAGTGCGAGCACGAGCTCCTCGAGCCGGCCGGGCACGAGCCAGTCGAGCCGCCGCTGCGGCACCTGCCCGAGCAGCCCGACCGGCACCGTGAGCGTCACCCCGTCGTCCTCGGCCCCCGGCTCGTTGCGGTAGGTCAGCGGCAGCTCGGACGCCCCGATCCGCAGGTGGTCGGGATAGTCGCTCGGGTCGAGACCGACGAGCCCGGCGGCGGTGGCCAGCGCGTCGCCGAGGCCGCGACCGCCGGACCCGGCGGCGGCTTTCCCGCGCTCCCGCCCGCGCCCCCGCCCGCGTCCGTCCGCGTCCCCGCCCCCGCCCCGGCCTCCGCCGACGCCGAGCGTGGTGCCGCGCCCCCGCGGGCCGCCGTCGCCGCCGCCGGGGCCGGCCTGCTCGTCCGCGTCGCGCCGCACCACCAGGTCGTCGAGGCTCATGTGCAGCGGCCGGCGGCCGTCCCGCCCCGCCTGCTTCAGCCACTGATTCAGCGACCGGGCGTCGTGGACGCCCCTCGGCAGCCGCTCGTCGTAGAACGCGAACTGCAGGTGCCGGTCGGCGAGGACGTCGTGCCGCCGCTGCCGCCGCTCGAGCTCGGCGATCTCCTCGAGCAGGCGGCCGTTGTGCGCGAAGAAGGCCTCCGCGCAGTCGAAGTCCCGCTCGACCAGAGCGTGATGGATGAACAGCTCGCGGGCCTTCGCGAGATCGACCGGCCCGAAGTCGGCCGCCCGTCCCCGGCCCAGCTCCCGGCCGAAGAGCGTCAGGCGTTCGGTGCACAGCACGCGGCCGGAGGCGCGGTCCCAGCGCGGGTCGCCGTGCCGGGTCCGCAGCAGGTGGGCCGCGACGTCCTCGAGCCACTGCGGGCGGATGCGGGCGACGGTGCGGGCGTAGCGGCGGGTGGTCTCGACGATCTCGGCCGCCATCACCCACTCGGGCGACTCCCGGTGCAGCGTGCTCGAGGGGTGGATCACGAACTCGCCGCCGCGGACGCCCCGCCACGTGCGGCGCTCCTCGTCGAGGACGCCGACGTTGGAGATCAGGCCCGTGAGCAGGGCGCGGTGGATGGCGTCGGACGGCGCCCGCTCGTCCGCCGCGCTCGAACGCTCCCCGCCCCCGCGTCCGCCGTCGCGACGCCGCGTGCGGCGGGCGTCCGGGACGAGGCCGACGAGCTGCCGGTGGAGATCCCGCCACTCCCGCATGCGGACCCACGAGAGGAAGTGCTCGCCGCACCAGCGCCGCAGGGCGGAGGAGGACGAGCGGGCCCGCTGCCGTTCGAAGGCGTCCCAGACGTTCAGCAGCGACAGGAAGTCGCTCGCCTCGTCGCGGAATCGCCGGTGCGCCTGATCCGCCGCCTCGCGCCGTTCGGCCGGGCGGTCGCGCGGATCGGGGACGGCGAGGGCGGCCGCGAGGACCGACGCCTCGGCGAAGCAGTCCTCGTCGAGGCCCGCGAGCAGGATGCGGCCGAGCCGCGGGTCGACCGGGATGCGGGCGAGCCGGCGCCCGAGCTCGGTGAGCTCCTCGCGGGCGTCGATCGCACCGAGCTCGTGCAGGGTCTCGAGCCCGTCGCGGATCGCGGCCCGGCGCGGCGGCTCGACGAACGGGAAGTCCTGGGGCTCGCCGAGCCGCATCTGCTTCATGCGGAGGATCACGCCCGCGAGGTTGGTGCGGCGGATCTCGGGGTCGGTGAAGACGTCGCGCTGGGCGAAGTCGTCCTCGCCGTAGAGACGGATGCAGATGCCGGGGGCGATGCGGCCGCAGCGGCCCGCCCGCTGGGCGGCCGAGGCCTGCGACACGGGCTCGATCGGCAGCTGCTCGACCTTGGTCCGCACGCCGTAGCGGCTGATGCGGGCGAGCCCGGTGTCGACGACCGACCGGATGCCGGGCACGGTGATCGACGTCTCGGCCACGTTGGTCGCGAGCACGATCCGGCGCCCCGGGTGCGGCCGGAAGACCCGCTGCTGCTCCGCGACCGAGAGCCGCGCGTACAGCGGGAGGATCTCGACCGGCTCGCCGGCGGCGGACCGCCCCGCCGCGTGGCCGTGGCCGATGCCGAGGGCCCCGCGCAGGGCCCGGGCCACGTCGCGGATCTCCCGCTCCCCGGGCAGGAACACCAGGACGTCGCCCGCGTCGCGCTCGCGCAGCAGCTCCTGCACCGCGTCCACGACGGGCTGCTCGTAGGCGGCGGGGTCGGGGCCGCCGCCCTCGACGTCGGCCGCCCGGCGCCGCGGCCGCCCGCGCCCCGGGCCGCCGCCGACCCGTCCCGACGGTCCGCGTCCGCCCCCGCGGCCGCGCCCGCGAGCGTCGCTCGGGCCGCGGGCCCCGGGCCGGCCGCCGCCCTTCTCGTCGTCGCCGGCCGGCGCGGCGTCGTCGCCCGCCGCCGCCGCCTCCCCCGCCCCATCGACCGGTCGCCAGCGGACCTCCACCGGGTAGGTGCGGCCCGAGACCTCGACGATCGGTGCGTTCGAGAAGTGCCGACTGAAGCGCTCGGGATCGATGGTCGCCGAGGTGATGATCAGCCGCAGGTCGGGCCGCCGCGGCAGCAGCGTGCGCAGGTAGCCGAGCAGGAAGTCGATGTTGAGGCTGCGCTCGTGGGCCTCGTCGATGATGATCGTGTCGTAGGCCGAGAGCGTGCGGTCGCGGGGGATCTCGGCGAGCAGGATGCCGTCGGTCATCACCTTCACGAGCGTGCCGTCGCTGGTGGTGTCGGTGAACCGCACCGTGAAGCCCACCTTCTCGCCGACGGTGGTTCCCAGCTCCTCGGCGAGCCGCGAGGCGATGGAACGGGCGGCGAGGCGGCGGGGCTGCGTGTGCCCGATCAGGCCGTGCACGCCCCGGCCGGCGTCGAGGCAGATCTTCGGCAGCTGCGTCGACTTGCCGGAGCCGGTCTCGCCGCACACGACGAGCACCTGGTGCTCGCGGATCAGCTCGCCGAGCTCCTCCGCCCGCGCCGAGACCGGCAGCTCCGGCGGATACGCGATCGACGGGATCGAGCGGCGGCGGGCCTCGATCACCTCGGGGGTGAGCCGCCGCGGTCCCTCGGCCCGGCCGCGCGGGGGGCGATCGCCCCGTGGGCCGCCGGCGGATCGCGACGGCGCGGCTCGGCCCTCGTCCCGCCCGCCCCCGCGGCCCCCGCCGGCGGCCGCGGGCGCTCCGCCCGGCCCCGTCGCGTTGCCCGACCGCGGCCTGGCCCCGGCGCCGCCCGCGCCCCCGGCACCCCCGACGCTCCC
>CAYLNM010000197.1:0-6807 GCA_964385045.1 uncultured Isosphaeraceae bacterium
GGGCGCCGAGCCGGGGGCAGGGCGGGGCCGGGCCGTGGCCACGGCGCGGGGGCGCGCCTCGGAACGCGGCGGCGCCCGCTGCCCCGGCCGGCCCACCGCGGCAGGGCCACCGCCCGTCGACCCGGCCGGTCCACGCCCGGTGGCCCGTCCCGCGCTCGCCGCCGGCCCCGGGGAGTCACCCGCCGCCGGGTCAGCGGTTGCCGACCGCCTCCGCGTCGGCCTCGGCCTCGAGCGCCGCCCCCTCGACGTCCTCGCGGCCCTGGATGTAGGTGCGTCCCTTGTAGAAGCGGGCGAACACCGCGAACGCGGCCGCCGTCACCACCATGATCCCGCTGAAGAACCAGTAGTAGTCGTCGCCCTGCAGCCACACGGTGCCGTCGTCCCGCTGGATCACGACGTTGACGAGGGCCGTGAACAGGTTCCCGAGCGTGATGCCGAGGAAGAACACCGCCATGACGAACGACTTGATCTTCTTCGGGGCCTGGGTGTACGCGAACTCGAGGGCGGTGATCGAGACCATCACCTCGGCCGCGGTCAGGACGAGGTAGGCCAGGAACTGCCACCCGATGTTGGGCATGTGGCCGAGGGCGGCCACCAGGTCGGCCCGCGTCGCGTCGGCCGCGGCCTCGTCGCCCGCCGCCTGCAGCGACTGAACCGTCTCGTTGACCGCCCCGATCGCCGCCCGCAGGCTCATGTCGGGACGCACCAGCTCCGGGAACGCCACCACGAGGTTCGAGACCGCCTCCGGCGCGCCGGCCGCGATCCCGAGCTCGATGAACGCCGAGACGCTGAAGGCCAGGGCGGTCACGAAGAGCCCGATGCCGATCCTCCGCAGCGGCGTCATCCTCCAGACCCGGTCGATGGCCGGGTAGACGACGTACGTGAAGACCGGGATCAGGATCAGGATCAGCAGCGGGTTCACCGCCTGCACCTGCGACTCGTACCACACCGTCCCGAGGAGCTCGCGGTCCATCGACTTGGCCTGCAGGACCCAGGCGGAGCCGGTCTGGTCGAAGATCGCCCAGAACATCGGGATGAAGATCAGGAAGATCGGGGCGAGGTTGATCAGGGCCCGGCGCCCGTCGGGACCGAAGGTCTCCCTGACGAATGCCTCCTTGCCGCTCGGCTGGATGTGCACGAAGCGGTTGCGACCGAGCCAGAACACGAACGTGGCCAGCAGCATCAGCACGCCGGGGAGGCCGAAGGCGATCGACGGACCGTGCTCCTCGAGCAGGTACGGCGTGAGCAGCGTGCTCGCCATCGCCCCGACGTTGATCGAGAAGTAGAACCAGCTGAAGACCTTGGAGATCAGGTGCTGGTTCCGGGAGCCGAACTGGTCGCCCACGTGGGCCGAGACGCACGGCTTGATCCCGCCCGAGCCGAGGGCGATGAGGCCGAGCCCGACGAAGAGCCAGTGCTTCGGATCCAGCAGCGCCGCCCCCGCGCCGGTGTCGCCGAGGGCGAGGCAGCCGTGGCCGAGGCAGTAGGCCAGCGACAGGATGATGATGGTGCGGTACTTGCCCCAGATGATGTCGCTGAGCAGGGCCCCGAGCAGCGGGAAGAAGTACGCGGCGGCGGTGAAGAGGTGGTAGACCGCCTTCGCGTCCTCGTCGCTCATCGGCGCCGGCTCGCCCGCGGCGTTCTGCAGGTGCCGCGTCATGTAGACGACGAGGATCGCCTTCATGCCGTAGAACGAGAAGCGCTCGGCGAGCTCGTTCCCGATGATGTACGGGACGCCGCGCGGCATCCCCCGGGTGTCGTCGGGAAGGGTGCGGTAGCGGCTCATCGCGTTGGGGGCTCCGGCGTCTCGGGGGATCGCGCCCGCTCCCCCCGCGCCGGCGCGAGCCCGCACGATACGACCGGCCAGCCGGATGCGGAAGCCGCATCCCGTGACCGAGCCACGCGCCGACGGGACACCTGACGACACCGCGGCCCCCCGCTGGAGACGGGGGGCCGCGGTCGGTGGTCGTGGGAGCCGATCCGGCGCCGGGGCCCGACGGCGCCGGGCCCGGCGGGATCCCCCCGGATCAGGCCGGAGCGGCGGCGGCCGCGGCCGGGGTCGCGGTGGCGGTCCGCTCGAGCAGGAGGTCGGCCTCCTCGCTCGTGGCGGTCAGCGGGAGGCGGAAGCGGACCGAGTGCGTGCCGCAGGGCAGGGCGAGCACCTTCTGGCGGTGCAGCGACCGCACCATCTCGTCGCGGGCCTTGGGATCCTCGAAGCTGAAGGCGACGAGCGAGCCGACGCCGCGGACGTTGTGGAACGCCCCGGTCTCCCTCGCGATCGCCCGGAGGCCGGCGACGACCTGCTCGCCCCGCTCGAGGGTGTTCCGCTCGAGCCCGTCCTCCTTGATGATCTCGATGAATCGGCGGCTGCGGACCATGTCCACGAGGTTGCCGCCCCAGGTCGAGTTGATGCGGCTCGAGCGCCGGAAGACGTGCTCGTCCACCTCGTCGAGGCGGGTGCCGGCGTACACGCCGCAGACCTGGCTCTTCTTGCCGAACGCGCAGACGTCCGGGGCCACCCCGTGGTGCTGCCACATCCACGGCTTGCCCGAGCCGAAGAAGCCGGCCTGCACCTCGTCGAAGATGAGCAGGCACTCGTGCTCGTCGCAGATGTCGCGGAGCTTCTGCAGGAACTCGGGCCGGAAGTGGTTGTCGCCGCCCTCGCCCTGCATCGTCTCGATGAGGATGCCGGCGACCGACCCGTGCCCCTCGGGGGTGCGGCCGTGCGGGCAGCGGGTGAAGAACGACTCGATCTCGGCGATCGCCCGGGCCTCCTCGGCCTCGATGTCGTTGGCGACGTTGCCGTCGTGGTCGAAGACGCAGGCCGGGTTGTGGACCCGGGGCCAGTGGAACTTCGGGAACAGACCGACCTTGTCCGGCAGCGTGTTCGTCACGCTCATCGTGTAGCCGGTGCGGCCGTGGAACGCCTGGTCGAAGTGCAGGATCGAGAGGTCGTTGACGTCGTCGTGGAAGCTGGTGCGACCGAGCTTGCGCGCCTTCCAGTCGAAGGCCGCCTTCATCGCGTTCTCGACCGCGAGGCCGCCGCCGGCGATCCAGAAGTGGTACGGGAACCCCTCGGGGGTGACGTGCTCGCCGAAGGCCTCCACGAAGCGGGCCATCTCGGCCGTGTAGAGGTCGCTGTTCGACGGGTTGTTGTACGCCGCCGCGAGCAGCTCGTGGCTGAAGGTCTCGTCCCGCACGATCTTGGGGTGGTTGTAGCCGAGCGGCCACGAGGCGAAGCAGGTGAAGGCGTCGAGGTACTCCTCGCCCGAGGCCGCGTCGTGCACCCACGCGCCGTGGGACTTCTCGAGGTCGAGGACCATGTCGTAGCCGTCGACGAGCTGGTGCTTGCGCAGGGTCTCGTGGACGTGCTTCGGATCGATGGGCTGGATCACGGCGGGACTCCGGACGATTCGGGCTCGCGTCGAGCCGGGAGGTTCGAGGACGGACCGGCGCGGACGCGACCGGAGGACGGGGCGACGGGCCCGCCGGGCGGCGTGGGCCGCGGCGGGGCCCCCTCGGCGTGGACGCAGGAACGTCCGCCGCTCCGCGGGCCGCCGCGAACCGGCGACCTCGCATCGGCCGCCGGCGGGGGCCGGACGACCGGAAGCGGACCCAGGGGGTCCCGTCGGGATGATGAGCGGGGCGGACAGGCCGCAGCACCCGCGGACCCCGCATGGTAGCCGAGGCCCGGGGGGCTCGTCGCCCCGCGGGAGGCCCGCCCGCGGCGCTCCCCTGCCGCTCCCGTTCCCGGCGCGTCCGTGCCCTCGGCCGCCCGGCCCCGCACCCCCGCGCCCCCCCGGCCGTGCCCCGCGCCACGTCCGGGAACGCCCCGCCGCGGGCCGAGACCGCCGGAACCTGCCGCTCGCGAGGGGGATGCGGGCAGCCGGGCCCTCCCCCGCCCGTATGATCGAGCCTCATGGGCATCGGCACGGTCCTGCTGGAACGCGGCCTGGTCGGCGAGGACGAGCTCCGCGCGGCGATCGAGGAACAGTCCCGGACGGGGGAGCGCCTCGACCACGTGCTCGTGCGCCTCGGCCACGTGAGCGCGACCCAGGTCCTCGAGGCCATCGGCCACCAGTTCGCGATGCCGATCGTCGACCTCGACGCGGTCGAGGTGAAGCCCGAGGTGCTGCGGGCCCTGCCCGCCCGGCTGGTCTTCAAGCAGCGCTGCGTGCCGCTGGAGGAGCGGAACGGCACCCTCCGCGTGGCCACCAGCGACCCCTTCGAGCTCACCGCCTTCGACGAGCTCAAGCTCCTCACCGGCAAGTCGATCGACCTCGTCCTCGCCGACGAGCAGGACATCCGCAAGTTCATCCGCCAGCACTACGGCGTGGCCGGCGACACCCTCGACGAGCTGTCGGACGGGGCCGAGCCCGAGGTCGCGATCGAGGCGGCCGACGACCCGGCCGCGGCGGCGGAGGAGGCGAGCGTCGTCAAGCTCGTCAACGACCTGCTGCTCGAGGCGGTGCGGGAGCGGGCCACCGACATCCACTTCGAGCCGTACGAGGATCGCCTCGTCATCCGCTACCGCGTGGACGGCGTCCTCGCCCAGGCCGGCGTCCCCACCACCGTCAACCGCTTCCGCCACGCGATCGTCAGTCGCCTGAAGATCATGGCGAACCTGAACATCGCCGAGAAGCGGACGCCGCAGGACGGCCGCATCTCCCTGCGGCTGGACAAGGCCGAGTACGACCTCCGCGTCTCGGTCATCCCGATGCTCTACGGCGAGGGCGTGGTGCTCCGCGTGCTCAACAAGAGCGCGGTGATGATGACGCTGGACGACCTGGGCATGGATCCCGGACTCCTCGGGACCTGGGACGACCTCATCGCCCGCCCGCACGGGATCCTGCTCGTCACCGGCCCCACCGGCTCCGGCAAGTCGACCACGCTCTACGCCTCGCTCGCCCGGATCATCGACGACGAGACCAAGGCGATCACGGTCGAGGACCCCGTCGAGTACGACGTGGGCGGCGTGAACCAGATCCAGGTGAACCGGCAGGTCGGCCTCGACTTCGCCGCCGGCCTGCGGGCGATCCTCCGCCACGACCCCGACGTCATCATGATCGGCGAGATCCGCGACCTCGAGACCGCGGTGGCGGCGGTGCAGGCCTCGCTGACCGGCCACCTCGTCTTCTCGACGCTGCACACCAACGACGCCGCCGGCGCCGCCCCCCGCCTGCTCGACATGGGGGTGGAGCCGTTCCTCGTGGCGAGCTCGGTCGAGGGCGTGATCGCCCAGCGGCTCGTGCGGACGGTCTGCCCCGAGTGCGGCCGCGAGGCCCGGCCGGACGAGGTGCACCTGCCCGACGACTTCGGCCCCGCCGAGGGGGCCCGGCTGCGACGCGGCGACGGATGCCGCCGCTGCCGCGCGACGGGATACCTCGGCCGCATCGGCATCTACGAGCTCATGGCGATGAGCGAGCCGATCCGCGAGATGGTGATGGAGCGGGCCAACGCCCGCCGCCTCGCCGACCACGCGGTGCGGGCCGACGGCATGGTGACGCTCAAGCAGGCCGGCTACGAGAAGGTGCGGGCCGGGCGGACCACGGTCGAGGAGATCCTGCGGGTCGCGCGGGCCTGAGGGATCGCCGGCCGCCGATGGGGCGGTCGGACGCCCGGCGCCGCGACCGGTCCGCGCCGGCTCACCTCGCCCGCTCGTACCGGATCTCCATCACCTTCGCCTCGGCGCCGTCCTCCCCGACGAACCAGGTCCGCATCACGTGGCGGTCCTCGTCCTCGAGCACGATCTCGGACCGCTTGGCCGTCTCGCGGCGGGTCTCGGGGTCCACGAAGGTGCTGCGCATCGTCCACGTCCGCCCGTCGTCCTCGAGCCGGCCGTGCTCGAGGTCCATGCCGGTGCCGGCGTTGTCGATCCAGAACCCCTCCCACCGCTCGGCGGCCGCGTTCCACCCCCAGAAGCCGCGTCCCTCGAACGCCGGGAACGGTCCGTCCGTCTCGTCGCCCACGTAGGTGTGCCGCAGGAACCGGCCGCCGAGGTCCATCTCGTTCACCATCGTGCCGGTGGAGACGTACGGATCCGGCGCGGCCGGGTCCATCCACAGGCGCACCTCCGCCCGGAAGGTGCCGACGAAGGGGTGCAGCCGCTCGTGCTCGGCCGTCGGGCCGCCGGGAGCGCAGGTCTCGGCGTGCTCCGGGGCGTTCGCGGGGGCGGACGGGGGGGCGGGATCGGTCATGGCGTGACTCCGGATCGCACGTGGTCGGGCGGTGGCGAGGCTCGCCGGCGGCGGGGCTCGCGGCGGCAGGCTCGCGGCCGTCCGTCGCCGCACGGCCGCCGGGCCCGTCTCCCATGGTGCCGCGCCACGCACGACGACGCACCCCCGGAGAACCGGAGGTGCGCCGTTCGGATGCCGGATGCAGCGTTCGTCCCCCCCTTCCCGGGGCGGCGGACTCGGGTCAGCCCGTGCCGCGCCCGCCGTTCCAGTCGAGGTCCGGCAGGGACGCCGGCGTGCGACGGGCCACGAGCAGCTCCTCCGACGGCTCGGGGCGATCGACGACGGTCCCGGTGGGCACGAAGGTGATGGACGCCCGCACCGGGACGTCGATCGCCTCGGTGGCCTGCAGGGCGGCGACGGTGTCGCGCTGGGGGTTCGTGACGTCGAAGGAGCAGACCGCCACCGGCGGGCCGTCCATGTCGTCGGCGTTCCAGACCCACACGCGGTAGTGGCCCTCGGCGGGATCGTTGATCGCCAGATGGCAGACCCGGACGAAGCCCTCGGCTCGCTCCTCGCTCCAGACGAGGTCGCCGCTCAGCAGCCCGAGGTCGCGGGCCTCCCGCACGCGGGG
>CAYLNM010000198.1:0-6768 GCA_964385045.1 uncultured Isosphaeraceae bacterium
GGTGCGGCCGGTGCCCGCGGTACGAGCGGCGCGGGCGACGCAGCCCCCGCCGCCCCCGCCGCGGCCGGCCCGCGCCCGCTGGAGGCGGTGGTCCGCGTGCGCGACCCGCGGCGGGCGGCGTGGATCTCGGCCGCGCTCGCCGACGCGGGCTTCCGCGTGCGGCCGGAGGCGGAAGCGCCGACGGAGTCGGGGCCGGTCGACCTGCTCGCGGTGGACGCCGAGGCGGGCGACGAGGCCGCGGCCCGCACGACGGCGAGCGCCGGCGCCGCGCCCGGCGACGGTCCTCCGCCGCCCCGGCGCACGCTGCGGCTCGGCGGCAAGCCGAACGCGAACGCCGGCCCGGCGGACGCGACCGTGCACGAGGTCCCCGATCCCGACGACCTGCCCGCGGTGCGGCGGGCGATCATGGAGGCGGTCGCCGCGCTCGGGCGGCCGCGACCGGAGTCCGAACGATGAGCAGTCCCCCCATCCGCGTGCTGTGCGTGGACGACCACGCGTTCCTCGCCGACGGCCTTCGGGCCCGGCTCGACGCCGAGCCCGACATGTCGTTCGTCGGGCACCTCGAGACGGCCGACCGGCTGCTCGAGACGGTCCGCGAGCTGCGGCCGGACGTCGTGCTGCTGGACATCGATCTGCCCGGCCGCGATCCGTTCGACGCCCTGCTCGACCTGAAGCGCGACGCCCCGGACGCCCGGGCCATCATGCTCAGCGCCCACGTGCGGGACCGGTACATCGACCTGGCGTACAAGGCCGGGGCCTGGGGCTACCTGTGCAAGGGCGATCCGCCGGACGACATCGTCCGCGGCATCCGCGACGTGCGCGAGGGGCGCATCGCGAGCAGTCCGACGGTGCAGGAGCGGATCGACGCGGCCGGACCGGACCGCAAGGCGGTGCGGTCGCGGCTCGAGTCGATCACCCGCCGGGAGCTCGAGGTGCTGCGGATGATCGCCAAGGGCATGGGGCGCACCGAGATCGCGGCCGAGCTCCACCGCAGCCCGATGACGATCGACAACCATCGCAAGTCCATCATGAAGAAGCTCGACATCCACGATCGCGGGGAGCTGATCCGATTCGCGATCGCCGAGGGACTGGTCGAGGCGTGAGCCGGACCGCCGAGTCCGCCGCGGCGACCGCCCGCCCCCGCACCCCCGGCGGCGGCCCGGCGATCGGCGTCCTCGTGACCACGCTGCTGCTGCTGTCGGTGGCGGCGCTGCTCATCGTGCCGCTGCTGAGCGCGACGCGGACGCTGGCCGAGCGGCGGTCGGTGGATCGACTGCTCGCGGCGACCGAGCTCCCGGTGCTCGTGGAGCGGACCGCCGGCGCGGCGCTGGACCCGGGCGCCGCGCCGGAGGCCTGGCGGGCGCCCGGCGAGCGGGCGCGGCGGATCGCGGCGGTGCTCGCCGGCGCCGAGTCCCCACGCTCCACCGACGGCTCGCCGGCGGCGGCGAGGCGGGACGACGAGACGTCTCGAGTGCCGCTCTCCCCCGCCCTGCTCGTCCTCGAGGACGTGCCCGGCGGCACCGAGGCGGCCTTCGCGCTCGTGGTCGCGGTGGAGGACCTGCTGGCGGCGGCCGGCCGCCACGCAACGGCACGAACCGCGGCGGTAGCCGGCGACGACGAGTCCGCGGCGAACGGCGCGGCCGCTGCGGTGTCGCCGCCGGGTGGGACGATGGACGCGAGCGGGAGGAGCGGGGCGGCGGAATCGCTCGAGTCCCACGAGACGGCGGCCGCCGTCCGGCACGCCCGCGACGCGGCCCGTTCCGCCGCCCGTCGGCTGGGCGACGTCCTCCGCCGCGACGCCGCCCGCGGTCTGGCGGGTCGGCTGCGCTTCGACGGCGCCCTGATCGCCGCGGTGGTGCTGCTCGGCCTGCTCCAGGTCGCCCTGCTCGTGCGGCTGCGCCGCCTGAACGCCGGCCTGCACGGCGAGATCGATCGCCGGACCGCGAGCGAGCGGCGGCTCCGCGACCGCGAGGTCGAGCTCGAACGGCTTGCGGCCGAGCTGCGGACCGCGCGAGACGACGCCCGGGCCGCGGACCGGGCCAAGAGCCGCTTCCTCGCCACCATGAGCCACGAGTTCCGCACGCCGCTGAACGGCATCCTCGGCTTCACCTGGCTGATCGAGCGGGGGCTCGCCGAAGCGCGGCCCGACGACGTGGTCGCCGACGTCCGGCGGATCCGCGGCGCCGGCGAGCACATGCTCCGGCTGGTCTCCGACGTCCTGGACCTCGCGAAGGTGGAGGCCGGGATGATGGTGCCCGAGCCCGCGCCGATCGACGCCGACGCCCTCGTGCGGGAGTCGGCGAACGCTGCCGACGCCGCGGCCCGGACGAGCGGCGGGACGGTCCGTCTCGACGCCGAGCCGCTGGGCCCCGCCCGCACCGATCGCACGCGGATGCGGCAGGTGCTCGACAACCTGCTGTCGAACGCGGTGCGGTTCTCCGGCGAGGCGCCGGTGACCCTCCGCGCCCGCCGACTGCCGGCGGGCACGCCGGTGCCGTCCGACGTGCGCGGCGCGCCGCGGCCCGAGGGCGGCGCCGCGTCACCGGCCCTCCCGCCGGCTCCCGGAGACCGCCCGGACGCGGTCCACGTCGAGGGCACGGTCCCGCCGGAGGACGCGGACCGACTCCTGCTGTCGGTGATCGACGGCGGACCGGGCATGACCGACCGCGAGCTCGCCGCCGCGTTCGAGGAGTTCGTGCAGGTCGACGACTCCGCGACCCGCCGCCACGGCGGCACCGGTCTCGGCCTCGCTCTCGTCCGCCGGCTGACCGATCTGCTCGGCGGCGGACTCGTCGCGGCCAGTCGTCCGGGGGCGGGCTCGCGATTCACCGTGATCGTCCCCGCGACGCTCGCCCCGGCGTCCCCATCCGCGACCGGCGCCGCCGCCGAGTCCGCCCCGCCGGCCACGCCCACGCCCCCGGAGCCTTCGTGATGAACGGCCTGCCCCCGGACGCCCGCGTCCTCCTGGTCGAGGACGACGCGATGAGCCGCGACTTCGCCGCTCGCCTGCTCGAGTCGGAGGGCCTGACGGTCGAGACGGTCGCGGACGGCCCGGGCTGCCTCGCGCGGCTCGAGCGCGACCCGTTGCCGGATCTCGTGCTGCTCGACGTGAGCATGCCCGGCATGAGCGGGCTCGAGGTGCTCGCGTGGATCCGGGCGCGGTTCGCCTCCGAGCAGCTGCCGGTGGTGATGGTCTCGGCGCTGGCCGACGCGTCGGACGTGGTCGCAGCCCTCGAGGCGGGGGCGGACGACTACGTGACGAAGCCGGTGAACCCCACGCTCCTCATGGCCCGGGTCGCCGCCGGCCTGCGTCGCCGGGCCGGCGTGGCGGAGCTGATCTCGGCCGAGCAGGCGGCCCGACTGCTCGAGGCGCTCGACGCGGTGGTGCGCAGCATCGATCCGGGCGTGACGAGCCTCGAGCGCACGATCGCCGAGCTCCGCGCCGACGGACGCGAGCCGGATCGCGCGGCGGCGATGGCGGCCGACGTGGCCCGGGTCCGCGGCGTGCTGGAACGGGTGCGGGGCCTCGCCGCGTTGCGGGGACGCACCGTGCACGCCGGACTGTCGGGCCTGATCGACGCGACGCTCGAGCGCCTCGCCGGCGGCGAGCCGGCAGCGCCGGAGCCGGATCGGACGTGATCGGCGCGGATGCGGGCCCTGCGCGAGCCCATGAGCCCGCGAGCCCATGAGCCCGCGAGCCCGCGAGCCGACAGCGGCCGCGCACGAACGCCGCCGGGCGGACCGGCGGGCGGCGGCGGCGAATGACCCCAAGGGGATTCGAACCCCTGTTTCCAGGGTGAAAACCTGGCGTCCTGGACCTGACTAGACGATGGGGCCGGGCTTCGCGGTCGCCATGATAGGTCCTCGGCCGCCGGACCGTCGTGCCGCGGCGCGTCCGCCGAGGACCCCGCGCTCCCCGCGGGTCGCCGGGCCGACCGGGCCCGGACCCGGCGCGCCGCACCGGGGCCCGGCGCGACTGGCGCAGCCCGCAGGACCCGACCCCGCCTCGTCCCGGCGCCGCCGACGTCGCCGCCCCGCGTCGCCCGAGGACGCGGCGAAGTCGATGCTTCGGGCGATGGGCATCGCACTCGACGAACGACTCCTGCGCGTGGTGGCCGTGATCGCGGGCAGTGCCGCCTTCGTGACCGCCGCCGCGGTGGTCCGCCCGGACTGGAGCCGCGCCGACGCGCCCTCCGCCGGCATGACCGCGCCCGCGACCATGCCGCCCGACCGCGCGGCACCGGCGCCCACCGCCACCGGAGACGGACTCGATCGCGATCGGGATCGCACCTCCCGCGACGCCGGGCCCGACGGGACCCGCCCGCCGGTCGCCGAGCTGCTCCCCGGGGCGTCGCTCGGACGCCTCGAGGGACGGAGCACCCGGATCGAGGTTCGGGCGACCCCCGAGGGACCGCGGTACCTCGTCGTCGGCCCGGACGGCGTGGTCTCCGACCCGGCCGGCCTCACGGCCCGGGAGCTCGCGGAACGCCACCCCGAGCTCGACCTCCGCGACGCCACCGCGCAGGGCGGGACGCTGATGCTCGCCGATCCGGACGCCGCCTTCCCGCCCTGACCCGGGCGGGCATGCGTCGGCGGCCGCGGGTCGCCGGTTGCCGGCCGCTCGGCGCGGAGGTCGCTCGCTCCGCCGGCCGCTCGCCCTGCAGGCCGCTCGATGCGGAGGCCGCCCGCCCAGACGGCCGCTTGCCCTCCCCCCCGCCGTCGACCGTCCGCTGCCCGCCGGGTCGCGTCGCCGCGTCCACGGCGATTCCGCCGCCCCGCGCAGGATCCACCGATCCCTCGCGTATCGTCGGGACGATGACGTCCTCGCCGCCCCAGGACGACGCGGGCTTCCGGCCCGACGCCGCGTCCACCTCGCGCCCGCGGGGTCGGGACGCGGTGCCGCCCGCCATTCCACTGCCGCCTCCGTCGGCCTCGGTGACGGACTGGGACGTGATCCACGATGCCCGCGGCGACGGGGCCTCGGCCCGTCACGCGCTCGACCGCATCGCCCGGCGCTACTGGCCCGCGGTCTACGCCTACCTGCGTCGCACCGGCTGCGACGCCGAGTCGGCGGCCGATCTCACGCAGGGCTTCCTGTGCGACGTCGTCGTCGACGGCGACCTGATCGAGCGGGCCGATCCCGTGCGCGGACGCTTCCGCACGTACCTGTACACGAGCCTCCGGAACTACCTCGTGCAGCGGCACCGCCACGCGCAGCGACAGCGCCGGCATCCCGGCACGCCGGTGCGGGCGCTCGGGCCCTCCGCCGACACCGGGCAGGCGGTCGCCGCCGCCACCCTCCCCGACGACCCGGCTCGAGCGTTCACGACCGAGTGGGCCCGCGGGCTCGTCCGCGCCGCGATCGATCGCGCCGCGTCCGAGTGCGCCGAGGACGGCCTCGAACCGCACTGGGCCGTCTTCGAGCACCGCGTCGCCCGGCCGCTGCTCGAGGGCACGACGCCCCGCGACTACGCCGATCTCGTCGCGGAGCTCGACCTCGAGGACGCGGCGCAGGCGGCGAATATGATGATCACCGCCAAGCGGCGGTTCGCGCGGGTCCTCCGGGACGAGATCGGACGCACGCTCTCGAGCCCGGCGGAGGTCGATGCCGAGATCCGCGACCTCCTCGCGGAGCTGGGAGCCCGCCCATGAAGACGCCCCCCGACGCCATGACCTCGGTTCCGCCCCACGATGCCGACCGCCCCTCCCCGCACCCCGCGGGCCCGGGCGCGTCCGCCGACCCGAGCCCGCCTCCCGGGCCCGGTGCCACCCGCCCGGCCGCCCGCGGCGACGCATCGGACGAGACCGTCTCGGCGATCGACTGGGCCGCCGCCCTCGGCCGCGACGAGGGCATGGCGTCGGTCAACTGGCTCGCCGCCGACATCGATCCCCGGCGGGGGACCGCCGAGGCGCTGCTCGCGGATCCGGACGTGCCGCTCGAGTCGCTCGTCGCCGCCAAGAGCGCCTACAAGACGCTCCGCGTGGTCGGCGAGAGCGCGCCCGAGCGCCGGCTCGGAGCCCGCTGGTACGCCGCCGCCATCGCGGCCGCCATCGTGCACCACGGACACCGCATCTCGTCGCAGTCCGACGCCGCCCTCGACCGGGCCTTCGCGGCACTGGTCGACGACGAGACGATGCCGCCCCGGGTCCGGGAGCTGGTGGTACGGGCGCTCTTCCGCCTCCGCAGCGGCACGCTGCTCGAGCCGGGCGCGGGCGACACCGCGGTGGACGGGCCGCCGGCGCCGTGAGCGACGCGGCCGCCCACGAGATCGAGCGGAAGTACCTGCTCGACGGACCGCCCCCGATGCCGCCGCACGCGGAGTCGCACCGGATCGAGCAGGGCTACCTCGCCCCGCCGCCGGAGGATCCGTCGGTGCCGGTCGAGGACGAGGCGGGCGTGCCGCGGTTCGGCCGCCTCCGCCGCACCGTCGCCCCGGACGGCACCGAGACGCTCACCCACACCGTCAAGCGTGGCCGCGGGCTCGTCCGCGAGGAGCGCGAGCGCACGATCGGCCGGCCCGCCTTCGACGCGGCCTGGCCCCGCACCGAGGGCCACCGGCTGCGGAAGACGCGGCACGTGGTGCGGGAGGCGACCGGGCTCGCGTGGGAGATCGACGTCTTCGAGGATCGACCGCTCGTGCTGGCCGAGGTGGAGCTCCCCGCCATCGGGACCGAGGCTCCGCCGCCGGCCTGGCTGGCCCCGCACGTCGTCCGCGAGGTCACCGACGACCCGGCGTACGCCAACAGCGCGCTCGCCCGCGGCTGATC
>CAYLNM010000199.1:0-1493 GCA_964385045.1 uncultured Isosphaeraceae bacterium
CTCCCCGCCGGGACCAAGCCGACGCTCGAGATCGCGCCCGACACCAGGCTCGACGTGCCGACGCTCGCGGCCCTCGCCCGCCTCGAGCGGCCGCGGGTGCGGTTCACCGCCGCCGCGGCCGAGGTCATGACCCGGTCGGAGGCGGCGCTGGCCGAGCGCCACGCCGCCGGCGACCCGATCTACGGCCTCACCACCGGCTTCGGACCTCACGTCCGGTTCGACGCCGGCCTCGGCGGCGGCCATCCCGACGGGCACGGGGCCGGGCTGCTCGCCCACCTCGGAGCCGGCTGGGGCGAGCCGATGCCGGCCGAGGTCGTGCGGGCGGCGATGATCGCCCGCTGCACCACCCTCGGCCGCGGCTTCTCCGCCATCGGCCTCGACGTCGCCGAGGGCCTCGCGGAGCTGCTCGCGGCCGGCGTGGTGCCGGCGGTCCCGTGCGTCGGCTCGGTGGGGGCAAGCGGCGACCTCATCCCGATGTCCCACGTCGCCCGCGTGCTCGGCGGGGGCGGCCGCGTCCTGGCCGAAGGCGGGCCGGTGGACGGAGGCCAGGTGCTCCGTGCCCTGAGCGTCCGGCCCCGCGAGCTCGGCGGCCGCGAGGCCCTCGGTCTCGTCAACGGCACCAACTTCATGACCGCCTACGCCACCCTCGCAGTGGACGGCGCCTGGCGGCTGCTCGAGCGCGCCGAGGCGATCACGGGCTGGCTCTACCGGGCGCTGGGGGCCCGTGGCCAGGCCCTCGACCCGCGGCTGCATCTCGCCCGCGGCCACGGCGGCCAGCAGGCCAGCGCCGCCGCCATCCGCCGGGCGGCGGGCGACCCCGCGGCGTTCGAGGACACCGACCGCCCGCTGCAGGAGGTCTACTCGGTGCGGTGCGCCCCGCAATTCCTCGGGGCGTGCCGCGAGCAGCTCGCCCACGCGCGGCGGCTCGTGGACACCGAGCTCGCCGGCGTCGCCGACAACCCGGTGACCTGGGCGTGCGACGAGGATCCCGCCGTCCTGCACGGCGGCAACTTCCAGGGCCAGCAGATCGCCTTCGCCGCCGACGCGGCGAGCACCGCGGCGGTGCAGGTGGCGATCCTCGCCGAGCGCCAGCTCGACGTGATCCTGAACCCCGAGCTCAACGGCGGCGCCCCCCTGCTGCTGGCGTGGGAGCCCGGGCCGTGCGCGGGCATGGCCGGAGCCCAGCTCACCGCCACCGCCCTCGTGGCCGAGATGCGGCACCACGGCGGCCCCGCCGCCAACGCGTCGATCCCGACCAACGGCCGCAACCAGGACGTCGTCTCGATGGGCCTGATGGCGGCCCGCCAGGCCCACGGCCAGGTCGACCGGCTCGCGGCGGTGCTCGCGACGCTGGTCATCGGCCTCCGGCAGCTCGAGCACCTGCGGCGGGCCGGACGCGCGCCCGGCGCGGCGATCGACCCGCCCGACTGGTGCCCCGACTACGAGCCCTTCGACTGGGACCGCGCCACCGACGCCGACATCCCGCGGATCGC
>CAYLNM010000199.1:1593-6763 GCA_964385045.1 uncultured Isosphaeraceae bacterium
CCGGCACGTGCAGCACCAGCTCGACCGCGCCCCGCACCGCGTCGAGCTCGCGGGCGAGGGCGACGGACCGGGTCCGCACCCACGCCACCAGCGCCGCGGCGTCGGGCCACACCGCGTCCCACCGGCACGCGAGGGCGGCGTCCGCGCGGTGGAGGGCCGCCTGCGTGCGCGCGATCCAGCGGGCCCACGCCGCGTCGGGCTCGAGCGGACGGGCCGCGGCCGGGACCACCACGACGCCCGCGCGTCCCGTCCCCACCACCGTCGCCTCCACCCCGCCCGGAGCGGGGCCCGGCGACTCGGACCCCCCGGCCGCCCCCGCCGCGCCCGGCCGGGGACGCACGGGCGGCAGCGGCACCACCGCCACCCCCGCGAGAGGCTCGGACGGGACGGAAGGGTGAAACGCCCCCGACGTCGACTGCCGTCTGGACGGCCGGTCCTGCCAGCCACGAGTGCTGCCGGACGCCCTCGATGACGACGCGATCGCCGGGGTGCGTTCCACCATCCCGTCTCCGTCTCCTGCCCTGCCGCCCGCGATCGCGGGCCGCGTTCCGTTCAGCCCGCCGCGACCGACGGGGCGAAGCTGTACGGCGGCCACGGTCCGCCGATCGCCACCTCGGCCCCGATGCCGCCGAGCCGCTCGGCCGCCGCCTGCACCGCGGCGTCGAACTCGGCCCGGTCCTCCTCGGGCACGAGGAACGCCCAGTTGGCGATCACCTCGCGCCCGTCGCGCTGCTTCTCGACGATGCGGTGCCGGCACGCGGCCCGCGAGGCCTGCTGCACGCGGGCCACCGGCTCCCGCAGGCGCTCGGCGAGCCACGGGCCGATCTCGCGGCTCGCGTCGCGCCGGCGTCGCTGCCGCAGCATCCACGCCGCCCCGCGCTCCCCGCCGCCGGCGTCGCCCGCCTCGTCGCCGCTCCCGCCCGCTTCGTCGTCGAGCATCACGTCGACCGCGCGCTCGCGATCAACCAGGATCCGCACCGCGAACTCCGACGCTCCGTCGACCTGCTCCAGCGCGGTCCAGAGCAGCGGCTCGTGCCCGGCCAGCATCTCGCGGAGCGGGTCCTCGCCGGAGAACACGCACCCGAAGCGGGCCGGGATCACGGGTCCGCCGCGGGCGGCCTCGGCGATGATCGCCTCGTGACGCTCGGCCCGCGGGACCAGCCACTCGACGGACTCGAGCCGGTCGGCGGCGTCGGCCCCGACGAGGTACGACGCGTCGAGGTCGATGACGACCGCCCGGAGCGGTCCCTCGTCGATCGCCCGCAGCGGCTGGTCCGGCTCGTAGCCGGCGCCGCCGGGCACGGGCAGCTCGGTCCGCCGCCCGATGCAGCAGAGGCAGATCGCGCGATCGGAGGCGGTCTCGGCGGCGGGCGCCGCCGGGGCGGGTGGAGCCTGGCTCATCGTGCGGGTCTCCCGTGGATGGCCGCCACCGCCTCCTCGAGGTCGGCGGCGGCGATCGAGATGGAGGGCTCGCGCCCGGCCTCCACCGCCTCGACCGCGCGGCGGACGGCGGCGAGCGCGGCCCGGTCGCAGGCGTCGGCGAGCTCGGCGCCGGACGCCCCGTGGCTCGCGGCGGCGAGCGCGGCGGGGTCGATGCCCTCGCCGACGGGCCGGTGCTCGAGGTGGACGCGGATGATCTCGGCCCGGGCGGTCTCGTCCGGGCGGTCGAGCTCGATGATCACGTCGAAGCGGCCCGGCCGCGTGACCGCCTCGTCGAGCATGTCGAGGCGATTGGTCGCTCCGAGGACGAGCACGCCCCGCAGCTCCTCGATGCCGTCGAGCTCCGACAGGAACTGGGCGAGCACGCGGTCGGCCACCCCGCTCCCGTCGCCCGAGGCCCCTCGCCGCGGCAGCAGCGCGTCGACCTCGTCGAGGAACAGGATGCAGGGGGCGGCCTGCCGGGCCTTGCGGAAGACCTCCCGCAGCCCGCGCTCGGACTCGCCGACGTAGCGGTTCATCAGCTCCGGTCCCTTGACCGGGATGAAGTTCGCGCTCGCCTCGTTGGCGACCGCCTTGGCGATCATCGTCTTGCCGACGCCGGGCGGGCCCGCGAGCAGGATGCCGCGGGGCGGCCGGACGTTGGCCCGGTCGAAGAGGCCCGGGTGCTTCAGCGGCCACTCGACCGCCTCCCGCAGGCGGGCCTTCACCTCGTGCAGGCCGCCGACGTCGTCCCAGGAGACGTCCGGCACCTCGACGAAGACCTCGCGGACCGCCGAGGCGTCGACCTCGGTCAGGGCCGAGCGGAAGTCCTCGCCGCCGACCTCGAGCGTGGCGAGCTGCTCGTAGGGGATGCTCGCGGCGCTGAAGTCGATGTCGTCCATGATCGTGCGGAGGCAGCTCATCGCCGCCTCCCGGCACAGGGCCTCGAGGTCCGCCCCCACGAAGCCGTGGGTGATCTCGGCGAGGTGATCGAGGTTCACGTCCTCGCCCAGCGGCATGCCGCGGCTGTGCACGTCGAGGATCTGGCGGCGTCCGTGCTTGTCGGGGATCGGGATCGCGATCTCGCGGTCGAAGCGGCCCGGGCGCCGGAGCGCGGGGTCGATCGCGTTGGGCAGATTCGTCGCCGCGATCACGATGACGTTGGCGCTGCGCTCGAGGCCGTCCATGAGGGCGAGGAGCTGGGCCACCACCCGCTTCTCGACGTCGCCCTTGGTGTCCTCGCGCCGCGGGGCGATCGAGTCGACCTCGTCGAGGAAGATGATCGACGGGCCCTTGCGGGTCGCCTCCTCCCAGATCTTCCGCAGGTGCGCCTCGGACTCGCCGTAGAACTTGTGGATGATCTCGGGCCCCGAGACCGTGTAGAAGCTCGCCTCGGTCTCGTGGGCGATCGCGCGGGCGATCAGCGTCTTGCCGCAGCCGGGCGGGCCGTGCAGCAGCACGCCCTTCGGCGGGTCGATGCCGAGCCGCTCGAAGACCTCCGGGAAGCGCAGCGGCAGCTCGATCATCTCGCGCACGCGGTGCAGCTGCGGCTTGAGGCCCCCGATGTCCTCGTAGGAGACGCGGGACCGCTCGGTGCCTCCCTTGCCGCCGCCGCCGGCGTTCCGGCGCCCGACGATGAGCCGGGTCTGGGGGGAGATCAGCACCGGACCGCCCGGCTTGGTGGCCTCGACGACGAAGTCCGCCGCCCGGCTGCCGAAGAGCGTCGCCCGGACGGTGTCGCCGGTGACCACCGGCAGGCCGTCCATGCGGCTGCCGATGTACTGCAGGTCGCGGTCCGACGGGGCCGGGCCGCTGGGGGCGATCGTCACCGAGTCGGCGGTCCGGCAGTCCACCGCCGACACCTGGACCGTCTCGTCCACCGAGGCCCCCGCGTTGTGGCGGGTGATGCCGTCGACCTGCACCACGCCGCGGCCCCGCTGCTCGCGGAAGGTCGGCATCGCGCGGCCGACGGTCGACCGCTTGCCGCGGACCGTCACCACGTCGCCGGTGCGGATCCCGAGCGTGGCCATCGTGTCGGGGTCGAGGCGGGCGAAGCCGCGGCCGACGTCCTTGCTGAGCGCCTCGGCGACCTTGAGGTCGACGCCGGTGCCCTCGACGGTGCCGTTGGACTTGACCATGGTGCGGGTCCTCGGGGGGCCGCGGACAGCGGCCGGATGCGAGCGGAGCGAACGGAGCGGGCGGAGCGGGCGGAGCGGGCGGAACGAACGAAGCGGGCGGGTGCAGCGGGAGCGAGCGAGGCGATCGCCCCTCGGGCGGGACGAGCCGGGGAGGCCCGCCGGGATGGCTGGTCCGGGCGTGCACCGCCGCGGCCCGGAGCCGCGTGCGGGACGAGGCGGCTCAGTCCTCGAGCCGGATCTCGACCACGCCGTTGTTGGCGACGACCGCGGGCGCCGCCGCATCGAAGGCCCGCGGGAGCACCAGCTCCTTGCGGTAGCGCTTGTCGGCGGAGGTGGCCTCGAGCACGAGGACGTCGCCGTCGACCTCGACCGTCACGTCCTCGGCCGCGATGCCCGGCATCTCGGCGACGACGAGCACGTGGTCGTCCTCCTCCATGACGTCGGTCATCGGCTCGCGGACCTCGGTCACCGCCGCCTCGACCGTCTTCTCGCCCGGACTGCTCGCCCCCCCCCGGCGGACGACGTTGCCGAAGGGCTCGACCTTGACGTCGCGGCCGTCGGCCGCGGTGCGGATGCTCACCCCGTAGTGGAAGCGCGCCTCCTTGCCGTCCTGCTCGAAGGCACCCTCGCGCTGGAGCCGCTCGCCCTTCTCGGCCAGCTCCGAGAGCCGGCTGAAGAGCGTGTTGAGGCCGTTGAGAATGCCGTCGATCCCGCCGGCCCCGCCGGGTCCGCCGTGGGGGCCGTGGCCGCCGGGTCCGTTGCTGCCGCTGTTCATCTGCGTGACTCCTCGGCGGACCTCGGGTCCGCCGGCTCGGCCCCCTCCGCGGGGGCGGGACGTCCGACCGGATGGCGCACGACGACGTCGGCCGGGAGGTGGCCCTCGACGTCGTGCAGCAGGCCGATGAAGAGGATGCCGCTGCCGCCCGCGGGCAGCGTCTCGTCGATGCGCCGGGCGATGAACGCGTCGCGGCGCCGAAGCAGGTCGCGGCCGGCGGCGGCATCGGCGTCGCCGTTCGCGGCCGGCCGCCCGCCGTCGCCGTCGCCGGACTCCGCCGCCTCGAGTCCCTGGCGAGCCTGCTCGTACTCCTCGAGCAGCAGCTCGGGCTGCTCGGTGCCGTGCAGGGTCGCGCCGCGGCGGACGAGGCGTTCGAGGATCCGGTGGTTGCGACTGCCCTGCCGGGCGAGGTCGCCGACGATCCGCTCCTCCTGTCCGCAGACGGGCAGGCCGTCCTGGTAGACGTGGAGACGCCCGGGCACCACGTGGAGCGACTCCGTCCAGCGCTCGATCGATCGCCAGAGCTCCTCCACCGCCCGCTGCTTCCGGGCCCAGGCCTCGCCGTCGCCGCTCGCGGCCCGCGCGGTGTCCGCGAGCCGACCGAGGTCGGCTTCGGAGTGCACGATCGGGACGAGATCGAGGGTGCGGTCGGACACGGGGGGATCCGGTTCGGAGGAACGGGCTCGGTCGGTGCTATCGGTCGTGGTGGGCGGCGCCTTCAGCGCCGGTCGTGCGGGCTGCGCCCCGCCGGGTCGTCGTTGCGGGTCGTGCGGGCGTGGGCGGTGATCGCGTGGCGAGCGTGTGCGAGTGCAGGCGTGGGCGTGGGAGGCGGGAGGCG
>CAYLNM010000200.1:0-6645 GCA_964385045.1 uncultured Isosphaeraceae bacterium
CCGCGCGGCGAGGCGGGCCGGGCGCGGCGGGGCGGCCTGGTCGCGCGGGCGGGCGGCGGGGTCGACGGCGCGCGGAGTCGCGCCGCGGCGGGAGGCTCGGGCGACGGGGCGGATGAGGCGGCGGGGCCGGGCCGGGGGCACGCGCGGCAGCGGGGCCGCCGTGCTCCCGTGCCGCCCTGGCGGCGGCGGCGTTGGGATGCGGCTCGGCGGCGGTGACCGGGGCGGCAGACGGGCGCCGTATGCGGGGGCCGCGTCCGGGGCATCGTGGGCGGCGCTGTCCGGGGCGGCGTGCGGGGGCCGCGTCGCGGGGCAGCGTGGGCGGCGGTGACCGGGGCGGCAGACGGGCGCCGTATGCGGGGGCCGCGTCCGGGGGCGGTGCCGGCCGGCAGGGGTCCCGCGGGCGGGGGACCGCGAGCCGGCCCCGCCGCGGTGCCGGCGGCCTTCAGCCCGGGATCCAGATCTTGTCCGCCTCGATGACGTCGACGTGATTCGGCAGCGGGATCGGCGCGTCCGTGTCGGCGACGAAGGCCAGCCCGCGCAGGCCCGCGAGGTGGCGGTGGCGGTAGCCGGACCACCAGCGGCCGGTGGCGACCACCACCAGCGGCCGCTCCTCGAGGAGCAGCAGGTTCACGAAGTCCTCGGACTCGACGCGGACGAGGACGCCCGAGGCCTTGATCGCGTTGGCGATGGCGGCGGCGGCGGCGGCGGCTCCGGCTCCTCCGGCGGCTCCGGCGGACATGTCGACGCTCCCGGCGGCCCGGTCTCGCACCACGGTCCGCGCCGGGCGACCACCTCGCCCGGAGGCGGGGGCCGGCCCGTGACGGACCCGGGATCGCCGCGGACGGCCGGGCCGCGGGCCGCGGGGCGACGATCGCCGAGCGGCATCGTGCCGCGCCCCGGCGGCCACTGCACGTCCGATCCGGTGCGACGCGGGACCGGTAGACTGCCCGCCATGCCCAGAGCCCGCAGCGCCAGCACCGGGCGGAACGGCCGTCGGCCGCGATCCGCCGGCATGACCTACGCCGCCTCCGGCGTCGACATCGAGGCCGGTGATCGCGCCGTCTCGCTGTTCGAGACGATGATGCGTCGCACCCACGGCCCCCGGGTGATGGGCCGGCACGGGGCGTTCGCGGGCATGTTCCGGCTCGACTACGACGAGGAGCTCTTCCAGCGGAACTACCGCGACCCGGTCCTCGTGGCGTGCACCGACGGCGTGGGCACCAAGGTCAAGCTCGCGGCCGAGCTGGGCGTGGTCGACACCATCGGCATCGACTGCGTGGCGATGAACGTCAACGACCTCGTCGTGCAGGGGGCCGAGCCTCTGTTCTTCCTCGACTACCTCGGGCTGCACGCGCAGGTGCCCGAGCAGACCGCCGCGATCGTGCAGGGCGTCGCCCGCGGCTGCGAGATCGCCGGCTGCGCGCTGCTCGGCGGCGAGTGCGCGGAGATGCCCGACATCTACGACGAGGGCGACTTCGACGTGGCGGGGTTCGCGGTCGGGGTGGTCGAGCTCGCCCGGGCGATGGACGTCCTCCGCGTGCGGCCGGGCGACGTGCTCGTCGGCCTCGGCTCGGACGGCATCCACTCCAACGGCTACTCGCTCGTCCGGCGGATCGTGGCCCGCAAGCGGTTGCGACTGGACAAGGCCTACCCCGAGCTCGCGGCCTATCGCCACCCCGAGGAGGACCGGCCCCTGACCCTCGGCGAGATCCTGCTCACCCCCACGCGGATCTACGCCCGGCCGATCGTGCGGCTCCTGCGGGCGTACCGCGTCAAGAAGGTCGTGAGCGGGATGGCGCACGTGACCGGCGGCGGGCTGCCGGGCAACGTGAACCGAGCCCTGCCCGCGGACGTCGACGCCGTGATCGACCGCTCGGCGTGGCAGCCGCCGCCGATCTTCGACTTCCTCGCCCAGCGCGGCGCGGTCGAGCCGGCGGAGATGGAGCGCGTCTTCAACATGGGGATCGGCTACGTGCTCGTGGTTCGGCCGACCTTCGCCCGCTCGGTGGTGGGGCGGCTGCGGAAGCTCGGCGAGCGAGCCTTCGTGATCGGCCGAACGGTCGAGGGCCGTGGTGCGGTGCGGCTGAAGGGCCGCTATCGCCGCGAGGACTGACCGAAGGGTCGCGAGCGGCGGGCCGTCATCGGCCGGTCCGCGCCGGGGCCGCTCAGTCGTCGAGCCGCGGCCGCTTGCCGGATCGGCGCCGCTTCTTCTCGCCCTGACGCTTCTTCGCGTCGAGTCGCTTCTGCTGGGCGGCGCGGGACGGCCGCGTCTTCTTGCGCTGCCGCGGCAGCTCCCAGGCCCGCCGCACCAGGTCGACGAGCCGATCCTCGACCGCCCGGCGGTTGTCCCGCTGCGAGCGGAACTCCTGCCCCTGGATCAGCAGGTCGCCCTCGCGATTGATGCGCGACTTGGCCATCCGGCGCAGCCGGGCCAGGCGACGCTCGTCGAGCCCGTGGATCGCCCGGAGCGGGACCCGCAGCAGCACCGCGGACGCGACCTTGTTGACGCACTGGCCGCCGGGACCGCTCGCCCGCACGAAGGACTCGTCGAGGTCGCCGCGATGCACCCAGACGCCGGGCGCGAGCCACAGCACCGAGGGATCGTCGCGGTGGGGGCGGCGGGGCGGGCGCGATGGCCGCGGCGACGGCGCATCGCCCGGATCGCGGTGCGGCGAGGGGCCGCCGGCGGGGGGGCCGGATTCGGGGGTGCCGGGAACCATCGACCGCTCCGCTTCGGCGTAGACTCGCCGCCCCGCGGCCGCGGGACATGGAGCACGAATCATGCCGACGACCTCGCATGCTAGTCCTCGCCGGTCCGGCGTCCGGCGGATCCGCCGAATCGCCGCCGGCGGGGCGCCGGCGGGCCCGGCGGCGCTGACGGCCGTCCTGGTCGCCGCCGCCGGTCCCGCCGCCGCGACGTCCGAGCGCGCCGTGACGCCGTCGATCGCCGCGGCGACCGCGGCGAGTGCGGCGGCACCCGGCGGGCTCGCCCGCGGCGAGGCGGCACGGCGGGCCGGCATCGTCTCCGCACTCGCGCTCGCGGACGACGTCGCCGCCTCGCCCTCCGCCGGCGACGCCGCCGCGCCCGATCTCGACGCCGAGCTCCGACGGGCCCGCGACCTCGACGTCGAGCTCGTCACCGGGGCGTGGCTCGCGCGGCTCGGCGGCGAGGTGATCCTCGGCGAGGGCAACGCGCCCTTCCGCATCGACCGGACGATCCGCAACGACGAGCTCGAGCCGACGCCGCTCGCCGAGCTCTCGATCCTCGACGACGAGGGCTTCGTCGCCTGGCGGCTGCACGGCTTCGACTTCTCGAGCGAGTCCTCCGGCGCCGCGACGCGGGCGTTCGACTTCGGATCGCTCGCGTTCGCCGCCGGCGATCCGTACGAGACCAGGATCGACTTCACGTCCGCCGGTCTCGAGGGCGTGATCCACCGGTGGACGGCGATCGATCCCGCCGCGTCCGAGGGGCCGGGGCTCGGCCGCGGCGACGCGCGGCTCGACCTCAGCGTGCTCGGCGGCGTCCGGTGGATCGCGGTCGACCAGCGCGTGACGCGGCCCGGCACGGGCACCGAGTCGCCGGACGCCGACTGGCTCGCGGCCTACGCCGCGGCCCGCGTCGAGTTCACGTGGGCGCCGGACGGCGGATTCGTGGTCGGCGAGCGTTTCCGCATCACCGCCGAGTACGGGATCGGCCCCGGCCTCAACGCCGGCGGTGGGAGCATCTGGCAGGTCCGGGCCGGCGCTGAGCTGGAGGTGACGCCGAATCTCCGCGGCTTCTTCGGCTACCGGCTGCTGGAGCTCGATCTCGAGGACGGCGACTGGACGTTCGACTCGGGGCTGCAGGGCCTGTTCGTCGGGGCGACGCTGCAGTTCTGACGCGGGGCGGATCCGCCGCGGTCCGGCCGGTCGGCGGGATGCGTCGGGGAGGGGACGACCGCGGCGCATCCGGCTGGATGCGGCTCCCGCGGCTCCCGCGGCGGCACACGGCGTCACGCGTCTCCGCGCCCTCCGGTGCGATCCGCGGGCCACGCGGCTCGCCGCGGTTCGCTATCCTCGACATCGCCACTGGTGCCCGCCGTCTCGGCGGCGGGTGAAAAGGGAAGCGAGGTGCGGATCGGCGTCGCCGGTCCAACTCCTCCGCGGACGCGCCGCCGTGACGGGCGGGGTCCGGGCTCCGGCCCGCCCCCACGTCGCCGGCCGGCGTCGCCCCGGGCTCCGCTCGCCGGCCGCCCGGACCCGCGACGCCGCGTGCCACTGCCGTCTCCGGACCGTCGCTCGACGGCCGGCCGCGGCGGGAAGGCCGCCGGAGACGATGCCCCCAGCCGGAAGACCTGCCGTGGCGATGGACGGACGTCCCCGCGAACCGGGACGCGCCGCACCTCGGTCCTCGTGGTCCCGGACCGTCGTCGTGCGCGCGCGTGCCCCGCGGGGAAGGCGGCCGCGGTGGTCGCACCGTCCCCGATCGGGACCGACGGGGATGCGCCGGATCGCGACCGGCGTCCCCGGGAGTGCACGACCATGACGGTCATCGCTGTCTGCATCGGTGGGCCCCGTGCCCACGCTCGCCCCCACGCCCCCGCCCGGCCGCGGCGTCTTCGTCCCGGTCTCGCCGCGCTCGTCGCCGCGGGGCTCGCCGCGCCCGCCTCCGCGGGCATCGTCATCGACTCCGGCGATCCGTTCGATCCGGACGACGACCTGATCCTCGACGTCCAGCAGACGGTCGGGGCCGGCATCAACGCCTCGTACCTCATCGTCGACTTCGGCGCCACCGGCGGAGACACCTACGCCTGGGAGTGGCGGTGGAACCCCGGCGACGACGCCCGCGGCGCGACGATGGTGCAGGCGATCGCCGAGGCGACCGAGCTCGCCGCCCAGCTCGGCGGCGAGGACGGCTCGGGCTTCGGCCTGTTCGTCGAGAACTTCTCGATCCCGGCCGAGGACGAGGCCGGCGATCCGGGCCTGTTCTGGTCCTATTGGCTCGCCGAGGCCGAGGACGTCGATCCCGGCATCGCGTGGACGGAGGCGGGGGTCGGGATGAGCTTCCGCGACCTTGCCGACGGGTCGATCGACGGCTGGTACAACGGTTTCGACGGCGACCAGCCGGCGGTGCCGACGGTGCTGGTCCCGGGCCCGGGCGGCCTCGCGGTGCTCGCGCTCGCCGGACTCGCGGGCGGTCGCCGGCGTCGCGGCTGACCGTCGCCGCCGCGCGGGGCCGCTCCCGCGCCGGACCCGGCCGCCGGACGCGGCGACCCGCCGCCTCGCGTTCCCGCGCTCAGTCCGATCTCGTCGCCGCCGGGTGCGGACGCGATGCCGACGCGGCGTCGTCGTTCGCCCCGGCGGCGTCGTGCGCGGGGGCGCCGCCCGCGCCGCCCGCGTCGACCGGACGGCCTCCGGCCTCGCCTGTCGACGCGGTCCCCGGCTCGTCCGCGGCCGCGGCCTCGGCCTCGGTCCGCTTCCGCCAGTACCGGAGGATCCCGGTGACGTTCATGTCCACCACCGAGCCCTTGGCGTAGAAGGCCCGCTTGGGCTCCGGCAGTCCGTGGGCGTCGGCCTGCTCGAGGAACCAGGTGCCGTAGGCGTCGCGGATCGTCGCCTCGTCGCGGCCCTCGTCGAGCCATGCCTTGACCCGGTCGGCGTGGGCCCGCACCGCCTCGGCCACGCGGGCGAGGTGGGCGTCCACGTCGTCCATCCGGCCGAAGTGGGTCGGGAAGATCGCGTCGAAGCGCTCGGCCCGGAGCCGCTCGATCGAGTCGAGCCACGCCTCGGGGTCGAACTCCGGCGGCGGGGCGGGCAGTGAGACGAACGTCGGCGCGTCGAGGCAGAGCGCCCCGGCCGCGTCGCCGGTGAAGCAGATCCGCTCCCCGTGCAGTTCGGTGGCGAAGGCGTGGTGGTGGCGGGCGTGACCGGGCGTCTCGATCGCCCGCAGCCGCACGCCGCCGAGCTCCACGACGTCGCCGTCCCGGGTCGGCGACACCCGGGCCGCCGGGATCGGCCGCAGCTCGCCCCAGAGCCGGTCCATGTCGTCGCCGTAGATCCGCGTCGCACTCGCGAGCAGCCGCGACGGATCGACGAGGTGCTTCGCCCCGAACTCGTGCACATGGACCGTCGCCCCGGCCTCGGCGACGTGCCCGGCCGCCCCGGCGTGGTCGAAGTGGATGTGCGTCACGAGCAGGTGCCGCACGTCGGCGAGCGACCGGCCGAGGTCGGCGAGGCCGCGCTGCAACACGTCGACCGTGCTCCCGGGCCCGCTCTCGACGAGGATCAGGCCCTCGTCGGTCTCGATCACGTGGGCGGCGATGCACCCCGGCTGGCCGAGGTACTCGAGGTCGATGAGGTGCAGTCGGGGCATGGCGAGCATGCTAGGACCGAGTCCGCAGCGGGATCGGCGCGTCTCGGAAGGGGGCGCGACGCTGGCCGCGGACGCCGCGGACGCGACGGACGCGACGGACGCGACGGACGCGACGCGGGCGGCGGCGGCGGAACGAGGGCGTCGCCGGCGGTGGACGCGGCAAGCGGGGCAAGCCGGGGGGGTGTGAACGCTGCTCGCTGCTTCCGGGTGCCCCGGCCGTCCGGCGTCCGGCGACCCCGCGACCCCGCGCGACCCCGCGACCCCGCGACCCCGCGACCCCGCGACCCCGCGAC
>CAYLNM010000201.1:0-6622 GCA_964385045.1 uncultured Isosphaeraceae bacterium
GGATCGGGACCGGGATCGAGCGGAGGGTCGGCGGGGGGGGTGTCCGCCGAGCCGACGAGCGCTCGACGTTCCTCCTCGTCCACCAGCGCGGCCGGGTCGACCGGCTCGGGGGCCGCCGGGACGCCGCCGCCCGGGGCCGCCGGCGACGGACGTCGCCCCACGGCCGGCTCGAAGGGCCAGACCGCGACCTCGTGCTCCCCGGAGGCGGGGGCGACCGTGTCGGTCGTCGCCGGCTCGCCGACGGGCGCGGTACCGACGGTGGCCGGCGGCTCGGGGCTCGGTCCCGCCGACGTGGCGACCGTCGCGAGCGATCGACCGGCGATCGCGTCGGTCAGCGACTCGGGATCGGCCGCGGCATCGACGATCGCGTCCACTCCGTGCGTCCGCACGGAGGAGGGGTCGGCGCTCACTCCGGGAGCGGGGACGACGAGCACGACGCGGACGTCGTCGTCGAGCCGCTTGAGGGCGGCCGGCGCGTCGGGGAATCGCTCGAGCTCCGCCTGCGACAGCACCACCGCGCCGATGCGTGGCTGCCCGGTCGCCCGCGCGACCAGCCCGACCGCGTCGAGCACCGAGGCGACCTCGATCGTGGCCTCGGGCAGCCTGGCGGCGAGATCGCCGAGCGGATGCACGAGCACCACCGCGGGATGATCGTCGCACTCGCGGGTCGACTCGATCATGGCGTCGTCACCGCGTTCCTCCCCGGTCGGACGTCCGCTTGCAGGACGGCGTCGGGTCGCGGTCCGGCCGTCGCGCCACCGGTCGTCGCCGTGGCGGCGACGAGCCCGTGCACGGCCTCGATGCCGGCCGTGGGGCCGTCCCCGGGCGTCCACTCGGAGGGCTCGGAGCGGCCCGGCGGGCGACCCGGACGAGCGGACTCGCCTCTCGCCCCGTCGTCCACCTCGGCCTCGGTGTCGGCGCCGCCGCGCGGCTCGGCGGTCCGATCGAACGGCACGATGTCGGCCCCCGTCCACCGGTAGATGCGCGTGCGGGGGGCGTGGGTGCGAACGGCCCGCACGAACGTCGCGAGGTCGGAGCCGAGCACGTCGCCGGCGAGCAGCAGCACGAGGTCGAGTCGGCGGGGGAGCCCCCAGGCCTCGCGCGCCGCTTCCTCGCGATCGACGAGGCACAGCTCCGCCAGCGCAGTGGCGGCGCCGAACCGCACCGACAACTGCCACCCGCGGGACGAGACCGCGGCGGAGAGCCGGCGCCGCTCGACCTCGGTGGTCGGGCGGCGGTCCCGGTCCGCGAGCATGATGCCAACAGCGAACCGCCCGCCCGGCCCGAAGCCGGGCGGGATCTTTCCCGCGACCTCCATGGCACCAGTCTATCGACCGCTCGCGGGACATCGAAGCGCCGAGGCTCGATCGCCGACCCGGCCGCTCAATCGCGGGGCGAATCCGCCGGGCCGCGCCCCCGGGCGCCCCGGGCGCCCCGGGCGCCCCGGCGTCCCTCGCGTTCCTGAAGCCCCTGAAGCCCCGGAAGCCCCCGCCGGCCCCGCGGTCCGCAGGCCGCGTCGAGCACGTGCCGGGCCACGGCCTCCGCGGCCGCCGCCGCGGGCGGCAGGTCCCCGAGGGCCGATCGCATCCCGGCGAGACGGTCCGGATCGGTCGCGAGCGAGGCCAGGGTCGCACCCGCGCCGGCGAGCGTCCTCGGCAGGTCCACCTCGTCGCGGGCGATCACCGCACCGCCGAGCCCAGCGAGCGGCTCGGCGTTGTGCCGCTGGTGCTCGTCCGCGTGCCACGGATACGGGAGGAACAGCGTCGGGACGCGGTTCGCCGCCGCCTCGGCCACGGACCCGGCCCCGGCCCGGCTGATCGCGAGGCTCGCGGCGCCCCACGCCAGCCCGATCTCGTGGAGGAACGGCAACACGACGGCGGGGACGCCGGCCGCCGACCATGCGGCCTCGACCGGCTCGGGATCGCCGCCGCCGGTCAGGTGCACGACCTGCCAGCCCGCGAGGGGGCGATCCTCGCGGGTCGCCACGGCCGGAGCGAGCTCGTCGATCGTCCGCGCTCCCTGCGACGCCCCAGTCACCAGGAGCGTGGGGCGGGACGGATCCAGGCCGAGCCGGGTGCGGCAGGCGCCCGGGTCGCCCGGGGCGATCGCGTCCCGGCGCACGGGAACCCCGGTGACCTCCGCCACTCGCCACGGCCGCGATCCGTCGGCGACCGGGCTGCCGGCGAGCCGCCGGGCGGCGAGGCGTCCGACGAGCCGGATCGCCCGGCCGGGCACCGCGTCGAGACACAGCGCGATCACCGGGATGCCGGCGCGCCGCGCGGCGGCCGCCACCGGCGGCGACACGAATCCGCCCGTCGCGAGCACCACGTCGATCTCGTGCTCACGGAGCAGCTCCGCGCCGCGGCGGCACGACTCGCGCCAGCCGCGCACGAAGCGGATCGCGGCGGCGGGCCGGGCCGCGGGTGGCGTCGCCGGAAGGGTGCGATAGGGGACGCCGGCGGCCTCGAGGATCCGGGCGTCGACCGGCCGCTCCGAGCACGCCGCGACGCAGGTCGCCCGGTCGCCGAGAGCGTCCGCCACCGCCAGGCCCGGCAGCACGTGTCCGCCGGAGCCGCCGCCGAGCAGCAGCAGCCGGACCGGGTCGCCGTCGTCGTCGGTGGCGGGGGCGGGGCCGTCGTCGCCGGCCGTCGCGACGAGGCCGTCGACCGGCGGGGCCGTCCGCGTCGTACGCCGCCGGTGCCTCGGAGTGGCCGCCGCGGCCCTCACGTCGCGGCGGGTCCGAACCCGCCGGCCCCGCTGATCGGGAGCTCGTCGCGGGCGGGCGTCGGCTCGGGCCCGGCGGCGCGGGCGGTCGCGGCCGAGTCGTCCACCGGAGCCGGCGATCGGTCGGCCGCCCGGTCGACCGCGCACACGAGTCCGAGGCACGCGGCCGTCATCCACCAGCCGGTGCCGCCGTGGGAGACGAGCGGCAGGGCGATGCCCTTGGTCGGTGCAAGCCCGGTGACCACCGCGAGGTTGACGAGGGCCTGCAGTCCCACGGTGCTCGCGACCGCGAGGACGAGCAGCCGCGCGAACGGCGAGCGGGTGCGGCGGCCGACGGCGAGGCACGAGCAGACGAGTGCCGCGAGGAGGAAGAGCACCAGTGCCGCCCCGGCGAGTCCGAGCTCCTCGCAGATCACCGCGAAGATGAAGTCCGTCGTGTCCTCGAGGAGGTAGCCGAACTTCTGCAGGCCGTTGCCCAGACCGCGTCCGCCCGCGCCGCCGCCGGCGATCGCGGTGAGCGACTGGATCATGTGATAGTTCAGGCCCTCCGGATCCTCGAACGGACGGAGGAATGCCAGGATCCGGTCCCGCCGGTAGTCCTCGGCGAGGACGCCGACCGCGGCGACGCCGAGCCCGACGGGGGCCAGCCAGCCCACGTGGGCGACGCGCACGCCGCCGGCGAGCATCACGAGCCCGCCCACCGCGGCGATCACCACCGCCGTGCCGAGATCCTCGAGCCCGACCGCGGCCCCGGTCACCGCCAGCAGCAGCAGCGGCGGCAGCAGTCCGAGTCGGGCCTGGTCCATCCGCCGGCCCTGCCGGGCGGCCCACCAGCCGATGGCGATGGGTACGAGCCACTTGGCGAGCTCGCTCGGCTGGAAGCCCACCGGCCCGATCTCCATCCAGCGAACCGCGCCGTTGCGGACGACTCCGACCCCGGGAATCTGCAGGGAGAGCACCAGGGCGACCGCCACCAACGCCGCCCACGGCAGCGGGGTGCGGTGCCAGCGGCGGCTCGCGAGCCGCTCGACGGGCAACCGCATCGCCATGAGCATCAGCGCGACGGCGCCGGCGGCCTTGGCGGCGGTCGAGCCGAGCAGCAGCTCGGCCACCGTCACCGGCTCGCGCTCGCCCACCGACAGCCCCGCCGACTGCGAGGCGATCAGGCCGATGCCCAGGAGCGCGATCGCCGTCAGGATGATGCCGTACCGCGGTCGCCACATGCCGTGACTATCGGACGGGGCGCGGTTGTGGCCGCAATCTCGGGTGGGCCGCGCGGGTGTCCGCGCGGACGTTCGGTCGATCGCGATCGGCGGTCGAGGGTCCGGGGGCCTCACCGCGGCGTGGGGGCATCGCCCGGGGCGGCCGCGTGGTCGGCGGACGCTTCCGGCCACGCCGCGGCGAAGCGCTCCGGCCGGCAGGCATCGGGGCCGAGGCCCGGCAGGATCTCCACGCGGTGCGGCGAGGACTTGCTCGCCACGCCACTGCAGCCACCGATCCCGCCGGCCGTCGCGATCGCGAGCAGGCCGAGAGCGACGCACGCCGCCGCGTGCTCGACGACGGGGCGGCTCGCGGCGGGCGCGAGGCGATCAGGGGTGGTGGAACGCGGAAGGGCGGCGGGACGCGGTCGGGACATCGACGACTCCGGGACGTCTGGGCGGCGGGCGTCCGGCGCCGAAGCGGCCGGAGGCGGGGACCGCGGCGCGGCGGGGCCGAGCCTCGGGCATCGTGGCCGTGGCCCGTCCGGCGGGGCGTTGCGGTGCGGACCTTAGCACAGAGCGCCGGAGCGGATCGGCGGTCGCCGTGTGACTCCGGCGCGCCGGAGCGTACAATCGCCGGCTTCATGATCGACCTCCTCGACCAGTGCGGCGGGGCCGGCGACGGACCCCGTGATTCCGATGGCGACGCCGAGGCGGCGCGACCCGCCGGCGGTCCGACCGTCCACCTCGAGACGTTCGGCTGCCAGATGAACGAGCTCGACAGCGAGCTCGTGCGCGGGCAGCTGCAGGCCCTGGGATACCGGTTCGTCGGCTCGCGCGACGAGGCCGACGTCGTCCTGCTGAACACGTGCTCGGTGCGGGAGCAGGCCGAGAACAAGGCCCTGTCCCGCGTCGGCGAGATGGGGGTCCGCAAGCGGGCCGGCGACGACGTCGTGGTCGGGGTGATCGGCTGCATGGCCGAGCGGGAGGGGCGGCGGCTGATGAGCCGCCATCCGCAGATCGACCTGCTCTGCGGCCCCGGCGAGCTCGACAAGCTCCCGATGCTCCTCGACAACGCGATGAAGGAGGAGGCGGTCGCCCGGGCGGACCGGATCGCGCTGCAGGGCTCCAACGCCCGCCGGTCCTCCACGCTGCAGGCGGCGGAGGACTCGCTCGAGCTGCTCGACCTCTCGCGGGCCTTCGACCCGGACCGGGCCGGGGCCGGCGGCCGCAGCGCGTACGTGCGCATCACCCGCGGCTGCAACAAGTTCTGCACCTACTGCGTGGTCCCGCACACCCGCGGGCCGGAGATCCACCGGCCGCCGGACGCGATCGTGGACGAGTGCCGCCGCCTCGCGGACGCCGGGGTGATCGAGGTGACGCTTCTCGGCCAGACCGTCAACCACTACCGCTACACCCACGGGGTCGCGGTGACCGTCGGTGGCAGCGAGGCGCCTCAGGTCGGTCCGGGGCTCTCCGCCTTCCGCCGGCCCGCGGGGGCGGGGGCGGGGGCTGGCCCCCGGGTGACGAGCTTCGCCGACCTGCTCCACCGCATCCACGAGGAGGTCCCCGAGATCCTCCGGCTGCGGTTCGTGACCAGCTATCCGCGGGACTTCGGCGACGACGCCCTGCAGGTCATGGCCGAGTCGCCCCGCATCTGCCGGTACCTGCACGTGCCGGCCCAGAGCGGCTCCGACGCGGTCCTTCGCCGGATGAACCGCGGCTACACCCGCGGGCAGTACCTCGAGTTCATCCATCGCGCCCGCTCCTTCATGCCGGACGTCTCGATCGCGGGCGACGTGATCGTGGGCTTCTGCGGCGAGACGGAGGAGGACTACGAGGCGACCCGCTCGCTGCTCCGCGAGGTCCGCTTCAAGAACAACTTCATCTTCAAGTACTCGCCCCGGCCCGGGACGACCGCCTTCGACCGGCTGCCCGACGACGTGCCGCTCGAGGTCAAGCGGCGTCGGAACAACGAGCTGCTGGCCCTGCAGGCCGAGGTCTCGGCCGAGGTGCACGCCGAACGGGTCGGGGCGGTGGAGCCGGTGTTCGTCGAGAAGGTCAGCGGCCGCTCGGCCGCACGCTCGGGCAACGTCGAGCTCCGGTGGGCGGGGGAGCGGATCCAGATGTCCGGTCGCACCAGCGGCGACCTGATCACGGTCTTCGACCTGCCGGAGGGACGCACGCCCGAGGAGGTGGTCGGCCGGATCCTCCCGGTGCGGATCATCGGGTCGCGTCCGCTCCTGCTTCATGGGGAGCTCGTCGAGGTGGCCGCCCTGGCCACGGCGTCGACGTGAATCCGTACGGAATCCGAGCGCATGCGGTGCCGACGCCGGGCAGCGTCCCCGGCAGCCGTTGGGCGATCCGGGCGGACGGGGAAAACGGGGAAACTGTTGGGATCCTGTGAGTGGAGGACGTGCGGCCCGGTTTTTTGCGAGATCTGCCGTCCAAGGCGGTTGACGCCCCACGCCGAGGGAGTACGCTCCGGTTGGAAGCAATGGTCGGGTGAGCGAGTCACTCGATCTGCGGCTAAGCCGCACTGAGAACGAGAAGAGAGAGGTACGGAACAATGAAGAAGATTCTCACTGGCGTCGCCGCGCTGGCCATCACCGGCGTCGCCGCGGCCGACTACACCGGCTTTGAAGTCGTCAACATGGGCGACATGATCGGCGACAACAGCGGTACCACCACCTACCGCA
>CAYLNM010000202.1:0-6599 GCA_964385045.1 uncultured Isosphaeraceae bacterium
CGCGGCGGTCGCGCGGTCGCTGCGGAGCGAGGCGGCGCGGGCCGCGGGCGCGGCCGCGGGCGCGGACGGCGGCGACGACGCGGGGGCCGCCGACCCGGCCGGGGCCGCGGCGCGGACCGCCCACGAGACCGGGGCCGCGGTCGACGCGGCGGTGCTGCAGGTGCTGGTGCTGGAGCTGCAGGGGCGCGACGAGGCGGTCATCTCGCGGGTGCTGGAGCGGACGCTCGGCGGCGGGCGGGCCGCCGCCGCGACCGCGCCGCTCGTCCCGGGCGACGTCGCCGCCGCCCGGCGACGCCTCGACGACGTGCGGGAGCGGTTCGACGGCGCGATGGCGGCGGAGGTGGGGCGATGAGCGGCGAGGCGCGCCCGGTGCCCGGCGGCGAGGGCCTGCCGCGCATCGCGGTGGTCGGGCACACCAACACCGGCAAGACGTCGCTGATGCGGACGCTGCTGCGCGACGAGCGGTTCGGCGAGGTCGACGATCGTCCCGCGGTCACGACCGGGGTCGACGTCGCGGTGATCACGGTCCGGGGCCGGGACCTGCTGGAGCTTGCCGACACCCCGGGCCTCGAGGACTCCGTCGGCCTGCTCGAGCGGCTCGAGTCGGCGCGGCGGCCCGGCGAGGACGGCGTCGACACGCTGCGCCGGGTGCTGGAGGAGCCGGACTGCGCCCCGGGAGCCCGATTCAGCCAGGAGGCGACGGCGCTGCGGGCCGTGCTGCGATCCGACGCGATGCTCTACGTCGTCGACGCCCGCGATCCGGTGCGGGCGCGGCACCGCGACGAGCTCACCATCCTCGGCTGGTGCGCACGACCGGTGGTGCCGGTGCTGAACTTCACGGCCGAGCCGGACACGTACGCGGGCGCCTGGCGGGAGCAGCTGCGGCGGGTGAACATGCACGCCACCGCGACCTTCGACACCGTCGTCTACGACGCCGCGGGGGAACGGCGGCTGTTCGAGAAGCTGCGGTCGCTGCTGCACGAGTCGGCGCCCGCGATCGACGCGGTCGCCGAGGCCCGCTGGGCCGAGCGGGGCGAGCTCGCCCGGGCCGCGGCCCGCATCACGGCCGAGCTGCTGGTGGACGTGGCCGCGTTCGCGGTGCGGGTGCCGGCGGAGGAGCATCGGCGGCTGCTCACGGGACGGGCCGCCGGTCGTCCCGCGGCCACGCCGTGGCTCGACCGCCTGCGGGAGTCGGTGCGGCGACGCGAGGCCCTCGCGACGCGGCAGATGCTGGGCCGCTTCCGCTTCGAGGCGGCGACGGTGGACGTGCCCGAGCTCACGCTGCGCGACGGACGCTGGGGTCTCGACGTCTTCGCGCCCGAGGCGGTCAAGCGATGGGGTGGGCGCGCGGGCGGAGCGGCGGCGGCCGGGGCCGCGGTGGGCCTCGGGCTCGATGCCGCGGTCGGTGGCCTGAGCGGCGGCGCGGGAGCGGCGACGGGCGCGCTGGTGGGCGGCTCGATCGCGCTGGCGAGAACGCACGGCCGGCGGCTGCTCGAGCGGTTCCGCGGCAACACCGAGCTCCGGGTCGACGACGCGACGCTCGCCCGCCTCGCCGCGCGGCAGCTCGAGCTCGCCGCCGCGCTGCTGCACCGCGGCCACGCGGCGGTCGGGCCCGTCCGGGCGACGGCGGGCGGCGGGGGCGACGTGGGTGGCGGCGGTTCCGCCGCGGGCGGCGGGGGCACGGCCGAGACCGCGCCGGCCATTCCGCGGACCCTCGATCGCGGCGCGGTGGCGTGGCTGTCGCGGGCCCGCTCCCATCCGCACTGGGCCGAGGACATGGAGTGGCCCGATCCGGACGGTCCCGACGCGGTCCGGGTGCCGCCGGGCTCCGAGCGGCCCGGCCCGATCGCCCTCGGCGGCATGCCCGATGCCCGGCGGGACGAGGCGGTCCGAGGGGTGGGTGAGGTGCTCGAGCCGCTGCTTCGGCCCGTCGCCGGCGTCGACCGCGGCCCCTGAGCCCGGGGGTCGCCCCGCCGCGGGACGAACGGCGCGGGGCCCGCCCCATGGTGGAGAGGCCGGTGGCCGCCGCACGGGGCGCCGGTCGGACCGGGGAAGCCGACCGTCGCAGCGGCGACGGGCCGCGAGAACCTTGCCGCCTCCGCCCGCCCCGGCTATCCTCCGGCATGCGGTCGGGATGAGGATCCGGCCCGAGTTCGGCCGTTTAGCTCAGCTGGCTAGAGCGCACGGATCACACCCGTGAGGTCACTGGTTCGAGTCCAGTAACGGCCACGTCGCACAGGCCCCCCGCCGCGCGGGGGGCCTGTTCGTGCGCGACGCCGGGCCTGCTGCTCCGGTCGGTGGCCGCGACGCCTCCGCGTCCCCGCGCCTCCGCGTCCCCGCGTCCCCGCGTCCCCGCGTCCCCGCGTCCCCGCGTCCCCGCGCCTCCGCGTCCCCGCGCCTCCGCGCCTCCGCGTCCCCGCGTCCCCGCGTCCCCGCGCCTCTGCGCCCCCGCGCCCCCGCGCCTCCGCGCCCCCGCGTCTCCGCGCCCCCGCGTCTCCGCGCCCCCGCGTCTCCGCGTCTCCGCGTCTCCGCGTCCCCGCGCCTCCGCGTCCCCGCGTCCACCGCGGCCGGGCGGAGGAGGCGTCGTGGACCCCCGCGCGGCCGTCGACGTCGACGTGCCCGTCCCGCGGCTCGGTCCGGCTCCGGTGATGCCGGCCTCGCACGGCGCCCCGCCGACCGTGAGGTGTCGCCTCACGCTGCGGCGGCCGTCGGCTCGGCCTCGGCCACCTCCGCCGCGAAGGCCTTCACCCTTCGATCCCACACCGCCACCACGTCCACGAGGTCGGTGATGCCGCCGCCGGTCGCGAGGGCCGCGACGAGGTCGAGGAAGGGCGCTTCCACGTCGTCCACGACGCCCTCGCTCCGCAGCCGCTTCACCAGCTCCGGGGCCAGCACGTTCGCGGTCGCGATCCCGTCGTCGCTCGCCGCCACCGCGTCGCGTCCGTCGATCCAGCCCTCGGCCGTGAGGCTGCTGGTGGGCGAGAAGCGGCACGAGAGGATGCCGACGAAGCACGCGGCGCCGGCGTAGACGGCGAGACCGGCCGAGGCGGGGACCGCGGCTCCGGCCGGGACCGGCGAGGAGTCGTCGATCGGCAGCGAGGTCACGTCGAAGTCGCGGAGCAGCGGCACGAAGTGGCGCGGCCAGTCGTCCGCCCCGGCGGGTGCGTGCGCCTCGAACACGTCGAACATCGCCTGCCGGACCGCGAGGATCGCGAGCCCGTGGGCGAACGACGCGTGGTCGCGCAGCAGGCCGGCCCCCGCGGCGGTGGCACCGCTCGTGCGCGACATGGAGCGGGCATGGTCGTCGAGGCGGGCGAGGAGCTGCCGGAGGTTCGAGAGGATGAAACGGGTGTCGGCCATGTCGGGGTCCTCGTGCCGGCGGCGGAGCCCGGGTCTCCGGGCGAACGCCGTCCTGCGTGCGGAAGCGGGGGCTGGGGTGCGTCGGATGACGCATGGGGTGCCGGCCGCTCGCGACGCCCGGCGTGCCCGGTCGCCCCCGCCGGCCCCGTCGTCGAGCGGATCGAGGAGACGATGCCCGCGGGCCGCCGGCGAGCGGTCGCCGCACGCGGCACCACCGGTCACCTCGCCGGAGCCCGCGGGACCCGCAGTCTTCGCCCGGTCGACCGTGGCGGCCGCCGCGGGCTCGCCAGTAGCATCAGCACATGCGCACCACCCGTCTTCCCGGACGCCCCGGCGGCTCCCGATCCGCCCGCCGTCCGGCCACGCATCGACTCGTCGCCTTCCTCGCTCCCGTGCTGGCCCCGTTCCTCGGGTCGGTACCGCCGGCCGGAGCCGTCCCGGGCACGGTCTCGGCTCCCGCGCACGCCGCCGGCGGAGCCGAAGTCGGCCTCGACGCGGTCGCGTTCGTCGCCTCCGGGGCGGGCGCCGCTGCGGCCGCTCCCGTCCCCGACACGCTGGCCGCCGCCCCCGCCGCCCCCGCCGCCGACGACGTCGCCCCCGGCTCGACCGTGCTCGACCCGGCCGTGGTGCTGGCGGACGCCCCGGCGGCCCACCGCCCGGCGCTCGCATTCCTGCTCGAGCACATGCCGGAGCGCGACCGCCGGGACGTGAGCGCCGAGTACCTGCACCGGCACGTTGCCGCCCGCCTCGAGGCCCGCGACCGGGCTCCGTGGGGCGACGCGCTGCCCGAGCACCTGTTCCACAACGACGTCCTGCCCTACGCCTCGGCGAGCGAGCGGCGGACCCGCCCGGGCGCCGACTTCGTCGAGCTGTGCCGCCGGCTGACCGCCGAGGCCCGCACGCCCGGCGAGGCCGCCCTCGCCCTCAACGCGGGACTGTTCCGCGAGCTGGGCGTGCGATACTCGACCTCGCGCCGGGCGCCGGATCAGTGCACGGTGGAGACGGCCGAGCTCGGCGTCGCCACGTGCACCGGACTCTCGATCATGCTCGTCGAGGCCTGCCGCACCGTCGCGGTGCCCGCCCGGCTCGCCGGCGTCGCCTCCTGGGCCGACGACCGGGGCAATCACACGTGGGTCGAGGTCTGGGACGGCGAGCGGTGGCGGTTCCTCGGGGCGGCCGAGCCGGACGGCCGCGGGCTCGACCACGCCTGGTTCACCGGCGACGCGGCCCGGGCGGTGCCGGGCCACCCGCGGTACGCGGTCGTGGCCACGAGCTGGGCCGCCACCGACCGGCACTTCCCGATGGTGTGGGCCCCGCGCGACCGCAGCGTGCCCGGGGTCGACGTCACGCGCCGGTACCTGCGATCGGACGACGCCGGCGACCCGGAGACGGTGCGGCTCATGATCCGGACGGTCGACGACGCCGGCCGCCGCGTGCCGGCCGAGGTCACGGTGCAGGGCGAGGGCCTCGCGGGCGGGGGCGGGGAGGCCGGCCGCGCGACCCTCACCACGCTCGGCCCCGAGGCGGACATGCACCGGCACGCCGAGCTCGCGGTCGCCCCCGGTGGCGTGCTGCGACTCGTCGCCCGTGCCGCCGACGGCCGCACCGCGGAGGCGACGCTCGATCTCTCGACCGCGGCCCAGGGCGAGACGCGGCTGGTCACCCTCGACCTCGGCCCGGCGCCGGCGGCGACCGACGAGGGGGCCGCCGACGCGGGGGCGGGCGCGGCGGCGGGTACCGCCGCGGACGACGCGGAGAAGGACGCCGCGGCGGGCGGGCTCGACGCCGCCGAGCGCACCATGGCCCGGGCGTGGCTCGACGCCTTCTTCGCCGCCGATCCCGACACGCGGGCGCGGCTTGCCGCCTCGGAGCACCCGCTCGACGACCGGCTCCGCACCGCGGCCGGCGACGCGGCGCTGCGGGCGATCGCCTTCGAGGCGTGGCGGGCGGCCCCGATCCACGAGGCCACCCGGCAGGACGTCGCCGAGCGGCGGGTGCGGGCCGGCGGCCACGAGAGTCCGTACACCGTCCGGACCGTGGGCGAGCGTCCGGAGGCCGGCTGGGGCCTCGTGATCGCGATGCACGGCGGCGGCGGCGTGCCCACGCCCGTCAACGACCGACAGTGGGAGGTCATGCAGCGCTACTACCGCGACCAGCCGGACGCCCCCGGCTACCTGTACCTCGCGCTGCGGGCCCCGACCGATGCGTGGAACGGCTTCTACACCGACTACGTCTACCCGCTGATCGAGCAGCTCGTGGCCCAGCTGATCGTGCACGCGGACGTGGACCCCGACCGCGTCTACGCCATCGGCTACTCGCACGGCGGCTACGGCGCGTACGCGATCGGCCCCAAGATGCCGGACCGCTTCGCCGCCGTGCACTCGTCGGCCGCCGCCGCCACCGACGGCGAGACCGCGGCCGAGACGCTCCTCAACCTGCGCTTCACCGCCATGGTCGGCGAGCTGGACACCGCCTTCGGGCGGGTCGGGCGCAATCGGGCCTTCCGTGGGCGGGTCGAGCGCCTGCGGGCGGCCCACGGCGGCGAGGCCGCCTTCCCGGTGCGGATCATCGAGATCGAGGGCAACGGGCACACCGGGCTGCCGGACCGCGACTGGCTCTCGGAGATGCTGCCCCACGTCCGCGACGCGGTGCCCCACGAGCTGTGGTGGCGCCAGACCGACGGCGTGGTGCGGAGCCACTGGTGGATGGTGGACGAGGCGCCGCGGAAGGGCCGCGTGGTGCGGGCCCGCATCGACGGGAACGCCGTCGAGCTGCGGGGCGACGTCGCGGACTCGCTCGAGCTGCGGCTCGACGCCCGCCATCTCGATCTCTCGCGGCCGATCCGCCTGCGCGTGATCGCGGACGTGGAGCCCTCGGGGGGCGACGAGACGACGAGCACCGAGGACGCCGCGGCCAAGGAGCCGGAGACGGTCGAACGGTCGGTCGCCGTCCGGCCGCGGCTGGGCACGCTCGCCGCCACGCTGCTGGACCGCCGGGATCCGGCGCTCGCGGCCACGGTGACCATTCGGCCGGCGGACGTCCTTGCGGCGCGGGAGACGCCGGAGGGCTGAACGCCGTCCGCGGCACGCGGCAGGACCGACCGGCGTCCGCGGCGGGCCGGCCTCCGCGGCGTCCGTGGCGGGCCGGCGTCCGCGGCGTCCGCGAGCGTCCGCGGCGGGCCGGCCTCCGCGGCGTCCTCGGCGTCCGCGAGCGTCCGCGGCGGGTCGGACGTGGCCCCT
>CAYLNM010000203.1:0-6576 GCA_964385045.1 uncultured Isosphaeraceae bacterium
GGCGCGCGCCTCGCCATCGAGTGCGCCTACGATCCCGCCACCATCGCCATCGGCGCTTCCGTCGCGTGCGCGGGCGTCTGCCTCACCGCGACGACGGTGGAGCCCTCGGACGCGGGCGCCCGCTTCACGGTCGACGTGTCGGCCGAAACCATGGACAAGACCACAATCGGCCGATGGCGGATCGGCACGCGCATCAACCTGGAGCGCTCGTTGAAGGCGGGGGACGAACTCGGCGGCCATCTCGTGTCCGGGCACGTGGACGGGCGCGCCCGCATCGTGGAGCGGCGCGACGAGGAGGGCATGAGCGTCTTCCGCTTCGCCCCGCCGCCCGCCCTCGTCCCGCTCGGGCCCGCCCGTCGCCCACGGCGCGCCGAATCCGCGCCCCGCCGCCGTCGACGCGACCCCCGCCCACGCCCCCGGGAACCGCGGCGGACCTTGCCGCGGGCGGGCGCCGCGCAGATTCCACCGTCGTCCGCCCGAGTGCCGATGCTCCTGCGGCGACGCCCGGCTGCGGCGCCGGGTTCCGCGCCGCCCGCCGGTACGATCGCCTCCGTCCGCCCCGGTCCACCGCCGGCGGACGCTCCCCTTCGCCCCTTCCCGCGGGCCCCGGGCCCGCCGAGATGCCCCTCCCGGTGATGCGGTTCGACACCAGCCAGCAGATGAAGCTGGGCCAGCAGATGAAGCTGGCGCCGCGGATGATCCAGTCGATGGAGATCCTGCAGATGCCGCTGATGGCGCTGCAGGAGCGCATCGAGCAGGAGCTGGAGTCGAACATCGCCCTCGAGCAGGTCGAGCCGGGGGACGACGCCCCGGAGCGCGAGGGGGCCGAGGCCGCGGAGGCCGCCGACGCGGCGTCGGCCGACGCGGACGCCGACGCCAGCGGCGAGGAGGAGCTCCGGGTCGGCGAGGACACCAAGGACTCGGCCGAGGACTTCGAGCGGCTCGACGAGCTGACCGAGACCTACGGCGACCTGCTCGAGGACTACGTGCCCTCGACGCCGCGCAGCGGCGACGGCGAGCGCGACGCCAAGATGGACGCGATGGCCAACGTGGCCGCCCGTGGCGCGAGCCTCGAGGAGCAGCTGCTCGACCAGTGGCGGCTCGCCGAGGTCGACGACCGGACGCGGGCGATCGGCGAGCTGCTGATCGGCTACGTCGACGCCGACGGGTTCCTGTCCGCCGACGCCGAGACGATCCTCGCCCACCGCGGGGCGGTGCCGGGCCTCGACCTCGACGAGGAGTCGATCGAGCACGCGATCGACGTGCTGCAGGCGTGGCTCGAGCCGCGGGGGATCGCGGCCCGCTCGCTCCGCGAGTCGCTGATGCTCCAGGTCGACGCGGCCGAGGAGCTCGAGGACGAGCCCGACCCGCGATGGGACGACGTGCGGGTGCTGCTCGCCGACCACTTCGACGACGTGGTGCAGAACCGCCTGCCCAAGGTCGCCGCCGCCACCGGGATGTCGCTCGAGCGGATCCGCGACGCGATGGCGCTGCTGCCGCGGCTCGACCTGAGCCCCGGCCGCCGGCTCGTCGACGACGCCCCGCCCCCGATCGTGCCCGACATCATCGTGGAGTACGACGAGGAGACCGACAGCTACGTGCCGAGCGTCAACGGCGAGACCCTGCCGAGCCTGAAGGTCAGCGAGGACTACGCCCGGATGGCCAAGGATCGCCGGCAGGAGAAGGCCACGCGGGAGTTCGTGGGCGAGAACGTCACCCGGGCCCACTGGATCATGGACGCGATCCGCCAGCGGACCAACACGCTGCTGCGGGTCGCCAACGTGGTGGTCGCCCACCAGCGCGACTGGTTCGAGAAGGGCCCGCAGGCCCTGCGGCCGCTGCCGATGACCGACGTGGCCGACCAGCTGGGCATCCACGTCGCCACCGTCAGCCGGGCGGTGTCGGACAAGTGGATGCAGACCCCGCGCGGCGTCGTGCCGCTGCGGCCGTTCTTCTCCGGCGGCACGCAGGCCGAGGACGGCCGCGACATGAGCTGGGAGGCGGTGCGGGCGAAGCTGCAGGAGCTCATCGACGCCGAGGACAAGGCGAAGCCGATGAGCGACGAGGCCCTCGCCCGGGCGCTCAAGGAGCAGGGAATCTCCATCGCCCGGCGGACGGTGGTGAAGTACCGCCAGCAGCTGGGGATCCCCTCGGCCCGGCACCGCAAGGTGTACGCCTGAGGGCAGCCGGGGCGCCGCGGGCGTCGGGAGCGCCGGGGGCCGCCGCAGGAGTCGCGGCGCGACGAGCGTCGGCGCCGCGGTGCGCCCGGGACCGCCCGGCGCGCGGCCGCGGCCCGCGGCCCGCGGCCGGCGGGGCACGCCGCGGCACGCCGAGCTCGCTCAGTCGCCCTCCGCGAGCGGTCCGACCCACTCGAGGTCGACGTCGAGCCAGGCGTAGCCCGTGTTCTCGAAGTACTCGACCGCCACGAGCACCATCCGCTCGTTCTCGACCGTGAACTCGTGGACGGCCTCGCGCGGGGCGTGGATGGTCCAGTCGTCGATCACGAGCTCGTCGTCGAGCCGCACGCGGATCCCGTCGTCGCTCGTCGTCCGCAGCCGCCAGCGGCCCGCCGGCACCTGCAGGCTCGTCTCGCCGAGCACGCCGAAGCGATCGGGCGGGATGCCGGCCTCCCGGGCCCGGAGGCCCATGTGCTCGGCCGGTCCCTCGTCGCCGAAGGGAAGCCGAAGGCCGAAGCGGATGATCGACACCCCGAAGCGGTCGGCGTCGCGTCGCCACCCGGCCGGGTCCTCGAGCGGGTCGCGCTCCCACGGGAAGGCCACGACGTTCCATTGCGACCGGCGCACCGTGCCGGCGGCGACGAGGTCACGGCCGCCCGGGACCGCGAGGCGGAGCTCGTACGGCGCGACCAGCGGCTGCAGGGCCGGCAGCACCGCGAAGGACTCGTCCCGCATGCTCAGCTGCACCTCGCCCCGCACCGACAGCCGGTCCTCGAGCGTCCGCGGATCGACCGGACCGTCGGGGCCGAGCACCTGCCACTCGTCGAAGAGGTCGGTGCGGCCGACCCGCCGGAGCAGCAGGCCCTCGTGGTCCCACGGCCCGTAGGCGTTCATCAGGATCGCGGCGCGGCCACCGAGGTGGGCGCGGGCGCCGCGGGGATCGCGGCCGGGCCCGATGCCGGCCTCGGCGAGGATCGCGTCCACGTCGACCGGCGGCCGATCGAGCAGCGCGCCCGGGATCTCGGCGGGCCGTTCGATCGCCGCCCGGCTGGCCTCGTCGGCGTCGATCGGGGGGTCGCCGGCGTCTGCGAGCTCGTTGCCGGCGAGGACCAGCGAGCCGTTGTCCCGCAGGTGGATCGCGGTCTCGTTGCCCGTGAAGACGTTGTCGATCACCGCGTTGTCGCGGCTGCCGGGCTCGTTCGCCTGGCCCCAGGGCAGGGCGTACAGCCCCTCGGCGGGGTCGTTCCAGAGGTGCACGCCGCAGGCGTTGTCGCGGAAGACGTTGGCGAGGATGCGGTTGCCGGAGCCGTGCTCGACGTTGACGCCGCCGCGCTCGAGCCCGTAGCCGGCCTCGCCGTTGCCGACGAGCTCGTTGCCGTCGATCAGGGTGTCCTGGCTGAACCCGGCCCAGACGCCGCAGATCGCGTTGCCGGTGAAGGCGTTGGCGGTGATCCGGTTGCCGAAGGAGAACGTCAGCTCCAGCCCGTGGGCGGCGGCGTGGGAGAAGTCGTTCTCGGCGAAGAGGTTGCCGTTGCATCCCCGTCCGCGGTACCACGCGGCGTCGCGGCGCTCCTCCTCCGGCACGTCGCCGAGGGCCGTGCGGCCGGCGAAGCCGAAGAGGCCGTTGCCGCCGTGGGTCGCGCTGTTGCGGACGACGACGTTGTCCGAGCACTGCTCGAACATCAGGATGCCGGCCGAGTCCTGCCCGCGGTTGTAGACGCCGTGGCTGTAGCCGCGGATGCAGAAGTCGAAGGCGTTGCGGGCCACGAGCGTCCGCTCCACCCGCCACAGGGCCAGGCCCCACCCGGAGAGGAACGACGCGTCGCAGTCGGCGACCACGGAGTCCGTCACCCGCTCGAGCATCAGGCCGTTCTGCCAGTTGCGGACCGTGATCTCGCGGAGGCTGACGTTCGACGCGTCGACGACCCGCAGGGCGGCCCCGTACCGCTCGGCCCACTCGCCGCCGTCGTTGACGTGCGGCCAGAGCCAGTCGCCCGTGGCCTCGGCCTGCGGCGTCGAGCGGAGCCGCTGGCGGAAGCCGCCGTCGAGCTCGAGGCCGACGATCGCGAGGCCGTCGGTGCCGACCGCCTCGAGGCCGACGCGAAACCCGCTCACCCGGCCGCCCGCGATCGAGACGTCCTCGCCCCGCACCGCGATCCCGACGCCTTCGAGCGACTCGGGAGTGGCGTCGGAACGGGCGCCGCGCAGGTGGCCGATGAGCCGCACCACCGTGCCGTCGCCCTCGACGTGCAGGACGCCGTCGCCCTCGTCGTCCACGATCGGCTCGCCGGTGAACCGGACGATGGCCGAGCCGCGGACCACGACGTCGTCCCGGTCGACGACCACGATGTCGGCTCCGCCCGTGGGCTGGCCGGCGTCGGTCGGGACGGTCGCGCTGGTCGCGCCGGGGGTGCCGGGCGTGCCGGGGGCCGCCGACGCCGCCGCGAGGACGGCGCCGAGCACGGCGACTGCGCCGGCGGCCGCGGCCGGCCGCGCCACCGCTCCGCGTCGAGCCCGCGGCATCAGATCTGCTCGATCTCGGCCGTCTTGGCCGCGAGGTGATCGTCGATCGTCTTCGTGTGCCGCTTGGTCGCGGACTCGATCTCGTCCTTGGCCCGCTTGGCGTCGTCCTCGCTCACGCCGCTGTCGGAGTCCTTGGCCAGGGCGTCGATCTGCTTGAGGGCGTCGCGGCGCTCGTTGCGGATCGCCACCCGGGAGTCCTCGGCCATCTTCTTGATCTGGTTGACGAGCTGCTTGCGGCGCTCGGCCGAGGGCGACGGCACGTTGATCAGGATCGCGTCGCCGTCCACCTGGGGGTTGAGGCCGAGCTCGGCGTGCTCGAGCGCCTTGCAGATCTCCTGCTTGACCTGCGGGTCGAAGGGCTTGACCACGAGCTTGGTCGCCTCCGGCACGCTGATCGCCGCGAGCTGCTTGAGGTCGGTCGGGCTGCCGTAGTACTCGACCTTGACGTGGTCGATCAGCGCGGTGGTCGCCCGGCCGGTGCGGATGCCCCGCAGCTCCGAGTCGAGATACGAGACGGACTTGTCCATCCGCGCCCCGCACTCCTTGATGATGTCCTTGAGCATCCCGTCGGTCCTCCAGTGGTGCCGTCGTTCGGTCGTGCCGTCCGACCCTCCGCCGCCGGGGCGGGGTCGGACGAGGGTGATCGGCGATCATACCGGCGGCCCGGCGCCGGTCCGGGCGCGTGGCCGCTCCGCCGGCGGGCCCGTCCGGGCGGGCCGGCCGGACGCGTGGCCGTGTGGTTCGCCGGCCCCGCGTGGACGGCCGGGCCGGGCTCGTGGGCGTGTCGCTCGCGGACCCCGTGCCAGGGGGGGGCGGCGCCGGCCGGCCGTGCCCCCGGCGCTCCGGCGCTGAGGGGCCGCGGGCGGGCGGCGGTCAGAGCGTGATCAGCGTCCCGATCTGCTCGCCCGCGACGACGCGGCGGATGTTGCCGCGGTCCTTGAAGCGGAACACGAGCACCGGCAGCGACCGCTCCATGCACATCGTCAGCGCGGTGAGGTCCATCACCCCGAGCTGCCGCTCGACCGCCTCCTGGAAGCTCAGCCGGTCGTACTTCCTCGCGTCCGGGTCCTTGGCCGGGTCCGCCGAGTACACGCCGTCCACCTTCGTCGCCTTGAGCAGGATGTCGGCCTTGAGCTCGGTCCCGCGGAGGGCGGCGCAGGTGTCGGTGGTGAAGAACGGGTTGCCGGTGCCGGCGGCGAGGACGAGCACGCGGCCCTTCTCGAAGTGCCGCAGGGCCCGGCCGCGGATGAACGGCTCGGACACGGCCGGGATCTCGATCGCGGACATGAGCCGGGTGGGCTGGCCGAGGTTCTCGAGCGCCTCCTTGAGGGCGAGGCCGTTGATGACCGTGCCCAGCATGCCCATGTAGTCGGCCGTCGACTGGTCGATCTGCCCCTCCTGGGCCAGCTCGCCGCCGCGGATGATGTTGCCGCCCCCGACCACCACCGCGATCTCGACGCCCGTGCGGGCCGCGTCCCGGACCTCGGCCGCGATGAGGGCGAGCTCCTCGGTGTCGATCCCGAAGCCGCCGGGCTTGCAGAAGCCCTCGCCGCTGATCTTGAGGACGACGCGGCGGTAGGGCAGGTCGCCGGACGAGGCGGCCTCGGGCTCGGTGGACATGGGCGGCGGCTCCGGGGAGGGGTCGTCCGCCGGCGACGAACGACCGGAGCCGGCGACGCGAGGCGGGGGCGGGGCGAGCACCGGGCGGAGGGCCCGGCGGCGGGCGGGCATTGGATCCCCGTGGTCCGAGGCGGTCAAGGCGAAGGTCGCGGCGGATGGACGGCGCGGCCGGGATCGCGCCGTAGGGCGCAGGAACGTGCCGGCGGGGCGAGCGGGCGCGGCGCGAGCGGCTGGATCTGGGCGGTGAGCCCGGCCC
>CAYLNM010000204.1:0-6468 GCA_964385045.1 uncultured Isosphaeraceae bacterium
TAGCGCAACTGGCCGGGCGCGAATATCCTTATGGCCGCCCCGGCGCGCGGCCGCCGGACCGCCGCGCGGCCGTCGCCCCGGCGCGGGCCCGACGTGGCGTGACGGCCGAGACGCCTCCATCGGGTGACTCGACGGCCCCCCGGGCACGGTCCGTCCGGCGCGTGGCGACCGTTCCGGCGTCCGCGTACCCTTCCGCTTCCCATGAGCGACGCGATCGGACACGAGTGCGGCCTGATCCTGCTTCGGCTGAAGCGGCCGCCGACGTACTTTCGCGAGCGGTACGGCGACGTCGGATGGGGAATCCGCAAGCTCGTCGTGCTCATGGAGAAGCTGCGCAATCGCGGCCAGGACGGGGCCGGCGTGGCGTCGATCAAGTTCGACGTCCCTCCGGGCGACAAGTTCCTGCTCCGGGTCCGCTCGGACAAGCGGACCGCCATCGAGCGGATCGCGGCGATCCTCTCCCGCGACCTCGACAAGCGCAAGCCGCAGAAGCTCGCCCGCATGGACGACCGGGCTCTCCGGGCCCGCTGCGAGTTCCTCGGCGACGTCTATCTCGGTCACCTGCGCTACGGCACCCACGCCGGCCGCGGCGTCTCGGCCTGTCATCCGCTCACCCGCAAGAACACCGTCGCCTCGCGCAACCTCGCGATGGCGGGCAACTTCAACATGACCAACTCGGCCGAGCTCTTCCACCAGCTCGTCGAGTACGGCCTCCACCCCACCGGCGAGTCGGACACCGCGGTGGTGCTCGAGCGGATCGGCTACGAGCTCGACCGCGAGCACGACCGGCTCGCGAGCACCATGGGACCCGAGAGCTTCCGCGGCCTTCGCGACCGGCCGCTGGCCGAAGCGGTCTCGCAGGACCTCGACCTGGTACGGGTGATCTCCAAGGCGAGCGAGGGCTGGGACGGCGGCTACGCCTTCGCCGGGCTGCTCGGCAACGGCGACGCGTTCGTCTGCCGAGATCCCAACGGCATCCGGCCCGCCTTCTGGCTCGAGAACGACGAGGTCGTCGTGATGGCGTCCGAGCGGGGCCCGATCGCGAACCTCTTCGACGCCTCGCCCCAGGACGTCGCCGAGGTGCCCGCCGGGCACGTCCTCGAGATCAAGCGTGACGGCCGCGTCCGGTGCGAGCCCTTCACCGCCCCCCGCGAGCTCAAGCGCTGCACCTTCGAACGCGTCTACTTCAGCCGCGGCAACGACGCCGACATCTACGCCGAGCGCAAGCGGCTCGGCCGCAGCCTCGCCCCACGGGTGCTCGAGGCGATCGACCACGACGTGGACCGGGCGGTGTTCTCGTTCATCCCCAACACCGCCGAGTCGGCGTACATCGGGCTGGTCGAGGAGATCGAGCGGCGGCACCGCACGCGGCAGGCGGACGAGCTGTGGCGGCGGATCGAGGCGGGCACGGTGAGCCGCGACGACGTCCTCGGCCTGGCCACCGGACGGGTGCGGGCGGAGAAGGTCGCCCACAAGGACCAGAAGATGCGGACGTTCATCACCCACGACGCGGCCCGCCGCGACCTGGTGATGCACGTCTACGACATCACCCGCGGCATCGTGCAGCCCGAGGACGCGCTCGTGGTGGTGGACGACTCGATCGTCCGCGGGACGACCCTCCGCGAGTCGATCATCACGATCCTCGCCCGCCTGAATCCCCAGCGAATCATCATCTGCTCGAGCTGCCCGCCGATCATGTATCCCGACTGCTACGGGATCGACATGAGCCAGCTCGGCCGCTTCATCGCCTTCGAGGCCGCCGTCTCCCTGCTCGAGGAGCGGGGCGAGGAGGAGCTGCTCGACGAGGTCGAGGCCCGCTGCCTCGAACAGGCCGCCCTCCCCCCGGAGCGCATGGTCAACCACGTGCGGGCGATCTACGACCGCTTCGAGCTTCCCGAGCTCGAGGCCAAGATCGCCGAGCTCGTCCGTCCCCGGCACATCGACTGGGACGGGCCGATCGACGTCCTCTACCAGTCCGTCGCCGACCTCCGCCGGGCCATGCCCGAGCACGCGGGCGACTGGTACTTCACCGGCGACTTCCCCACGCCGGGCGGCTACCGCGTCCTCAACCGCAGCTACCTCAACTGGCGGCAGCGGGTGGACGCGCGGGCGTACTGAGCGACGGACCGATCCGAGGGATGGCCGCGGCCCAGGCGGCAACTATGCTGACAGGGCGGGCAAGACCCCAAGCCGCACAGAAGCTATCGCGGCTTGATCGTGATTTTGAAGACCCGGTCACCCACCGACAGTCTCAACCAGTCTGCATCTGCCCAGTCCGGTTCCGCGCCGATGAACGCATACTTCGTCGTGGACGCAGCGGGCCCTCTCCCCGCCCAGTGCCACCTCGGATTCTCCCACGACAAGACGCCGCCATGGGAGAACTCGATCTCGATCGCCGGACCATCGGTCACATGCTTCTCGGAAACCAATACCACGATCCGTGGATCAGGACCCCCGAGATCCAGAACGCTGCGATCGACAGCGATCGAGCGGCCATCCAAGACCGGAAGCACCGCTCTTACGATGGTCGGCGGCCCGTCGGGATGCCTCAGAGCAAGACTCTGATCCATCAAGCCCGGGCCCGACACTCGATACCTCAACGAAAGCGACACCGAAGCGCCCGGATCAACCTTCAATGCCGCCGGCGGGTCCATCTCAAGACACGCGCAAGAGGTCCGCCAGGAGTCGATCATAATCACATCGGTCCCACGATTCGCCAACTGGACCCCGAACGGCACCACCTCCCCATCCCCGACGAACGTACGCGTCGGAAGGACCACTTCATCGCGACTCCCGAACGAAATCTTCCTCGAGAGCTTTTTTGTAACCGCGCTCTCGGGCACTCCTCGGGAATCAATGCCAACTGCTCGCGACGACTCGCATTGGACCTCGCCCCCGAGCCCACTCGTCAACGCGAACGCGAGTGCGGCCACAGCGACACTACCGAGCATCCACGGCACGGGCTGATTCAACCACTTCCTGCAACGCAGCCGCATCGATGACCCCTTCTATCTCACGCGGCAGCTCAGCCAGCATCGTCGCGATGCGAATGCGACGGCCACCAATCTGATAGACCAGCTTCAACGTCTGGTCGTACACCACCGGTCTCAGGGAAGCCGATATCGCCGGAGAACCCAACTGCCTCGCCTGGTCACCCTCGATCACCTCCACCGCTTGGCAATGCACGATGGCCACGTTCCGGCCGAGCACGGCCCCGGAAGCCCGATCGAAGAGGACACGACTAACAAGAGCATGCCAGTCGGCCGCATTGCCCGAAGCATCGTCGACGGCCCGCTCGAAGAGGATGGTCGTCGCCCCGGTTTGCACAACTCGCCCTTCGCGTCCCAAACCCCTGCGAATCTCGACGGAAAAGAAGTCATAACGCTCACCGCGAACCAAGAACTCAATCGTCACCTGGTACCAAGCCCGTCCGATTTCCGGAGCGGCAGGACCATTCCAACCCGTCGCTTGAAGAGTCGCGGACCCATCGCCGGAGGCCACGATCTCAACTTCACTCCGGTCGAGGAGTCCAACCAGTCCCCCACGGTCCAAAAGAGTGGACCCCCGTGCCTCGCGACCCCCCAACAACCAATCGAGGGCCATGATTCCACAGGGATCCGTGCCGCCGCGCTCGATTACTCGCACTTCTGGAACGAGCTCCTCACGACGCTCCCGAAGAAAACGCGGTGCCTGTTCGCGGGATCCGCTTATCGAATACGCCTTGGAACCCGTCCACCCCTCCGCGGTGAATCCTTCTCGCAATGGAAGCAACGTTGCCAGCCCCGGCGACTCCCTTCCGGTCACCACCAGCTGTCTCTTGTCCGCCCACCAGACGATGAAAAACTGCTCCGGATCCAACCCGGCATCGATCGCGCTCACAAGGAACGCGCGGAGCCGTGCTTCATTCGCATCCGGCTCAAGGCCGCTTCCATCAAGCCTCGTGTAGCTGAATTCCGCTTTGATCGGCGGATACCGATGAATTTGCCTTATCAATGCCGAACGAACGGGGGAGTTCGCCCAATCCGTCTCCCGAGCGAGAGCATGGTCTGAATCGCCGCCAACCACGGCGCTCGAACCTAAGCCAGATGCCGCGGGGTAGTCCCGCACGAAGGCGGGCAAGACAAGGAACCATACTAGTGCCGCGATCTTGCACATGTATATCATCGCCCCAATCACCCACGATGCATTGCCGCTCGGCAGGGCACCGACAGCCGGCGCAGGATCAAGACTCCGATCCGAGTCAGCAACGCCGCAAACCCATCAATCCGGGACGATGGCACAATTCCACCGACTGCAGCACTCGGTCGAAGCCACCCAGTTCCCGCACACGTATACGTCCACAACGCCGTCACCATCATTGTCAATCATCTGAACAATGCTGCCATGCTGCAGCACGCCGCATTCCTCGAAAATTTCATTCTCAACGCAGGTTCCCTCTCCGACGAACGGAGGATTCGAGCCGAAGCATCGACTGGTAGTCAAATTCTTGAACGGATCATTGCAGCGGTTGCACAACGCGGGGGACAAAAAGTCGAGAAACGGAAGTTCACACGAGTACGGATCTTCGCAGACGAGCCCAGGATAAAGCTGGTTTTCCCCTGTCGTCGGGTTGCAGTCTACCGTCGCACAGACATAAACGCAGGTCATGCCGAGAGCCGCAGCACCAAATACTGTAGATCTCATCCTACTGACTCCTATCGAATAGAGATCGCATCCCGGAGCTCGTCCCGAAGCTCCGCGACACCTTCAATCACACGGAGCTCGCCCTCGACGACGTCGAGAATCGCCGGGCTCGCGTGACGTAATTCTAGCCACCACTTGGAAAGCCGTTCCTCTGCGTCGCCGAACAGCGACTCTTCGACGCAATCGAACGCGACATCAGAGGTGACGATTCGATCCAGCAGCGGGCTCACCGATCCGGCTCTGGATGCACACCGGACGAGCTGTTCGTAGACTCGCCATCGCCAGCCATGAAGATATGTCGCCGCCTTTGACAGGATCGCCACGGATTCCGTCGAGCAGCCCATCGCGTCAGAACTGCATGCATCCGCCAGAATCTCGGGCCAGAGCGGCTTCGAGAGCTTCGGGCAAGCTAAGGCCAGGTAGGCCGTTTCGACTGCGCGATTCGCCCGCTGCCTCGATCCGCACTCCTCAGGATACGACCGGCGCATCTCCGCGAGGAGCGCCGCCAACGCCTCTCGGCCGGCGCGCTCACCGCTCGCAAAGAGTCGCCCTTGCCGCTCGAGCGACAGTCTCATTTCCCGAGCGACGCCGTCATCCGATGAGTCCGGCCATGCAAGCGACTTCGAATACTGGGGCGAGATGCGGGATTCCACGACACCGATCATCACCTGATCGAATCGTCTGAGGATCTCGGCCGAACCAGGCGACAACTGCTTGATCGTCAGTTCATGCGACGCGACCGGGTCCTCGTCACTTGCCGGATGCCTCGTGCCAAGGAATGCTCGTACTTGCTCCGCCCGGAGCAGATCCCAGGCATCGACTCGGTGGACCAATCGAGTGCTGTTGCGTGCCTGGTCCAGTCGCAGCTGCTCGCTCCCGACTCTGGATGCCACGGCATCGCCACACTCTTCGAGCAGTTTCGCTTCATTCGCGATTTCAGCGAGAAGCACCGAGTTCAACGCGGAAAGCCGTCGCTGAACTTCCCGGGTCGAGGCTCCGACCCGTTGATGGAGTGACTCGAAACGACTCCAGCCGGGATGGTCACGGGGGGCGGGCACATGCCGCGCGAACGCGGGATGACGAGTTGCCAGCCTACTTCGTGAAGCGAAGACGTTGGAACGGAGTTCTCGGTATTCGAAGAACTCGTCTGAAGATTGGCGACGCTTCCACTCAGAAGAGATGACGTCCAATCGCGATTCATAACGCGCAAGCGGAGATTCGCCGACCGATGTCGGAAGACCGTATATTCTCAATGCTTCCACGACGGCGGCCCGGCCTATGACAGGTGCTATCCGACTGAGCGGAACGGGCTCATGCAACCCGGAGCGAGCCTGTTCGTCTTGTCGCCTCAATTCAGAGACGTCCACAACGACGACGTCGTCGTCGCGATCAGTCCGAGGCGGATCCGCTTCAGCCCGTGCCAATGCCACAGCCAGCGAGACGAGGACTGATCCGCACGACGCCGCGAGCCCGCATCTTATCTTCGCTTGATTGCGCTGAGACATTCGCGTGATCCCCCAACCCAAACACCGGCCCGCTTGGAACCCGAAACCAGAGTGGCGCTGGCCAGTTCAGGGCCATTATCACGCGGCCGAGCGTCAGATGACGCTTGCCACACTCGCGACCGAGTCCGTCCGCACCAAACGCCGGGGACAATCAACAGCGGGCAAGCAATCGCGACCCCAAGTTTGCGATCCGCCCCGCCCCCACTCGTCGGCGTCCCATCCGATCTCGGACCCGAGTCGGATGATGAAAGCAGCGAAGCTACTCGACGAGAATACCCCC
>CAYLNM010000205.1:0-6455 GCA_964385045.1 uncultured Isosphaeraceae bacterium
GCGAGTCCATGATCAGCTGCAGGACGTGGGGGTGCCGCATGTTCAGGCTGTTGCCGCACCCGGTGTAGTCGACGTAGTACTGCGGGCGGTCCGGGTCGAGGCGGTAGTAGGCCTCGTTGTCCAGTCCCCGCAGGCTCAGCGTCGGTCCGAGGTGGTTGCCCTCGGCGGTGTGGTTGTAGACGACGTCGAGGATGACCTCCAGCCCCGCCGAGTGCAGCGTCCTGACGAGATGCTTGAACTCCGGCACCACGTCCTCGGGCCGGGCGAGGTCGGCCGCGTACTCGTTGTGCGGGGCGAGGAAGCCGACGGAGTTGTAGCCCCAGTAGTTGCGGAGACCGCGGGAGAGCACGTGGCCGTCGTGGGCGAACTGGTGCACGGGCATGAGCTCGACCGCGGTGACGCCGAGGTCGACGAGCTCCTGCACCGCGGCCGGATGGGCGAGGCCGCTGTAGGTGCCGCGGATGTCCTCCGGCACGCCGGGGTGGCGGGCGGTGAAGCCCTTGACGTGCAGCTCGTAGACGATCGTCTCCTCCCACGGGATCCGCAGGCGGCGATCGTTGCCCCAGTCGAAGTGACTGACCGTGACCACCGACCGGGCGGTGGCCGGGGCGCTGTCGATCTCGTTGATGCGGAGCGGGGCGTCGGCACGGTGGGCGAGGAGGGCGGGACTCTCGTGCACCGGGCCGTCGATCGCCTTGGCGTAGGGGTCGATCAGCAGCTTGGCCGGATTGCACCGCCGGCCGGACGCCGGGTCCCAGGGCCCGTGGACCCGGAAGCCGTAGCGGCGACCGGGCTTGACCCGCGGCACGTAGCCGTGCCAGCAGAAGCCGGTGACCTCGGGGAGGTCGACGCGGGTCTCCTCGCCGCGCTCGTCGAACAGGCACAGCTCCACCCGCTCGGCGACCTCCGAGAACACCGAGAAGTTCGTGCCCACCCCGTCGAACGTCGCGCCGAGCGGGAAGGGGGCTCCGGGCCAGACCTGCACGCTCACGCCGGGGGGTCTCCGGGATCGCGGCGGAGGACGAGGGCCGCCAGTGGCGGCACCGTCAGACGCAGCACGTGAGGCTCGCCCTGCCGCGGCAGGGGCCGGGTCTCGACCCGTCCGAGGTTGCCCACCCCGGTGCCCCCGTACTCGCGGGCGTCGGTGTTGAGGATCTCGTGCCACGTGCCCGCGTCGGGGGCCCCGACGAGGACGTCCTCCCGCACCACCGGGGCGAGGTTGAGGACGCACGCCGCCGCGTCCCGGCCGCCCGCTCCCAGCCGCAGGAAGGACAGCAGGCCGTGCTCGCGGTCGTCGGCGTCGAGCCAGCGGAAGCCCGCGGGGTCGTGGTCGAGCTCGTGCAGGGCCGGCACCACGCGGTGCAGCTCGTTGAGCCGGTCGACCAGGCGCCGGATCCCGGCGTGCCGCTCGTCCGAGAGCAGGAACCAGTCGACCTCGCGCTCCTCGTCCCACTCGCGGAGCTGGCCGATCTCGCCCCCCATGAACAGCAGCTTCTTGCCCGGCTGCAGCCACTGGTCGGCCAGCAGCAGCCGGAGGTTGGCCCGCCGCCGCCACTCGTCGCCGTCCATCCGGCCGAGCAGCGAGCCCTTGCCGTGCACGACCTCGTCGTGGCTCAGCGGCAGGACGTAGCGCTCGGCGTGCATGTACATGCCTCGGAAGGTCAATTCGTCGTGGTGGTGCCGGCGGTGCACGGGATCGCGGGCGAGGTGCCGCAGGGTGTCGTTCATCCAGCCCATGTCCCACTTGAAGTCGAAGCCGAGGCCGCCGTCGGTGACGGGCGCGGTGACGCCGGGCCACGCCGTGGACTCCTCGGCGAAGGTGAGGACGTCCGGGAAGGCCCGGTGCACCTCGACGTTGAGCCGCTGGAGGAAGTCGATCGCCTCGAGGTTCTCGCGGCCACCGTGGCGGTTGGGGATCCACTCGCCGGGGCCGCGCGAGTAGTCGAGGTAGAGCATCGAGGCCACCGCGTCGACCCGCAGGCCGTCGACGTGGTAGTGCTCGAGCCAGAACAGGGCGCTGGAGATCAGGAACGCCCGCACCTCGTTGCGGCCGTAGTTGAAGATCAGGCTCTTCCAGTCGGGGTGGTATCCCAGCCGCGGGTCGGCGTGCTCGTAGAGATGCGTGCCGTCGAAGTAGCCGGGCCCGTGCTCGTCGCTCGGGAAGTGCGACGGCACCCAGTCGAGGATCACGCCGATGCCGGCCGCGTGCAGGCGGTCGATCAGGGTCATGAGGCCCTGCGGCGTCCCGAAGCGACTCGTGGGGGCGAAGTAGCCGGTCGTCTGGTAGCCCCACGAGCGGGTGAGCGGGTGCTCCATGACCGGCAGCAGCTCGACGTGGGTGAAGCCGCGGTCGCGGACGTAGCCCGGCAGCAGCTCGGCCAGCTCCTCGTACGAGTGCACCCGCCGGCCGTGGTCGGGATGCCGCATCCACGATCCGAGATGCAGCTCGTAGATCGACAGCGGCTTCCGCGGCCCCTGACGGTCGCCGCGGGCGGCCATCCAGCCGGCGTCGGACCACCGGAAGTCGAGGTCCCAGACCCGCGAGCCGGTGGCGGGCGGGTGCTCGTGGAGGAAGCCGACCGGGTCGGCCTTGTTCACGCGGTAGCCCCGGTGGCGGCTGGCGACGTGGTACTTGTAGACCGTCCCGCGCGCGAGGCCGGGCACGAACCCCGCGTGGACCCCCGACCCCTCGAGCGGCTCGAGGACGTCGGCGTCGTGGGCCCAGTGATTGAAGTCGCCGACGACCGAGACATGGGCGGCGTCGGGGGCCCAGACCGCGAAGTGCACGCCGGCCCGGCCGTCCCGCTCCGCCGGGTGGGCGCCGAGGTGCCGGTGCAGCCGGTAGTGCGTGCCCTCGCCCAGCAGGTGCACGTCGAAGGGCGTCAGGCTCGGGTCGGGGCGCATCTCGCCGCGGCGGGCGGGGCCGACGGGGGCGGCGGGGGCGGCGGGAGCAGCGGAGCTGGTGCTCGCGGGTGTCACGAAGAGGGTCCTTCCTCGGCGCGGTTCGTCGTCGCCGTGCTCGCGGTCGGGGTCGCCGGGGCCTCGTCGAGCACGCCGAGGATCCCGCGCAACGGGATCCCGACCCAGTCCGGCCGGGCGTTGAGCTCGTAGTCCACCTCGTAGGCGGCCTTGTGGAGCGTCCAGGCGTCGAGCAGGCGGGCGAGGCCGCCGGGGTCGGCGGGGGCGAGACGCGGGGCAGGGTCGTCGTCGCCCGGATCCGCCGCCCACAGCCATCCTCGCAGGAACGCGGTGCGGGCGGCGTGGCTCCACGCCTCGGCGAGTGATCGGAGCCCGCCCGCGTCGGCCGGCGTCTGCTCGGCCACGCCTCGCTCGACGAGGTGCCGAAGCCCGGCCGCGGCCGCGTAGTCGAGCGAGCGGCACATCCCGGCCACGTCGCTGATCGGGGACCGCTTGAGGCGCCGTTCGCTGAGCGGCCGCATGGGCTCGCCTTCGAAGTCGATGATGAAGAAATCCCGGCCCGTCCAGAGGCACTGGCCGAGGTGGTAGTCCCCGTGGCAGCGGATGCGGACCGCGTCGAGGGGGACGTCCCGCACCGCGGAGAGCCGCGCCATGAGCTCGTCCCGGCGGCCGAGCACCGCCTCGGCCAGCGTTCGGTCCTCCTCCGAGAGCGTCCCCGCCCGCTGCTCCAGCGCGGCCAGGGGACGATGCACCCCGTTGCGCAGCGTCTGGTAGAGGGATCGCAGTCCGTGGCGGCTGAAGGGCTCGGGGGCGAAGTCCGGCTCCCGGGAGCCCGCGAGGGCGCGGTGCAGCTCGGCGGTGCGGCGACCGAGGAGCTCGGCCACGTCCGCGTACTCGCCGAGGTCGATCGCCCGTTCGTCCTCGCCGTCGTCGGGGCCGGCGAGCGCGGCCTCCAGCGGGGTGCCGCGCCGGATCCGCGGTCCGGGCTCGTCCATCGCCCGGGCCAGCGTCCGCTCGAGGGACCGCTCGACCGAGTCGGTGGCGTGCCGCCAGGCGTCGCCCTCGTGCTCGACCATCTCCTGCTCGAGCCCGATCGTGAGCGTGCCGCCGTCCCGTCCGCCCTCGAGCTGCACGGCGCCACGCAGCCGCGGGACGTGGTCGAAACGGGCGTGCCGGGTCAGGTGCGTGCCGATCTCGAGGTCCGGATTGACGCCGGGCTCGAGCCGCCGGAAGAGCTTCATGATCGCCGAGCGGCCGAGGAACGCGGAGCTGTTGCTCTGCTCCGCCGAGCCCAGCCGCACGTCGTTCACCGCCTCCTCGGGCACGCGCGGGGCGCCGGCGTCGACCCGGTGGCCGGCGAGGACGTCGTCCCCCGACCGGATGCGTCGGCGGCGATCGATCAGGCCGTGCAGCACCCGCCAGAGCGCGGCATCGGCCACGGCGTCCACCAGCGTGAGCCGCGACGCCTCGCCGGGACGGCCGGGGCCGCGCACGATCCCGAGCACGGTCGTGGGCGACACGCCCGGCTGCCGCAGGGCCCGCTCGGCCTCCAGCAGCGCCAGCGGCAGCGAGTAGTGCTCGTCCTCGCCCTCGGTGAAGGCGACCCGCACCACGAGCAGGACGCAGTCGGCGACGCCGTCGTCGACCGCCCCGAGGGGCACGGACCGCTCGACCGACACCTCCCGGACGCGGCGGGCCTTGCTCGCGAACCAGCGGCGCCGCGGCAGGATCCCCGGCAGCTCCCGTGCGATCCACCGGTGCAGCTCCGGCGAAGCGAGCCACCCGGCGGGGTCGCCGCGCGACTCGATCTCGGGCGGCCCCTCGTCGCCGGCCGTGCTCGGCCGCTCGTCCGGCTCCAGCACCATCCAGTGGAAGCTGTGGGGCCCGAGCGTCAGCAGGTACGGCCGCTCGCCGACCCGCGGGAAGCGGGTGCGGCCGAAGACCTCGACCGGGGTGCGACCCTCGAACCGGGACAGGTCGAGCTCCACCGGCTGGGCGAACCGCGAGAGGTTCGCCACCACCAGGATGTCCTCCTGCCCGTCCCGGCGAAGGAACGCGAGGATCTTCGCGTTGTCGGGGTGGAGGAACTCCAGCTCGCCCCGGGCGAGGACCGGGTGTCGCTTTCGGAGGGCGACGAGGCGGCGGGTCCACCACAGCAGCGACGCCGCGCTGGCCCGCTGGCTCTCCACGTTCACCGTCTCGTAGTGCGATCCCGGCTCGATGTTGACGGGCAGGAAGAGCCGCTGGGGGTTCGCGCGGCTGAAGCCGGCGTTGCGATCGGCGCTCCACTGCATCGGCGTCCGCACCGCGTCGCGATCGCCGAGGTAGATGTTGTCGCCCATCCCGATCTCGTCGCCGTAGTACAGGACCGGCGTGCCGGGCATGCTCATCAGCAGGCCCTTCATGAGCTCGATCCGGCGCCGGTCGTGCTCGAGCAGGGGGGCGAGGCGGCGACGGATGCCGACGTTGATCCGCATCTGCCGGTCCGAGGCGTAGGACCGGTACATGTAGTCCCGCTCCTCGTCGGTCACCATCTCGAGCGTGAGCTCGTCGTGGTTGCGGAGGAACATCGCCCACTGGCACGACTCGGGGATCGGCGGCGTCTGGTCGAGGATGTCGACGATCGGGAACGAGTCCTCCATGCGCAGCGCCATGAACAGCCGCGGCATGAGCGGGAAGTGGAAGTTCATGTGGCATTCGTCGCCGTCGCCGAAGTACGCGATCGCGTCCTCGGGCCACTGGTTGGCCTCGGCGAGCAGCATCCGCCCCGGCCACTGCTCGTCGAGGTGGCGGCGCAGGTCCTTCAGGATCGCGTGGGTCTCGGGCAGGTTCTCGCAGTTGGTGCCCTCGCGCTCGACGAGGTACGGCACCGCGTCGAGCCGCATGCCGTCGACGCCGGTCTCGAACCAGAAGTCCATCACCCGCTTGACCGCCTCGACCACCCGCGGGTTGTCGAAGTTGAGGTCCGGCTGGTGGCTGAAGAAGCGGTGCCAGTAGTACTGCCGCGCGACCGGGTCCCACGACCAGTTGGAGTGCTCGGTGTCCTGGAAGATGATCCGCACGCCGGGATACCGCTCCGGCGTGTCCGACCAGACGTAGAAGTCCCGGTGGGCCGAGCCGGGGGGGGCCTCCCGGGCCCGCCGGAACCACGGGTGCTGGTCGCTGGTGTGGTTGATCACCAGCTCGGTGATCACGCGGATGTCCCGCCGGTGGGCCTCGGCCACGAAGCGGCGGAAGTCGGCCATCGTCCCGTAGTCGGGGTTGACCGCGGTGTAGTCGGCGATGTCGTAGCCGTCGTCGCGCAGCGGCGAGGGGTAGAACGGCAGGAGCCAGACCGCGGTGACCCCGAGCTCCTGCAGGTAGTCCAGCCGCGAGGTGAGCCCGCGGAAGTCGCCGATGCCGTCGCCGTCGGCGTCCTGGAAGGCGCGGACGTGCACCTCGTAGATGACGGCGTCCTTGTACCAGTCGGGCGGGGCCGGCGACGCGGGCGGGACCGGGGCGGCGCGACGACGGCGGACGGGGGGCGCGGGGCGGGC
>CAYLNM010000206.1:0-6372 GCA_964385045.1 uncultured Isosphaeraceae bacterium
GAAGGCAGCGGGCGCGGGATCCCGTGCCCGCGGCGGCTCCAGTCCGCGGGCGAGCAGGGCGGCGTCGCGGGCGAGCTGGTCGGCGATCGCGGCCTCGCGGCTGCCCGCCGCGAGGGCGGGGTCGGCGGGGTCGGCGGAGTCGGCCGCGGGTGCGCCGCCGAGGCTGCGGCTCGAGGAGCCGGCGAGGGCGCCCGCGGCGGCGTCGGGGCCGCAGCCGCCGAGGGCGGGCAGGGCCAGCAGCAGGAGCAGTGGCGGGGCGGGGCGGCGGCGGGCGAAGGGCATGTCGCGGCGCTGCGGCACGAGGGCCCGGGCGACGGTCGCGGGGGCCGGGTCGCCGCCGCCGAGGACGCCGAGGACGCCGCCGCCGACGTCGGATTCGGGATCGCTGATCGAGGCCACGGTCCGGCGATCGCCGTCCGCGGCCGGGTCCACGAGGGACTCGCCCATGAGCTGCTGCCTCCTGCCGCGTTCGCCCGGGCTCCGCCGGGGGGCCTCGGACGCGCCGGAGGCGGGCCGGCCGGCCTCGCCGGGGGGGCGGGGACGGCGCGGGTCCGCGCAGGACGATCGTCAGCCGCGGACCGTATCGGCGAAGGCGACGGCCAGCGATTCGACCGTCCGCTCGGAACGTCCGATACCTCGCTTGGTCCGCCGGTCGGCCTCGAGGGTGGCCTCCACCAGATCGGCCCAGACGTGGGGCGGGAAGCGCCCGGCCCGCTCCAGGATCGGCCCCGCCGCGTCGCCGAAGAGCCGCAGCTCCTTGCGGACCGCCCCGGGCGGGCGGCCGGCCCGCAGCAGGCGGCTGGCCGCGTGGAGCTTGCGGGCGAGGTCGGTCATGGACCACAGGACGAGCTGCTCGGGCTGGCCGGAGACGTCGAGCAGCTCCCGGAGGCCGGTCAGGGCCGCCCCCGCGTCGCCCCGGAGCAGGACCGACTGGATCGCCCAGGCCTTCTCCTCGCGGCTCAGCCCGACCATGCCCGTGACGTCCTCGGCCGTGATCTCGGCCCCCGGCCCGGCGTGGGCCGCGAGCTTGCCGAGCTCGGCGTCCAGCCGGTCGAGCATCGTCCCGATCCGGTCCACGAGCAGGCGGGCCGCGTCCGGGGCGATCCGGGCCGCGTGCTCCTTCTCGACCCGGGCCTGGCACCAGCGGACGGCGGAGGCGGCGTCCGGCGGGTCGCACTTGACGATCGCCCCGACCTTCTGCACCGCCTTGTCCAGCCGCCCGGGCCGCCAGGTCTCGGCCCGCAGCACGAGCGTGGCGGTGTCGACGGGCCCGTTGGCGTAGGCCTCGAGCAGCTCGCGGGGGGTCGGGCTGCCCCCGCGGGCGAGCAGCTGGTCGGCCTGATCGACGACCACGAGCTTGTGGTCCTGGAGGAGGCCGAACGTGCGGAGCTCGTCCAGCACCGTCACCGGGTCCACCGACTTGCCGTCGTAGTCGAACCGCTCGACGTCGCCGTGGGCCTCGCGGAGGGCGGTCTCGAGCCGCCGGCAGTGCGAGCGGCGGAGGTAGGCGTCGGGACCGCGCAGGATCACGACGCGGTGCGAGGCGTCGAGGGCGGGCGGGGCGGCGCCGCCGCGGGAGCGGGACGAGCGGGTGGCCATGGCGGCGAGTGTACGGCGGGGCCGGCCGGGCGACCGCGGGTCGCCCGGCGCGGGCGTGACGGCGGGGCGGAGGCCGCGTGGCCGGGGCGGGGCCATGCGGTGCCGCCGCGGCGATTCGGCGGGGTAGGGCGGCGGTGCGCCGGGGCGGCAGTGCGGCAGTGCGGCAGTGCGGCAGGGCGGCAGTACGGCGGCGGGGCAGTGCGGGAGGGCGACGGCGCGGCGGGACGGTGGTGCGGCGGCGTGGCGGTGCGGCGGTGCGATGGGCCGGCGGTGCAGTGGGGCAGCACGCCGGCGGCGTTTCGGTGGGGCAGGGCGGCGGTGCGGCGGCGCGGCGGGGCAGCACGCCGGCGGCACAACGGTGGGGGAGGGCGGCGGTGCGGCGGTGCAGCGGTGTCGCGGCGCGATGGGGCGGCGATGCGGCAGGCCGATCACGGTGGGCCCGAGGCGGCTCCGGCCGCTCTTCCGCCGCCGCCGGGGCATCGGCGCTCCGAACCCGGTATGCTCGCGGCCCGCCGCGCGATGCCCGTTCACGGGTGCCGCTGCGCCCGCATTCGACTCCCCGCGGCTCCGCCGGTCTCCACGGCCCGGCTCGCCGCCCTGCCCCCCCGGAGGCCCGCATGGCCATCCTCATCGACGGCGACACCAAGGTCATCTGCCAGGGCATCACCGGCTCGGCCGGCGCCTTCCACACGAAGGGCTGCCTCGACTACGGCACGAAGATGGTCGGCGGCGTGACGCCCGGCAAGGGCGGCCAGACCGACGCCAACGGGCTGCCGATCTTCGACACCGTCGCGGACGCGGTGAAGGAGACCGGGGCGACCGCCTCCATGATCTTCGTCCCGCCTCCCTTCGCCGCCGACGGCATCGTCGAGGCGGCCGACGCGGGGGTCGAGGTCATCTGCGCGATCACCGAGGGCATCCCGACGCAGGACATGATCCGGGCGCGGGCGATCCTCGACCGGCACCATCCCGACGTGAAGCTCATCGGCCCCAACTGCCCGGGCGTGATGACGCCGGGCCGCAAGGTGTCGGGCGAGGGCCCGTCGGCCACCTTCGAGGGCGGCTGCAAGATCGGGATCATGCCCGGCTACATCCACACCGCGAAGGCCGACGCGGCCACCGGCAAGGGCGTGGGCATCATCTCCCGCTCCGGCACCCTGACCTACGAGGCGGTCTGGCAGTGCTCGCAGCGGGGCATCGGCCAGACGACCTGCGTCGGCATCGGCGGCGACCCCGTCAAGGGCCTGAACTTCATCGAGCTGCTCGACATGTTCGAGGCCGACCCCGAGACCGACGGCATCGTCATGATCGGCGAGATCGGCGGCAGCGACGAGACCGAGGCCGGCCGCCACGTCCAGCAGCACGTCAGGAAGCCGGTGGTGTCCTTCATCGCCGGCCGCACCGCCCCTCCCGGCAAGCGGATGGGCCACGCCGGCGCGATCATCGGCGGGGCCGACGACACCGCCGAGGCCAAGATGAACGCCCTCCGCGACTGCGGCGTGACGGTGGCCGAGAGCCCCGCCGACCTCGGCTCGACGATGGCCGAGGCCCTCGGCGTGGCCGCGGTCACCGCCTGAGCCCGCGCGGCCGCCCGGCGTCGTGGACCAGCAACGTGTCGATCGCGCGGCCGAGGACCTGCGGGCCCTTCATCGCCGCGCGGTCGAGCGCGCGACGGCCGATGCGGCGGCGGCGCCGTCGGCGGTGGCGATGCCGAGCTTCGCGCTGCGGATGAGTGACATCGGCACGGTGGGCGAGGAGACCGGCGAGCCGGGCGTGCGTGGGGCGGACCGGCTGTACGCCCAGCTCTTCGTCAGCGCGGCCGAGCAGCGGCTGCGGGCCACCGCGGTGGTCACCGGCGTCGTGATGCAGCATCAGGAGACGGGCGTCGAGCACGAGGCGGTGGCGGTCGACCTCGAGCACCGCGACGTCGACCCGGTCACGATCTACGTCCTCCTGCGCCGCGACCCCGGCGGTGGCCTCGCCGTCGAGCGCACCGTGCCGACGCCCGGCCGCCGCGTGGTCTTCGCGGACGGGGCCGCGCACTGAACGTGCCGGCCGGTAGCATCGCGGCGATGAAGCAGCCCGACTCCATGCCGTCGTCCGTGTCGCCGCTCTCTCGCCGCGGCTTTCTCGCCGCCGGCGCCGCCACCGCGACCGCTGCGTCGCTCGGCGGCGTGCCGGGCCGCGCCGCCGCCGAGACCCGCCGCGTCCGCGTACGCCGCCGGAGGGCGGCCCCGCCCGTCGTCGTCGCCTCGGACAACGGCGAGCGTACCGTGGCTCGCGCCTTCGATCTGATGACCGAGGGCACCGCGCCCACGGTCGCGGTGGTCGAGGGGGTCAAGATCCAGGAGGCCGACCCGGACGACATGACCGTCGGCCTCGGCGGCCTGCCCAACGAGGACGGGGTGGTGCAGCTCGACGCCTCGGTGATGGACGGCCGCCGGCACAAGGCGGGCGCCGTCGCGTGCGTCGAGGGCATCATGCACGTGAGCGAGGTCGCGCTCCGCGTCCTCGACTCGACCGATCACGTCCTCATCGTCGGCGAGGGGGCGCGCCGGTTCGCCCGCCGCATGGGCTTCCCGGAGCAGGAGCTGCTGACCGACCGCGCCCGCGAGGCGTGGCACCGCTGGAAGCGGAACCTGAACCCGAACGACGACTGGCTGGACGACGACCAGCGGATTCCGCTCGGCGGCGCGGGCGGCGGCGCGGGCGGCGGCGCGGGTGCCGACGCCCGGACGCTCGAGGCGGCGGATCGTGCCGAGCGTCTTCGCCTCGTGTTCGGCGAGGACTTCGTCGACTACGGGGACGTCGAGGTCGATGCCCGCGGGGTGCCGTTCACCTGGGGCACGATCCACTGCTCGGGCGTCTCGCCCGACGGGCACGTGGGCTCGGTCACGACCACCAGCGGCCTCAGCTGGAAGCTGCCCGGGCGCGTCGGCGACTCGCCGATCGTCGGAGCGGGCATGTACTGCATGGGCGGCGTCGGCGGCGCGGGCGGCACCGGCCGCGGCGAGTCGATGATCCAGTCCTGTGGGGCCTACGAGATCGTGCGCGGGATGGAGGAGGGCAAGCATCCCACCGACGCCTGCCTCGACGCCCTGCGGCGGGTGGCGCGGCTCACGAAGCGGCCCGACCTGCTCGACGAGCGTGGCCGACCGCGCTTCAACGCCGTGGTCTACGCGGTCGACGTGCAGGGGCGGCACGGCGGGGCGGTCATCCGCCAGAACGGCCGCCGCCACTACCGCGCGTTCACCGAGCAGGGGCCGGAGCGGCCGCTGTGCGCGGGTGTGTACGAGGACTGAGCGGCGGAGCGGACACCCGGGGGGCGGAGGGCGGGTCGCGATCGGTGAGCCGCGAGCCGCGGGCCGCGGCTCGCGGCGCGACGTGCGAGCGACCGAAGCATGCGGCCACCGCGCCGCGGTCGATCGCCGCCCTGATGCATCGCCGCGGGCGCCTTGGACCTTCGGCGTGGATTCGGGGTGCGGGCCGCCGCGGGCCGCGCCGGCGGCACGGCCTGCTCGGGCGGGACGCCCCGTTCGCGGACGCGGCTGAAGGCCGCGGACGAACCCGCCGAGACTCCTGCCGTATCCTCCGACCTTCGGAAGCTCCCCGACTCCCCCGCCGCCCCGCGTCCCGCCCGAGCCGCGCCCGATGGCCCAGCCCGCATCCGAGCCCACGTCCCTCGCCGGCCGGATGGTCATCATCTCGCCGTGTCGCGACGAGGCCGAGTACGCCCAGCGGACCATCGACAGCATGGTCGCGCAGAGTCGGCGCCCGGACCTCTGGCTGGTGGTCGACGACGGGTCCACCGACGCGACGCCCGACATGCTCGCGGCCGCGTCGGCCGAGCACGACTGGATCCGCGTCCTCCGCCGGGAGGACCGAGGCCACCGCGCGGTCGGGCCGGGCGTGGTCGACGCGTTCCTCGCCGGCCTGGCCGGGGTCGATCTCGCCGACGTGGCGATCCTCGGCAAGTTCGACCTCGACGTCGATCTCCCGCCGCGCTACCTCGAGCGACTCGAGGGCCGCTTCGCCGCCGATCCGCGCCTCGGGACGTGCAGCGGCAAGCCGTACTTCCTCGACGGAGCGGGACGGCGGGTGAGCGAGAAGATCAGCGACGAGATGTCGGCCGGGATGACGAAGCTCTGGCGCCGCGCCTGCTACGAGGACATCGGCGGCCTCGTCCGCGAGGTGATGTGGGACGGCATCGACTGCCACCGCTGCCGGATGCACGGCTGGAAGGCGTGCTCATTCGACGATCCGGAGCTCGCGTTCGAGCACCTGCGGCCGATGGGCTCGAGCCAGAAGGGCATCTGGACCGGCCGCACCCGCCACGGCTTCGGGCAGTGGTTCATGGGGACGAGCTTCCCGTACATGACGGCGTCGGCCGTCTACCGCATGACGCGGCCGCCGCTGCTGATCGGCGGCCTGGCGATGTGGTGGGGCTACGTGAAGGCCATGCTCGGCGGCGAGCGCCGGTACGAGGATCGCGAGTTCCGCTCCTTCCTCCGGCGGTATCAGTGGTCGAGCCTCCTCCGCGGCAAGCGGGCGACGGTGGCCCGGCTCGACGCCGCCGGCGAGGCGCGATGGCAGCGGCGGTTCGGGGCTGCCTGAGCCGCAGGCGGCCCGCGGGCGGCCGCCGAACGGTCGGCACGCGGCCCGAACGGTCCCGGATCCGCGTCCCTCGGACGCACGCGGTCGCGGACCCGCTCCCTCGGATGCGCTCCGCTGGGCCCGAGCCTCGATCCGGACTCCGCACCCAGGACCCCGCGC
>CAYLNM010000207.1:0-6299 GCA_964385045.1 uncultured Isosphaeraceae bacterium
TCGCCGGGCACGCATCCCGCCTCGCTCAGCCCGTCCGGGCCAGCTCCACCACCACGCGGTCGTCCTCGGCGGGCCGTCCGCTGAACCGTTCCACCGCTCGCAGCACGCGCTGCGGGAACCGCCCGGTCCCGGCCGGTCCGACGCCGCGGCGCCCCGCGGCCCGGCGCACGAGCCGCTCGGTGCCGTCGATCTCGAGGCGGCGGCCCGCCTCGGTGCGGGCCTCCACGATGCCGTCGGTGAGGATCACCAGTCGGTCGCCGCGACCGAGCCGCTCGCGACGCCGGCCGGGATCGAACGTCTCCGCCCCGAGCACCCCGAGCATGGTGGTGGTCGCGGGCAGCCGCACCACCGCGGGTGCGGCGGCGCGTCCGTGCGGCGTGCGGCCGGCGCTGCCGCGGCCGGTCCCCGCGCCACCCCCGACCCCTCCTCGACCCGCCGGCCCCGCCCGCAGGATCATCCCCGGCAGGTGCCCGGCCGAGGCCCACTCCAGCGTGCCGTCGCGGGCGTCGAGTCGCGCGGCGAAGGCGGTCGCGAAGACGGCGTGCGGGGCGAGGATCCGGCGGCAGGCGTCGTTGCCCGCCGCCAGGAGGGCGCCCGGCGCGAGGTCCGGCCGCTCCTCCAGCGTCCGCTGCAGCTCGCCGTGCAGCCGGGTCGCCCCGAGGGCGGCCGCCACGCCGTGGCCGGTCACGTCGAGCAGGACGATCGTGAGCCGCTCGCCGCCGGGGGCGTCCTCTCGGTGCACGACGAGGAAGTCGCCGCCGAGGTCGCGCACCGGCTCGAAGGCGTAGTGCAGCCGCAGCGGCCCCGTGGTGATCGGGGCGGGCAGCATCGACTCGTGGATCGCCCGGGCCATCGCCAGCTCGCGCCGGGCGTCGCGGACCTCCTCCTGCAGGGCGGCCACGAGGAACCGCTGCCGCTCGCGGCCGTGCCGCCAGGTGCACACCAGCAGCCCGGGGGCCCCGGCCAGCGGGGAGACGATGGCGGCGGCCACCCCGACCGGGGTTCCGGCGGGACCGAAGGGGATCGTCACCGCCGCGAAGACGACCAGCAGCGGGGCGAGCGGCCGGAGGCACTCGCGGGGGGTCCACGGCAGGAAGAGACACGCCGCGAGATGGGTGGCGAGGACGCCGCCGAGGACGAGGAAGGGCACCGCCGCGGCGGGCGCCGTCTCGCTCGCCCCGTCCGGCGTCACCGCGTCGGGCAGCCCGCCCGGTCCCGCTCCGGGAGCGACGAGCGTTCCGGCGAGGATGTCCAGCGTGCCGAAGACGACGATCGTGGCGGTGACGGCCCGCAGCAGGGCGGGCCGGCGGGGCCGCAGGGCCAGCACCCAGGCCGCGAGGCACCCGGCGGCGGTCAGCATCGCGATCGACGAGACGAGCAGGCCGGCGGCGATCAGCGGGGCCGACTCCGCGGCCCGCGCGGACTCGCCGATCTCGAGGGTCAGCCGCAGGAGGGCCAGGCCGCCGAGGGTGCCGAAGTACCACGCCGCTCGGCGGCGCAGCCGGCGGCTGCGGTCGGCGTCGAAGGCCTCGCCGAGGGACTCGTTGAGCTCCGGCGCCAGGTCCGCCCCGAGGATCGCGTCGAGGGCGTCCTCGTCGAGCCGGCGGCTCGGGCGGGGCGGATCCGAGGCGGCCGAGCCCGGTGGGCCCCCGACGGCCCCGACGGCCCCGACGGCCGCGTCCCGTCGTCCCGGTCTCGTCGTGGACGCGCGCATGACGGCGGACGATACTCGCGGGCACGACCGATCGTCGCCGGCCGCGCGTCGCTCGCGGCACGGCGCGTCTCCCGTCCTCGTCGTCGGCCTCCGCGCGCCGGGGCCGACCGCGCCCCGTCGCCTGTCGACGTCTCCTCCCCCTCGTCCCGCCCGGAGCCCCGCATGAGCGAGCACGGCGTCCCCGGCCATCTCGGATGGCTCGACCTCACCGTCCGCGACGCCCCCGGGCTCCGCGACTTCTACGCCGACGTGGTCGGGTGGACCCCCGAGCCGGTCGCGCTGGACGGCTACGAGGACTTCGTGATGAAGGCCGCCGACGACGAGCCCATCGCCGGCGTGTGCCACGCCCGCGGCGACAACGCCGACCTCCCCGCGACGTGGATTCCGTACGTCGTGGTCGAGGACCTCACCGGCAGCATCGCCCGCGCCAAGGAGCGCGGCGGGCACGTCCTCGGCGGCGTGCGCGAGATGCCGGGCATGGGCCGGTACGCCTTCGTGCGTGATCCGGCCGGCGCGGTGCTCGCGCTGTTCCAGCACGGGGACTGAGGCCGGGGCTCGGTCGCCGGGGCGCTTCGCCGCACCGTCCGCCGCGGTCGCGGTCCGCGACCCTCAGGCCTGGTGCTCGTGGTGCGCCCGGTCCACCACCAGCGCGACCGCGATCGGCAGCAGGTCGTCGGGCTCGGGGGCTTCGCCGTCCCGCGCGAGCTCGATGCCGTAGACGTCGCGGAGCGAGAAGAACCGCTTGGACACCAGGGCGACCACCCCCTCCGCGGACTCGATGACGTACTCGCGCTTCAGCAGGTCGCCTTCGGCCACGAGCTCGCGGCCGCTCGCGTCGGTCAGCGTCAGGCTGCCGCCGAGCAGGCGGAACGAGCGGCGGATCTCCGCCGCCGGTCCGTCCGCCCGCTGCAGGTCCCACGTCCCCGGGAACGAGAGCATGCGTCGTCGCAGGCGACCCGCCGGGGTGCCGTCGGCCCGGGCGAGCTCGATGGTGGTCCCGAGCGCGAGCAGCCGCACCCGAGCCTCCCACGCCGGCTCGTTCGCTCCCGTGCGGATGTCGTAGCGGCCGCCGAGGCTCAGCAATCGCTGCTGCATGCGGTACTGCATCGCCGCAGTATCGCGGGCGGGAGCCCGGGCGAAACCGCGGGGAGCCGGCGACGGGCCCGGGGCAGGGACATGGGCAGGCGAGGTCGGGGGCGCGGGCGGGGGCGGCCGCGGGCAGCTCGCCGGGGCCGCGGCGGACCACGGCGCCCCCGCACTCCCGGGGAGGCCGGACGACGACCGGTGCACCGGCGGAGCGTCTCCTTCCGTCGCTCCACCGCCGACCCGCGGGCGATCCGTCCGCGGGGACGCGGGGACCGCGCGATCGAGACCGGCCGCCGTCCGTGCCTTGGACCGTCCGGAAGGCGGCCGCCGTGCCGCCTTCGGGACGGACAGGATGACCGCCCCTCTCGGGCATCCCGTGTGGGGCGAGTGAGGAAGGCGCTCGATCCGAGTGGGCGAACGCTCGGCCACCGCCGCGGCCCGCTCGACCGGCTCAGGTGCCGAGGGGCTCCGCGTCCGCCGCCCCCGTGGCGCCGGCGGCGTCCCCGCCGATCGCGTCGGGCTCGGGCCCCGGCTTCGCCTCCGCCCCCGCGATCGTCCGCCGCCGCGGCGCGATCGCGCTCGAGCCGCCCACCGACGCCCCCTTGCGGATCATGCCGACCTCGGTGATCCGCTCCCAGGCACTGGCGGCGTTGCCCGCCGAGTACTCGGTGGTGATCGAGCGGCGCCCCCACGCGCGAGCGACCGTGGACGTCGTGCCGCTGCCGCAGAACGGGTCGAGCACGAGGTCGCCCTCGTCGGAGCAGGCGAGGATCACCCGCTCGAGGTAGACCTCGGGGATCTGGTTGTGGTGGTTCCGCCGCCGTTCCTTGTTGTTGCCCTGGATGCGGCCCCAGTACGGGCCGTACCAGACGTCCATGGGCACGCGGCGACCCTTGTGCTCGCTGTTCTTGGTCATCGTCCGCGCGTCGCCGTACACGGCGGCCCGGTCGGACAGCTCCAGCACCGCCTCGGGGTTCCAGCGGCGCCGGGCCGGGTCCTTCGCGAAGTAGAGCGCGTGGACCTTGCTCTGGATGAACGACGAGTCGCGGTGCTGGCCGAAGCGGAAGTGCCAGACGCACCAGTTGATCATCGCGAGGCCGCGCCGCTTGAGGTGCATCACGCACTCGGCCGCGGTGTCGTCGGGGATGTTCACCCAGATCGATCCGTGCGGGGCGAGGACGTCCACGCAGGCGTCGAGCCAGTCGAACGTGAACCGCTCGTAGGCGTCGCGGGGCATGCCGTCGTCCCACTGCTCGTACGGAACGTCCCAGTTGAAGGGCGGATCGGCGAAGACCAGGTCCACGGCCCCGCGGTCGGGCAGGGCGGCGAGGACGTCGCGGCAGTCGCCGACGTAGAGCCGCGTGTCGGGGTCGGCCGCGGCGTGGGCCGGCCGGAGGCCACCGGCCGGGGCCGGCTCCGGCGCGTGCGGGGGCACGCGGTCGCCCAGCATGCGGATCCCCTCGGAGCCGAGGGCCTCGAGCTCCGCCGCGACCGTCCGCTGGGACGAGATCGACCCGGTGGGCATGGCGTAGCCGCCGGGACGATCGAACTCCATGTTCTTGCGCTCGGCCATCAGTGGGGTCTCCGGGGTGCGTCGGCTCCCGTGGCGATCGCGGCGAGCGCCGCCGCTGCCGCGGGCCTCATCCGGCGGTCCGACCGTCGGGGCCGCCCTCGTGCCGGCTCGCGCCACGCCGCGGCCCTGGCCCGCCGGCCTCAGGCGGTGCCGAAGATCCGGTCGCCGGCGTCGCCGAGGCCCGGGCGGATGAAGCACCGCTCGTCGAGGCCCTCGTCGAGGGCCGCGGTGACGATCGGGACGTCGGGATGATCCGTCGAGAGCCGGCGGACGCCGCCGGGGACCGCCACCAGGCACAGGAACCGCACGTCCCGGCATCCGCGGTCCTTCAGCACCCGGACCGCGTGGGACGCCGAGCCCCCGGTGGCGAGCATCGGATCGACCAGCAGCACCTGGCTCTCGGCCACGTCCGGTGGGAGCTTGGCGTAGTAGGCCACCGGCTCCATCCGCTCCTCGTCGCGGTAGACGCCGATGTGGCCGACGCGGGCCTCGGGCAGCAGGTCGAGGATGCCCTCCGTCATCCCGATGCCCGCCCGCAGGATCGGCACGACCGTGATCGGCCGGCGGAACCGGACGCCGGTGGTCCGCTCCATCGGCGTCTCGACCTCGACCGGCTCCACCTGCAGGTGCCGGCAGGCGACGAACGTCATCAGGCCCGCGATCTCGCTCAGCAGCCGCCGGAACTCGGCCGAGGGCGTATCGCGGGCGCGGGCCCGGGTGAGCTTCACCGCGATCACGGGGTGGTGGACGACCTCGAGGCTCGCGGGCAGGCCCGCCGCGTCGGCGGCGCCGCGGCGGCCGTCGCCGGCGGAATCCGATGGGGAGGACGGCATCGGGGCAGCGTACCCGGTGGCAGGGGGGCGGTCCCGGCCGTGCGGCGCGCGGGAGCGACGGGATTCGCGACGGCCGCGTCGGCTCGCCGCCCGGGCTCAGGCGTCGAGCGGGAGCACGACGACGCGGGGCGAGGGCGCCAGCTCGCCGGCCTCAGGCCACCGGCCAGCCTCCGCGTCGTCCAGCCACTCGGTCAGCGGGGCGGGGCCGGCGGCGAAGTCCGCCAGCGCCGGGCCTCCGACGAGCACGTGCCGCTGGATCACGAGCGTCTCGGGGCTCACGAACTCCCGCTCCGCGGCCACCGCGAAGGCGGCGTGCAACGTCCGGCGCAGGGCCGGACCATGCCGCTCGGCCAGGCCGTCCACCTCGGGCCAGAGGAAGTACTGGTGCTTGGCCCCGTCGGCTCCGAGCAGGGCGTCGAGGGCGACGGTGCGGTCGTCGTGCCCGGTGAGCAGCTCGTCCCGCACGTCCACCACGGTCGCCCGGTGGACGAGGTCCAGCCGCGTCCGCAGGGATGCCGCGAACCGCCGTCGGGTCGCGGGATCCTCCGCGATGGCGACCAGATGCCGCTCCTCGAGGACCCGCATCGCGTCCGACGCGTCCGACACGGCGGAGAGACCGGCCGAGTCGGGGAACGCGTCGAGGATGGGCGGCACCGTGCTCACGGGCTCAATGTACGCCCGAACGGGGGCGAGTCACGCCGGGATGGCCATAAAGATGGGGGATTGGTGCCGGTGGTCGCACCGTGGGGCCGCGGGTCCGGGAGCCGCGCGGGGAGGCGGGCTCGGCCTCCGCCGGGCGGCTGGGGGGCGTCGGGGCCGCGGCCGGGCCGCCGCGTCGTGGCCGCCGCCGACGGCCAGGACCGGCCCCGCGGGGACCGGGCGTGGGAGCGGCCCTGCCGTTGCACCGCGGCCGTCGCGGCTGCCGGCCCGCATTCCCGCGACGCGCCCGGGACCGACCCTCGGCCACTCATCGGCCGGGCCGCGGCCGCCCCGGCGCCGTGCCCCGGTCCCGCCACGCGCGGCGGCTCCCGCGGCGGCTCCCGCGGCGGGCCGCGTCCCGGGCACGAGGGGGCCCGTCCCGAGCCGTGGCCCC
>CAYLNM010000208.1:0-6227 GCA_964385045.1 uncultured Isosphaeraceae bacterium
CGGCGATCGCAATCGGGGCGACTGGATTCGAACCAGCGACCTCCTGCTCCCAAAGCAGGCGCTCTACCAAGCTGAGCTACGCCCCGTCACCGTGGCCATGGCAGTGTACCCGGCGGCCTCCCGCGCTCCCGGCCATCCCGCCGGCGGCTCGGCGACCCGCCTCGAGCCGGGGCCGAGCCGGGGTGAGCTCGGCCGGCCCGCGCGCCGATCGCCACCGGCCCGGGCAACCGCACCCGCCCGCGCGGGCCGCGGTCCGTCCGCGTGCGTGCCACCGCTCCGCCGCTCCGCCGCGCCACCGCGTCGGCGCCGGGGCCTCGCCGGGCCCCGCCCGCCCCGGTTGAGCACCCTCCGCCGCGGGGCTATCCTCTCGCCTCACGGACCCCGGACAGGTGTCCCCGCCGCGTGCTCCTCGCGTGCCCCCCGGGCTGCGACCGGACGGCGACGGGCCCCCCGTCCCCACGGACTCCCGCCGGCATGACCAGCCCGATGCTCGCGAGCACCGAACTCTCGTCGTACCTGCCCATCGGGCTCCTGGTCCTGCTGGCGGTCGGATTCGTCGTCGTCAACCTGATCGGCACCCACATCCTCGGGCCGATCGTGCGCGGCGAGCAGAAGGAGATCGTCTACGAGTCGGGCATGAACCCCATCGGGTCGGCCCGGAAGCGGTTCAACGTCCGCTTCTACATCCTCGCGATGACCTTCCTGGTCTTCGACGTCGAGATCATCTTCCTCTACCCGTGGGCGGTGACCTTCACGAAGCTCGATCCGATGAGCTCCGAGGCCGGCCTCTACCTCTTCCGGATCATGTTCTTCATCGGCACGTCGATCATCGCGTACGTGTACGCGTGGCGCAAGGGCGTCTTCCGCTGGGACTGACGCCTCCCGCGTCGCCCCGGCCCCGGTCGCCGCGACGCGCCCCGATATCCGACCCGTTCCGCGTCCGCCGCGTGCTCGGAGTCCTGCTCGAGGAGTCCGCGCCGTCGGCGCGCCGCCGCCGCCGCCCGGCGAGCTGAGCCGTTCTCGCCCACCCCGGGCCTGAGTCCCGCGGACCGCGCGGCGGACCGGCGAGCACGGCGGCATCGGTGTGGGGGCGGCCGGGGCGACGTCGGCCCTCGGCCCGCCCGTCCGTCCGCTCATCCGCCCGCCGCGTCGGGCGCCCGTCAGCCCCCGCCCGGCCCAACGAAAAACCCCCGAGGCAGCCGGTGGGAGGCTGCCCCGGGGGCCGGGTTCCGACGCGGGCGGCGAGGGCGGGGAAGGAGGCGGCCGATCCGTGACCGCGTCCCGTCCGCCGGTTCACCCGGTCGGGGCGAGGTCGCGCGAACGAGGCCTCGGAGTCGTTCCCCCGGACGCGGCCAGGGGGCCCGCGCCGGGGAAGCCGTCGATCGATCCGTGACCGGCCGGCTTGACGAGTTGATCCTTCTTCCCGCCGAACATGCGAACTCCGTCTCCGTGGCGTCGCGCGGCCACGCGCGGTCCGAGCGGCGAGCCGTGCCCGGACCCGCGTCCGGGGACGGTGCCGCGTCCGGTCAGCTGCAGCCCATCGAGTTGCCGCAGTTCAGGCAGCGGTAGCAGGTGCCGTTGCGAACGGTGATCGAGCCGCAGTTCTCGCACGGCGGAGCGTCCGACTGGGCGTTGCTGGCGAGGGCGTCGAGCGACGACGGGCCGGAGTCGGTGGCGGGCATCACCTCGACGACCCGCCGCTCGTCCCGCACCGCGATCCGCTCCTCGAACGCCACCACCGATCCCGATCCGACCCGCGTCCGGCCGACGGACGCCCAGGCGTCCTCGCTCCGGCCGTTCGTGGCCCGGCCGGCGATCGCGCCGCCGGCGGCCGAGGCCACCGGTCCGGTCGCCTCACCCGAGGATCCGCCGCCCGCGGTCCGCACGGCGGCTCGCGGTGCGCCCGGCGAGCCGCCGCCCCCGTTCGTCCCGCCCGAGGCACCGTGGCTCCGGTCCGCCGGGGCCGACCCGCCGGTCCTCCCCCGGTCGCCCGAGGCCCCCGGCCCGGGATCGAGCCGATCCGACTCCTGCCGATCCTCGTCCGTCGACTCGTCCGACCATCGGGTCTCCTTCCCGGCGGGGGCGCCGCCCTGGCCACCGCGGTTCGGGGCGTTCTCCTCGCGGTATCCGGGCACGAACTCCATGCCGAGCCAGCGGAAGATGTAGTCCACCAGCGAGCGGGCGAAGGGGATGTCCGAGTTGTTGGTGATCCCCATCGGCTCGAACCGCTGGTGCTCGAACTTGCGGACGAGGCTCTCGACCGGCACGCCGTACTGCAGGGCGACCGAGATCGCGGTGCCGAGCGAGTCCATGAGGCCGCCGATCGTCGAGCCCTCCTTGCTCATCACGATGAAGAGCTCGCCCGGCCGGCCGTCGTCGTAGAGCCCGACCGTGAGGTAGCCCTCGTGGCCCGCGACGTTGAAGCGGTGGGTGATCGAGGCCCGCGTGTCGGCGAGCCGGCGCCGCATCGGGCGCTCGATGATCCGCTCCTCGACGATCCGCTCGACGACCGGACGCTCGTCCGCGTCCGCGTCCGCCGAGGCCCGGGCCGCGGTGCGGGCGACGGTGGCCACGACGTCCGCGACCTCCTCGCGGGCCTCCTCGACGCCGTCCTCGTCCTCCTCCGCCTCGTCGGCGGCGTCGGAGGAGGTGCTCAGCGGCTGGCTCATCTTGGAGCCGTCGCGGTAGAGGGCGTTGGCCTTGAGGCCGAGCTGCCACGAGAGCATGTAGGCGTCGGCCACGTCCTCGACCGAGGCCGAGCGCGGCAGGTTGATCGTCTTGCTGATCGCGCCGGAGATGAACGGCTGGGCCGCGGCCATCATCCGGATGTGCCCCTCGGCCGCGATCGACCGGGTGCCGGTCGGACCGCAGGTGTTCGCACAGTCGAAGACGGGCAGGTGCTCGTCCTTCATGTGCGGGGCGCCCTCGACCGTCTGCGTGCCGCAGATCGTCCGATTGAGGGCCGCGATCGTCTCGGCGTCGAGACCGAGGGCCCGCAGGCCGTTGAAGCCCATGTCGGCCCGGGCCGCCTCGACGTCGATCCCGAGCTCCTCGAGGACGGACTCGGGCATCGACCATGCGTTGAAGGCGAAGCCGAGCTCGAACGCCGAGGGAAGCTGGGCCTTCAGACCCTCGAGATCCTCGGCCGAGTAGCCCTTGGCGCGGAGGAAGTCGGCGAAGGTGCCGGTGCCGCCCGGCATCGGGACGTCGAGCCGCTGCACGCCCGCGACGTACTCGAGGATCTCTCGCCGCTGCGTCTCGTCGTAGCCGAGGGCCTTCAGGGCCGGGGCGAGCGAGGCGTTGGCGATCTTGAAGTAGCCGCCGCCGGCGAGCTTCTTGAACTTCACGAGGGCGAAGTCGGGCTCGACGCCGGTGGTGTCGCAGTCCATCAGCAGGCCGATGGTGCCGGTGGGGGCGATCACCGTGACCTGGGCGTTGCGGAAGCCGTGCCGCTCGCCCCAGGACAGGGCGTCGTCCCACGCCTTCGTGGCTCGCGACAGCAGGTCGTCGGCGTTGCCCAGCGGCACGCCGCCGCGGCGGTAGAGCGCGTGGTCGATCGACACCGGACGGATCGGCAGGTCCTCCCACTCCGAGGCGTCGCGGGCCACGCCGTGGGCGGCCCGGCGGTGGTTGCGGATCACCCGCATCATCGGCTCGCGGTTCTCGCCGTAGCCGGCGAAGGGACCGTGCTCGGCCGCCATGAGGGCCGACGCCGCGTAGGAGCGGCCCGTGAGCAAGGCAGAGATCGCCTCGCAGACCGCCCGGCCGGCCTCCGAGTCGTAGGGGATGCCGGCCTGCATGAGCATCGCGCCGAGGTTGGCGTAGCCGAGGCCGAGGGTGCGGAACCGCCAGGAGAGGTCGGCGATCTCGCGGCTCGGGAACGCGGCCATCAGGACCGAGATCTCGAGCACCATCGTCCACAGCTCGACCGCGTGCTCGAAGCGCTCGACGTCGAAGGTCCGGGCCTCGGCGTCGTAGAACTTCATGAGGTTGATCGACGCGAGGTTGCAGGCGGTGTTGTCGAGGAACATGTACTCCGAGCACGGGTTGGACGCGTTGATCCGACCCGAGTTCGGGCACGTGTGCCAGTGGTTGATCGTGCTGTCGTACTGCACGCCCGGATCGGCGCACCGCCACGCGGCGTAGGCGATCTGGTCCCACAGCTCGCGGGCCTTCACCGTCCTGACGACCTCGCCGGAGATCCGGCTGATCAGCTCCCACTCACCGTCCTCGCGGACGGCCCGGAAGAACTCGTCGCTCAGGCGGATCGAGTTGTTGCTGTTCTGGCCGCTGACGGTGTAGTAGGCCTCGCCGTTGAAGTCGTAGTCCAGCTTCAGGCCGAGCCGGTCGGCCAGCGCTCGCTGCTCCTCGGGCAGGTGCTTCATGCCCTCGACCAGGGCCGCGACCTTGAGCTCCTCGCGGACCTTCCAGTTCACGAAGGCCTCGACGTCGGGATGGTCCGCGTCGAGGCAGACCATCTTGGCCGCCCGGCGGGTGGTGCCGCCGGACTTGATCGCGGCCGCGGCCCGGTCGCCGATCTTGAGGAAGCTCATCAGGCCGCTGGACTTCCCGCCGCCCGAGAGCGGCTCGTTCTCGCCACGGATCCGCGAGAAGTTGGTCCCGGTGCCCGAGCCGTACTTGAAGAGGCGGGCCTCGCGGGTCCAGAGGTCCATGATGCCGCCGTCGTTCACCAGGTCGTCGTTCACCGACTGGATGAAGCACGCGTGCGGCTGCGGGTGGGTGTAGGCGTCGTCGGCGAGGCGGAGCTCGCCGGTGACGTGGTCGGCGATCCAGTGGCCCTGCGGGGGGCCGCTGATGCCGTAGGCGTAGTTCAGCCCGGTGTTGAACCACTGCGGCGAGTTCGGGGCCGCGGCCTGGGTCAGCAGCATCCAGCAGAGCTCGTCGTAGAACGCCTGGGCGTCCGCGGCGGAGTCGAAGTAGCCGTGCGCCTCGCCCCAGTGCCGCCAGCAGCCGGCGAGGCGGTGGATGACCTGCCGGGCCGAGCGCTCGGGTCCGGTCACCACCGTGCCGTCCGCGTCCAGCCTCGGCGTGCCGTCCTCGTGGAACTGCGGCACGCCCGCCTTGCGGAAGTACTTGCTCACCATGATGTCGGTGGCGAGCTGGCTCCACGACTCGGGCACTTCGGCGTCGGTCATCTCGAAGACGAGCGAGCCGTCGGAGTTCGTGATCCGGCTGGTCCGACGGGTCCATCGGACCTCGTCGAACACGTCCGTGCCGGCAGTGGTGAAACGGCGATGAATCCGCATGGTTCCTCCGCGTCCTGTCCCTGTGCGCGGGTCGGCCGGGCCGAGCCGTCGTCGTGGCGAGCCGGGCGCCTGCGGCGGCGTCCGGCGACTGTCGTGTCCATCCCCGCGAGGGGGCCTGCGTTCCGGGCGTCGACTGCGACAGTCCCACCGGCGCCCGGGCCCGGTGGGAGCGGGGGAGAAGGCCGTCAGTCCACGCGGGGGAGCGTGAGCCCGACCTGGTCCTGGTACTTGCCGCCCTTGTCCGCGTAGCTGGTGGCGCACACGCGATCGGCCTTGAGGAAGACCATCTGGGCGATCCCCTCGCCCGCGTAGATCTTCGCGGGCAGGGGCGTGGTGTTGGAGATCTCGATCGTCACCCGTCCGCGCCACTCGGGCTCGAGGGGGGTGACGTTCACGATGATGCCGCAGCGGGCGTAGGTGCTCTTGCCCAGGCACACGACCAGCACGTCCCGCGGCACCACGATCTCCTCGACCGTCTCGGCGAGGGCGAACGAGTTGGGCGGGATCACGACGTGGTCGCGACCGGTCACCAGGGTGTCGACGGTGACGAACATCGCGTCGTCGAAGGCCTTGGGATCGACGATCGCCGCTCCGCCGCCGCCGCGCGGGTCGACGTTGGTGAAGATCTTGAACAGCGTGCCGACGCGGACGTCGTAGCCGTAGCTCGAGAGGCCGTAGGAGACGCGGCCGGGGCGGCGGACGTTCTCGGCGAAGGGCTCGATGCCCACGAGCTCGCGGATCTGGGTGTCGCACAAGACCGGCATGACGTTCCCTCGCACCGCCGCCGGGCGGCTTCGCTGGTCCTCGGACCGCACCGCCGGGCGCGATCCCGTCCGTCCCCGCCCCGGCGACCTCCCGGCCCCGTGGCGTCTCGGCCGCTCGCGGCCACCACCCCCGTCCGGTGCCCCGGCCCGGCTTCCCGCCGGATCTGCCGACTCCGGGCACGCCCGGCCCCCCGGC
>CAYLNM010000209.1:0-6140 GCA_964385045.1 uncultured Isosphaeraceae bacterium
GCCGCGCCCGCCGCGCCCGCCGCACCCGTCGCCGCCGCCGCACGGGCCGCCTCCGCCGCGTCGAGCTGCCGGGCGAGGCCGTAGCCGCAGCCCGGGCAGGCGTCGCGGGCGGCCGGGCACGCCCGCCGCAGGTGCGGCCGCATCACGTCGCCGCCGATCGTCACCGCCAGCAGCATGGCCGGCAGCAGCAGGGCGAGGGCGATCGCCGGCAGCAGCAGCAGGCCGAGGGCGGGCGGCAGGACGCGGGCGAGGACCGCCCCGAGGCTCGCGGCGACCCCGAGGCCGCCGAGCACGAGTCCGAGGGCGACGGCGACGAAGGCGAGGACGGGAGGGTCGAGCACCGCGGTGCGGCTCGCCCGGAGCCAGATCGCCCCGCGTCGCCACGGACCCGCCTCCACCTCGCGGAGCTCCGGGTACGACCGGCTGCTGACGTAGATGCGCATGGCAGCGGACTCCGGGCGGCTCAGTCGATCCGGATCGTCTCGAGGAAGGTCCCCGGCCGGGCCTCGAGGCCTCGCTCCTCGAGGCCGGAGGCGAGCGACGCCGCCGCCTCCGGCTCGCCGTGGACGACCACGAACCGCCGGTCGCCGGTGCGGATCGCCGACGCCCAGTCCAGCAGCTCGCCGCGGCCGGCGTGGGCCGAGAGCCCGCCGACGGTGTGCACGCTCGCCCGCACCGCGACCGGCTCGCCGAGGATCCGAACCGACCGCGCGCCCGAGACGAGCGTGCGCCCGAGCGTGCCCTCGGCCTGGTAGCCGACGAAGACGACGGCGGCGTTGCGGCGCCAGAGGTGGTGCTTGAGGTGGTGCAGGATGCGGCCGCCGGTGCACATGCCCGATCCCGCGATGATCACCGCGGGGTCCCACGAGTCGTTCAGGGCCCGGGACTCCGACGCCTCGCGGAGCATGTGGAGGCCGGGGAAGCTCATGGGGCCGTCGCCGGACGCCAGGGCGGCCCGGGCGGCCTCGTCGAAGCACTCGGGGTGCCGCCGGTGGATCGCGGTCGCGTCGATCGCCATCGGGCTGTCGACGTACACCGGCACCGGCGGGGCGACGCCGTCGGCGAACAGGCGGCGAAGCTCGTGCAGCAGCAGCTGCGTCCGACCCACCGCGAAGGCGGGCACCAGGATCTTCTCCCGGGCATGGATCGCGGCCGCGAGCAGCCCCCGCAGCTCCGCCTGCGTCTGCTCGCGCGGGCGATGGTCCCGGTCGCCGTAGGTCGACTCGAGCAGCACCAGGTCGGCGTGACCGAACGTCGCCGGGTCGCGGAGCAGCGGGGTGTCGCGCGCCCCCACGTCGCCCGAGATCACGATCGTCCGGTGGCTCGCCGTCGCCCCGCCGACGGGGCCGACCGCGACGTCGAGCCGGATGCTCGCCGAGCCGAGGATGTGTCCGGCGTCGATCCACGTCGCGCTGACGTCCTCGGCGACGCGGACCGGCTCGTCGTAGGCGACGGCCTCGAAGCGGCGCAGCACCGGGTCCACGTCCTCGGCGCCGTAGAGCGGCGCGACCGCGCCGCGTCCGTGTCGTCCCGGCCCGCCGGGGCGGCCGCGGCGCCGGCGTCGCCGCGCGAGGCGGCGGGCGTCCTGCTCCTGCAGGTGGGCGGCGTCGCGGAGGATGATCGCCGCGAGGTCGATCGTGGCGTCGGTGGCGAGGATCGGGCCGCGGAGCCGTTCGAGGTCGAGCGTCGGCAGCCGGCCGACGTGGTCGACGTGGGCGTGCGTGATCAGGATCGCGTCGAGGTCCGCGGGGTCGACCGGCAGCCGGCGGCGATTGCGGGCCTCGGTCGAGGGGCCGCCCTGGAAGAGCCCGCAGTCGACGAGCAGGTGCGACCGCGGCGTGCGCACCTCGACGCAGGAGCCGGTGACGCCGCCGGCGGCGCCGTGCAGGGTGAGCTCGATCGGCATGACCGCGCGAGCATAGCGGCGGAGCACAAGGGGGATCGATCCCACTGGCGGGGGGCGGCCCGCGCCGGTGAAGTGCGTGCGTCGCGTCGTCGGACGGCGTCCCGGTCCGGGGCACCGACCGCCGGCACGCACGCTCGCGGAGGGCCGTGAGGACGGAGCGGGAGGAGGAGGAGGCCTCCGACGGGGATCGCCGCACGCAGCCGCCGCGCGGACCGGACCGTCAGGACCGGAGACGGCTCGTGCATGGAGGAGGGAGCCCCGTGGGAGGACACGGCGAGGGTACCGGGGCGGACGCGATCCGCGCGTCCGTCCCGGGCCGTCGTCCGTGCCGGGGGCGGGCACCGGCCCGCATGCGGCAGGGCGCCGGCGTGCCCGCGGTTCGGCGGCGAGTCGAGCCGGCTCGTCGCCTGGCCTCCGTGCCCCGCGGGCGGTCCGGCGGGGGCGGTCCGGAGGCCACCGGACGGCCGGCCGCCGCGCGTCGTCGCGTGATCGAGGCACCCTGCTCGCAGCCGCGTCGCCCACGCGGGTCACGCGGCGCGGACGCGCCCGCCGGTTCGGGTTCGCGTTCGCTCCGTCGCGTCGACCGCATCGGCGGCCGGGCGGCGACGGCGACACCGCGTCACCCGCTCGGCGGAGCACCCTCCCGACTCGATCGTCGACGCGAGGGTGGGCCAGTCGCAGCGGGCATCGTGTCGCACCACCGCCAGCCCTCGGAGCAGGCTCAGCTGGACCTCCTCCACGCCGTCGAGCTCGACGAGGCTGCGGTAGATCCGGGCCCACCCGCAATGGTCGCGGAGCCCGTGGAGATGCAGGGCGGTCACGAGCTCGGCCATGGGGGGACTCCGATGCGCGAGGACGGGTGAAGCATCGATCACGAATGCTCCCGATCTCGCGCGCCCACGGCGACGCGGAGGATTCCCTGATCCGGGACGCGGCGGCCGGGAAACGCTCGTTCCGAGGGGCTTCGGAGGCCGGAGACGGGATCACCGAAGGTATTCTCGGGGCGATGCCCGCGGAGCGTTCCATCCTCGCCCCCGCGCCGAGCAGGCGAGATGCGCCCGTGCACGACGTCAGAGACTCCCAGGCCGACCCGAACCGTCGCGCCGCCGAGGCGTGGCACCGCGCCGTCGCGGCCATGCCGGTGGGCATGGCGGTGCTGGACGACCGCGGTCGCATCGTTCGGGCCAACGACTGCTTCGGCCATCTGCTCGGACGCGACGAGCGGACCCTGCTCGGGACGGACTTCGCGAGTCTCGTCCTCGGGAACGACCGCGAGGCCTGGATGCGCAACCGGGGCGAGGTGGTGCGACACGGCCGGACGCTGGTGGACCGCGAGCGGCGGTTCTTCCGGCCCGACGGCCGCATGGTCTGGCTCTCGATGTCGCTCGCGCCGATGCCTCCGGCGGATCCGGGCGGCGATCCCGACGCCCGGATCGCGATGGCCCTCGCGGACGTGTCGCAGCGTCGCGCGCTCCAGGACGTCTTCGAGCAGGGACAGGACGACCTGCGCCGGCTGGTGGAGCAGCGAACGGCCGAGCTCGAGGCCGCCCACCTCCGGCTCCGGCTGGCCGACCGCATGGCCGCGGTGGGCACGCTCGGGGCGGGGCTCGGGCACGACATGAACAACGTCCTGCTGCCGGTGCGGGCGCATCTCAACGCGCTGGCCGGCGCCGCCGACGAGGCGGGGCTCGGCGAGCACGTCGAGGCGATCCGTCAGAGCCTCGCGTACCTGCAGCAGCTGGCCGACGGCCTGCACTTCATCGCCCTCGATCCCGAGCGGGAGAACGCGAGCGACGCCACCGCCCTCGACCGGTGGCTCGAGGACGTGCGCCCGATCCTGCGCAACGCGGTCTCGGGCGCGGTGGCCCTCGAGCTCGACGTGCCGATCGACCTGCCGCCGGTCGCGGTGGCGCCGCACCGGCTCACGCAGGCGGTCCTGAACCTCGTCGTCAACGCGGGCGAGGCGGTGCGGGGCGACGACGGCGACGGGGGAGGAACGGTGCGGCTGTGGGCCCGTCCCGCGTCCGTGCCGGGCAGGCTCCTGCTCGGCGTCTCGGACGACGGCCCCGGCATGAGCGACGAGGTCGCCCGCCGGGCGGGCGCGATGTACTTCACCACCAAGTCCCGCCGCATGGGCACGGGACTCGGCCTGGCCCTCGTGCGGATGGTCGCCGAGCGAGCCGGGGGAACCATGGACATTCGATCGGAGCCCGGGGTGGGGACGTCGGTGGTGCTGACGCTGCCGCTCGCCGACGAGGCGCCGATCGACGGAGCAACGAGATGAACGCTGCCAGAAGGCTCATTCGGAACGGTGCGACCAACGAACGCGGGCACGCGGCCGGCGGGGACGGGAGCGTGGGACCCGCCACCGCCGTGGCGGGATCCACCCGGGCGAACGGTGGTCCCGGGGGTGTCGGAGCGGCCCGCCGCACGATTCGCGTGCTGTCGGTCGACGACCACGCCCTGCTCGTCGAGGGGCTGCGGGCGCAGTTCCAGGTCGAGGGCGACCTGGAGATCGTCGGCTCGCTGCCCGATGCGGGGACGCTGCTCGCCCGGGTGGACGAGCTCGCGCCCGACGTCGTGCTGCTGGACATCGAGATGCCGGGGCCGGACGTCTTCGAGGTCGCCGATCAGCTGCGGCACCTGCGGCCCTCGGTCCCGTTCGTGTTCCTGAGCGCGTTCGTGCGCGACGGGTACCTGTCGGCGGCGGCGCGATGCGGGGCGGTCGGCTACTGCTCCAAGGGCGACGATCCGGCCACCATCGCGACCGCGCTGCGATCGGCGGTCGCGGGGACGGAGGACTTCGTCATGACGCCGCGGGTGCGTGAGCGGGCCGCGGCGGCGCGGACGCGCGGCGGGGCGGGCCGGGCCGCGTCGGGGAGCGGCGGAGACGCCCCGTCGACCGTGGAGACCCGCCTCGACAGCCTGACCGACCGCGAGACCGAGGTCCTGCGGCTGATCGGCAAGGGCCTCTCGCGCTGCGAGATCGCCAAGGAGCTGCACCGCAGCCCCAAGACGATCGACGGCCACCAGGAGCGGCTGCTCCGCAAGACGGGGCTCACGTCCCGGGCCGAGCTGATGCGGTTCGCGATCCGGGAGGGCCTCGCGGAGGCGTGAGCCGAGGCGCGGCGGACCGCGCGGGTCACGGGTCACGAACCGCGTGAGGGCCCGTCGGGCGTTCGGCCCGGAGGGTTTCGGGCGCCGGGGGCATCGGGGGCGCCCGGGGCACCGGGGGCACCCGCCTCGTCCGGCAGGCCGTCGGCGGACGGCGTGTCGTGCGGCTCCACGTGCACGAGCACGGCGTCGACCTCGGGCAGCCGCGCGCGCACGTGCTGCTTCAGGATGCCGGTGATGCGGTGCGAGGCCGCGACCGTCATCCCGGGATCCACCTCGGCGTGGAGCACCGCGCGGTAGCCGCGACCCGAGCGGCGGGTCTCGCAGCGCTCGACGTCGCGCACGCCCTCGACCTCGAGGGCCGCGGTCCGGACCGCCTCGGCGACGTCGGGGGCGTGCTCGTCGAGCAGCTCGGCCAGCGGCTCGCGGAGGAGCCGCAGGCCGTTGACGATTACGATCGCGGCGGCGACGAGGGCGGCGAGCTCGTCCGCGACCGCCCAGGCGGGACCGCCGAGGCGGGCGGTGGCGATGCCGGCGAGCGCAGCGGCCGAGGTGATCGCGTCGGAGCGGTGGTGCCAGGCATCGGCCCGGCCGAGCGGGCTGTCGGCGGCGTCGGCCGAGCGGCGGGCGAGGCGGTGCATCGTCTCCTTGACCGCGATCACCGCGACGAGCACGACGAGCGTGAACGCGGCCGGGACCGGCTGCGGCCGGCCGAGGCCGCCCACCGCGGCCACCGCGATGCCGACGCCGGCCGCGATCACCATCAGTCCCACGGAGAGGGCGGCGAGCGCCTCGATCTTGCCGTGGCCGAAGGGGTGGTCCTCGTCGGCGGGCCGGGCCCCGTAGCGGAACGCGCCCCAGACCACGAGCGAGCCCGCGAGGTCCACCAGCGACTCGACCGCGTCGGCGACGAGGGCGAAGGACTGCCCGACGATGCCGGCCACGAGCTTGACGAGGGCGAGGCCCGCGTTGACCGCGAGACCGATCGCGGCGGTCCGTTCGGGGGCGGCCCGCTCGGGGGCGGCGCGGGCCGGCGGCGAGGCGGCGGGAGCGACCGGGGCGGCCAGCTCGGGCGGGTCGGCCGGCGCCCCGCCGGACGGCTCGGCGGGCGGCTGGTCGC
>CAYLNM010000210.1:0-6080 GCA_964385045.1 uncultured Isosphaeraceae bacterium
GGCGCGGGCGGCAGGGGCGGTGGTGGAGCTCATCCCGCGAGCGTACCGGGCGGATGCGGGCGCCGGGGCGAGGATCCTCGCCGTGCGCACGACACGGGGCCGGATCCCGCACGCATGCGGCGCCGCGGCCGCCGCCTCGCGGCCGCCGCCGCCGGGACGCACGACACCGGGCCGGATCCCGCACGCATGCGGGGCTCCGGCCCGGGTCACGGGTGCGGGCCGACGGACGACCCGCTCCTCCTCCTCCTCGTCCCCCCGGCGACCTCCTCGCGGCCGATGCCGCCGGGCCGCACGGCCCCCCGGACGGGGGGCTCCCTCAGCGAAGCCGTCGCCGCATCACGGCCGCCCCGAGCAGGCCCACGCCCGCCATCAGCACCGGCGCCGGCACCGGGACGACCTGCACCGCCTTGAACTCCAGCGCGAGGTTGTCGCGGGTGGGCGTGCCGTCCTGCCAGGTCATCATCAGGTCGCCGGCGAGCGTCCAGCTCGAGTCGCCCAGGCCCCCGGCCCCGCCGAGGGCGGCCCAGGCCTTGTCGGCCCCGCTGCCGTAGTTGGACGCCATGATGATCGAGCTGCCCGCGACGGCCTCGGCGCCGTCGCCGTCGTCCCAGGTCAGGTTCGAGACCATGCCCATCGCGGTGCCGCCCTGGTCGTTGCGGGCCTTGAGCTGCAGCATGACGGTGTCGAAGCTGCCCGACGTGACGTCGTAGGAGACCGACTCGAGCAGCGATCCGTCGAGCGACATCGACCACGTCAGGACGTCGCCGTCGTAGGCGAGCTCGAAGCCGTAGGTCTCGCCGTCGGTCCAGGTGAGATGGCCCTGATCGAAGCCGGCCGAGATCCCGTCCCCGGCGCCCATCTCCCAGTCGCCGACCGACGCGGCGTGGCGGGCGACCGCGAACCACTCGGGCGAGGCGCTCGCGTAGTCGGTGCCGGCTTCCCAGAAGCCCGTGCCATCGTCGAGAAGCGACAGCTGGCTGGCGGAGGCGGTTCCGGCGACGGTGACGGCCGCGGCGATCGCGGCAAGATGCATGCGCTGCATGGGTGGTCCTCTCTTCCCTCGGTGTGTCTCGTCGCGGCGATCCCCGGCGAGGGCCGCGACACTCGAACCTAATCCGAGCACGGCGGTTCGCCAGTCCGGCGCCGGGTCTCCCACGCGGATGCCCCGGAATCGCCGTGAAGCCGGGCAAGCCTCGCGGTCGGCGCGGGCGGGCGGCGCGGATACTCGGACGCGGGGCATGGGGCGGGCGGCGCGGGGCGGGCGGCGCGAGGTGCGGGACACGCGGGACACGCGGGGCACGCGGCGCGGGGCGCGCGGGGCACGCGGCGCGGGACGCAGGGCGATGGCTCCGCGGCGCGGGGCGGTCGGCGCGCGACGAGGGCCCGGCGCCGAAGCGGCCGGGCCCTCGGTGGGGGTCCGGGGGAGTCGGGCGAGGGGCTCGGGGTCAGCCGCGGGGGCCGGCTCGGGGCGTCGCCCGCACCGGGCGGATCACTTGTCCTCCTCGGCGATGCCCATGCCGCTGCGGTCCGGGTCGGCGGGGCGGTTGCGGACGGGGTAGTCGAAGTCCTCCATCTCCTCGAGCATGAGCTCGATGGCCCGCTCGAGCTGGGGGTCGCCGCCGTCGACCATGAGGGCCGGGTCGTCGATCACCTCGATGTCGGGGTCGACGCCGTGGCCCTCGATGCCCCAGGTCCCGTCGGTCTCGTAGAAGCCGAAGGTGGGCACCGCGAGCGCGGTGCCGTCGACCAGGGCGGGGTTGCCGCTGATGCCGACGAGGCCGCCCCAGGTGCGGGTGCCGATCAGCTTGCCGAGGCCGGCCTCGCGGAAGAGCCACGGGAACATGTCGCCGCCCGAGCCCGCCTGCCCGTTGATGAGCATGCACATCGGGCCGTGGAAGGCGTCCGGGGGCCACTTCCAGTCGATCGAGCCGCGGCGGGCCCAGAAGTTGGTGACCGGCCGGTTGAGCAGCTCGATGAACCGCGTCGGGATCTGGCCGCCGCCGTTCCACCGCTCGTCGATGATGAGGGCCTTGCGGTCGAGCTGGCCGTAGAACTGGCGGAACAGGTCGTTCTGCCCGCCCACGCCGGTGTTGGGCACGTAGATGTAGCCCACCTCGCCGTCCGTGGCCTCGGCCACGCGGCGCCGGTTCGACTCGATCCACGAACGGTAGCGGAGGCCGCGCTCGCTCCGGATCGGCCGCACGACGACGTCGCGGGCGTCGTCCAGCGACGGCGTCGGGCTCACCGCGAGGGTGATCTCGCGGCCGATCGTGTCGATGAACGCGGCCCACGGATCGAGCGACGGGTCGATCGGCACGCCGTTGACCGCGAGCACGTACTCGCCGGCCTCGATGCCGGTGTCCTGCATGCGGAGCGGATTGCGGGCGTCGACGTCCCAGTCCGCCCCCTCGATGATCCGGGCGATGCGGTACGCCCCGTCGTGGAGCTCCCAGTCGACCCCGAGCAGGCCGACCGGCCGCGACGGGCCGCGCTCGCTGTCGCCGGTGCGGTAGTACGCGTGGCCGACGTTCAGCTCGCTGATCATCTCGCGGATGATGAAGGTGAGGTCGTCTCGGACGACGGCGTCGGGGAGCATCGCCGCGTACTGCTCGTACACCGCGTCCCAGTCCACGCCGTGCATGTTCTCGACGTAGAAGTAGTCCCGCATGATGCGCCAGGCGTCGCGGAGCATCTGGCCCCACTCGGCCCGCGGATCCACGTGGGCGATCATCCCGTCCGTGACCACCGGCTGCGGCGAGCCACCGGGCGAGGCGTTGCGGATCAGGCCGCCGCCGCGGCGGGGGAAGATCAGCTTCGAGCCGTCGGGCGACAGGATGAAGCCGGTGACGCCCGGCTGCACCGTCTGCTCGCTCGGGGCGTCGGCCGCGAGGTCGACGAGCTTGATGCCGGTGCCCGGCCCGCCGATGCGGACGAAGAGCAGCTGGTCGCGGTGGTTGACGCCGAGGCGGCCGAAGCTGCCGGTGGCGACCGGGACCATCATCGCCCGGGACTCGAAGCCCTCGAGGTCGATCGCGAGGCGATCGGCGTCCTCGCCGTCCGCGTCGTCGTCCGCCGCGGCCGCGTCGTCGCCGGCCGGCTCCTCGCCCGGGGCGGGGCCGGTGCGATCGGCGCTCCAGTCGCCGCGGGCGTCCATCTCCTCGATCGACCACGTGCCCTCGAGGCGGTCGCCGTCGAGGGTGCCCTCGAGGATCGAGGTGCCGGTCTCGTCGGTGGCCCGGGCGGTGAAGGCGCCGGACTCGGCGTCGAAGGATGCCTCGTCGAAGGTCTCGGTGCTGCCCATGAGACTCAGGGCGACGACCAGGTCGCCGTCCTCGCGGGCGATCGTCATGGTGAAGACGGCGGTGTCCCGCTCCGGGGGCAGGCCCATGGTGGTCAGGCCCGAGAGCCGTCCTCGCCAGGTGCCGGTGATGCCGTCCGCGAGGGCGAGCGCCGCGAGCCGCCGCTCGATCGCGGTCCGCACGCGGGCCTCGAGGGCGACGCGGCGGGCGGCGGCGAACGGACCGGCGTCCGAGCTCGCCTCAGCGGCGACGACCGAGGGGGTGGCGATCGAGCCGAAGGGTCCGGCCGCGGCAGCCGCGGTGCCGGCGGTCGCGACGGCGGCCGCCGCGTCGTCCGCCCGGCGGGCGGTCCAGTCGCCGCCCACGCCGAGCTCCACGAGCTGCCACTCGCCGGCGAGCTCGCCGCCGTCGAGGGTGCCGCGAAGGATCGAGGTCACGCCGTCGTCCACGCTTCGGGCCTCGAAGCGGCCGTTCGCGGGGTCGAAGCTCACGCGGTCGAAGTCCGAGGACTCGCCCATCGCGACGGTCGAGCCGACGAGCCGGCCGTCCCGCATCCCGATCGTCATCGTGAAGGGCAGCGAGTCGAGCTCGGGATCGATGGCCGAGAGGCCCTCGAGCACGCCCTCCCAGTCGCCGAGGATCGGCGCCATCGCGTCCGCGTCCGCGTCGGCGTCGCCGTCGTCGTCGCCCGCGGGCGGGGCCGCGTCGTCCTCGCGCTCCTCGTCCGGGGCCTCGTCGCGCTGCTCCTCGTCCGCGTCCTCCTCGTCGGCCGCGTCCATCCCGTCCCACGTCACCTCGTCGCTCGTGGGCGTCCACGGCAGCTCCACGTCCTCGCGGAGCGGGACCGCCATGAGGACCTCGCTGTCGTCGTAGATGAACGTGGTGTCGAGGTCGGAGTAGGTCGGGGAGAAGCGGCGGCTGCTGGTGAAGTACAGCCAGTGGCCGGAGCGGTCGAAGACGGGGTCGCCGTCGGAGAACATGCCGTCGGTGACGACGTGCACGGTGTCGGCGTCGACCTCGTAGAGGTGGATGCGGCTGGTCGCGGACTCGGCGGTGGCCGAGGCGAAGGCGATCCAGCCCGAGTCGTGCGACCACGAGAGCGGTCGCTCGCCGCCCCACGGGTCGTCGTGGAAGACGCGGTGCTCCTCGGAGGCCACGTCGACGAGGTGGTACCGGCCGAGCTTGTCCGCGAACGCGATCATCGAGCCGTCGGGCGACCACGTCGGGTTCGACGGAAACGTGCCGATGCCCGAGGTCAGCCGCCGCGTGACGCCGCGGCCGTCGGACTGCCGGACGTACAGCTCGTACTCGTCGGTGGCGTCGGAGAAGTACGCGACCCAGCGGCCGCAGGGGCTCCACGACGGATCGCGCTCGGCCACGTCGTCGGTGGCGGTGAGGTTGCGGGGCGAGCCGTGCTCGGAAGGCAGCGTCCAGACGTCGCCGCGGGCGCCGGCCACGGCACGCACGCCCTTGGGCGAGAGGCCCCACGCGGTGATGAAGTCGCTCGCGTCGATCCGCTGCGGGCGGAGCGTGGGCCGGGCGCCGGGGATCTCGACCCGGACGGTGCGGATGCGGCCGGTGCGGAGGTCCATCGCCTTGAGGTCGGCCGCGTGCTGGAAGACGATCTCGCCGCGGCCGCGGGGACCGGGGCCCATCGACGGCCACTTGACGTCGTAGTCCTCGAAGTCGGTGACCTGCTCGGCCTCGCCGCTGGCCACGTCGTACCGCCACAGGTTCAGGCGGTGGGCCGGGCCGGCGTCCGAGAGGTAGTAGAGCTCGTCGCCGTCGGGCGACCACATCGGCTGGGTGTCGGTGCCCTCCCAGTCGGTGACGCGGCGGCTCTCCATCGTCTCGAGGTTGAACAGCCAGACGTCGCTGGCCCATCCGCCGCGGTACCGCTTCCAGGTGCGCGTGTCGCGGTTCACCGGCGTGTAGGCGAGCCAGCTGCCGTCCGGCGAGATGGCCGCGGCCGAGCCGTACGGCACCGGCAGGGGCTCCGGCATGCCGCCGTCCTTCCCGACGGTGAACAGCCGCCGGGCCCGCGGGTTGTCCGACGTCATGGTCGAGTTGAAGAGCAGGCGGTCGGCGCCGTGCCAGTCGTCGAGCGCCTCGCCGTCGGGGTGGTGCGTGACCCGCGTCGGGATCCCGCCCTCGACCGGCACGACGTACAGGTCCTGGTCGCCGTCGTAGTTGCCCTGGAAGGCGATGTGCCGGCCGTCGGGACTGAACCGTGGCCGCCGCTCGATCCCGGGCGGGCTCGCGAGCGGGCGGGCGGTCCCGCCGGTGCGGTCGACGACCCACAGGTCGTTGGCGTAGCTGAAGACGATCGCGTCGGCGCTGATGTCCGGCCAGCGGAGCATGCCCGGGTTGGGCAGGTGGTCGTCCGCGGCGCGGGTGGCGGCGGCCGCCGTGGCCGTGGCCGTGGTGGCCGCCGCGGTGGCGAGGGATGCGGCGGCGGCCGGAACGGCGAGGCCGGCGGCGAGCAGGCCGGCGGCGAGGGGGCGGGTCGGATGGGCCATCCTGGAAGGATCTCCGTCGGTGGTCGGCCGGGGCCGGGGCCGGGGAGGCCGGCGGCGGGACGGCGGGAAGGCGGGAAGGCGGGGACCGAAGTCGTGGCGTGCGCAGCGGATGCGCGACCGTCGCCCGAGCCGGGCCCGGGCGGGGGGGTGTACCGACGGCGCGGGGGGTGGTTGAAGGAGCCCCGCGGCGGGGGCGTGGAAGTCGGCGGCCCGGCGGGCGGCGAGCCGGGCGGCGCGGTGGGCGGCCGGCCGGGCGGCGCGG
>CAYLNM010000211.1:0-6048 GCA_964385045.1 uncultured Isosphaeraceae bacterium
GGGGGGGCAAGGCTCTTCTCGGAGATCCGGATCAACCGCTCCCGGTGCCGCGTGAAGGGCTTTTCATGTAACGCCGTACGACATGCCTCCCCGTCGACGGAGCGTGTCGACGACCGGCCGCCGCACGGAGGCACCTCGAGTTCGGACGACCGCCCGCATCGATCGAGCGTCGCGACCGCACGGCGACCGGCACCATCGTCGCCGGCGGCGACGGTCTCGGTTCCGGTTCGCGTAGACTCCGCCCCATGAGCTTCGGCATCTCCAAGGGACGGGAGCTGGATCCGGGGCGGATCGGTCGCACGCGGGAGGACCTGCCGCCGCTGCCCGCGCCGGGAGAGCCCCCGTCGTTCGACCCGCGGACGTGGTTCGACGACCCGGCGCGGCCGCTGGAGATCGAGATCGGCTCCGGCAAGGGCACCTTCCTGGTGCAGCAGGCCGCGATCGACACGGGCACGAACTTCCTCGGCATCGAGCACGCGGGCGAGTTCGCGCGGCACGCCGCCGACCGGCTGCGCCGTCACGGCCTCGAGAACGTCCGCCTGCTCTGGGGCGACGCCGTCGACCTGATCCGCTACCGGGTGCGGGCGGACGTCGTCGACGTGATCCACCTCTACTACAGCGACCCGTGGCCGAAGTCCCGGCACCACAAGCGGCGGGTGGTCCAGCGGGACTCGCTGCGGGCGTTCCACCGCGTGCTCGTGCCCGCCGGCCGGCTGCACCTCGTGACCGACCACGACGAGCTCTGGGCGTGGTACCTCGAGCACGTGGCGTGGGCGGAGGGCGAGGGACTCTTCACCCGCACCGGGTTCACGCCGCCGACCTCCGCCGGCCCCGGCGAGCTCGTGGGCACGAACTACGAGCGCAAGTTCGTGGCCGAGCGGCGGGCGAAGCACGCGATGACGCTGGTGGCGGCGGGCTGAGAGGCCGTGGCGCGCAACGGCGTCCGCCGCGCCGTCAGCCGCCCCACGATCCCAGCACCGCGACCAGGTCGTCGAAGTCGACCGACCACGATCCGTCGAGGTCCGCCGGGCAGCCGGCGCAGTCGCCGAACGTCGCGAGCACCGCGAGCACGTCGCCGAGGGCGACCTGGCCGTCGCCGTCGACGTCGGCCAGCACCTCCACGCCGAAGATGCCCGCGAGGTCGACCCGGCCGGCCCCGAGAGCGCCCTCCAGCCCGGGATTCGCGGCGTCGATCGGTGCCGCCCCGAGGGCGATCGCCGCCACGAGCTCGTCGCGGGTCAGCGCCGGGAAGCCGGCCCGCGCGAGGGCGGCGGCCCCCGACACGAAGGCGGCCGCGAAGCTGGTTCCCTCGCTGCCGCGGTAGAGCGCACCGGGGACGGGCCCCTCGACGTCCACGCCCGGGGCGGAGATGAAGACCTGCGGGCCGAAGCTGCTGAAGCCGGCCCTGGCGTCCGTGGGGTCGAGGGCCGCCACCCCGAGGGCCGCGTCGTCGCCCGCGGGCCAGATGATCGGGAGCTCGGCCCCGAGGTTCCCGACCGCGGCGACCACGACGACGCCCGCCGCGCGGGCCGCCTGCACCGCGTCGAGCAGCGCCTCCTGCGGCTCGGTCGAGCCGAGGCTGAGGTTGATCACGTCGGCCCCCTGCTCGACCGCGTGGTACACGCCGGCGGCGATGCGGAAGGACGTGCCGAGTCCGTCGCCGTCGAGGATGCGGATCGGCAGGATGGTCGCGTCGGGGGCGATGTGCCGCACCACGCCCGCGATCATGGTGCCGTGACCGACGAGCTCGTCCACCAGCCCGTCGCCGTCGGCGTCGATCCCGTCGCCCGCGTCGCTCGGATCCTCGTCGCCGTCGACCAGGTCGATCCCGCCCGGCGCGATCGCGCCGGCCAGCTGCGGGTGGGTCGCGTCGACCCCGGTGTCGAGCACCGCGACCACGACGCCGGCGCCGGTGGTGGTGCGCCACGCGCCGGCCGGCCGCACGCGCTCGAAGCCCCACTGCCGGCGGAAGTCGCCCTCGATCGAGTCGTAGAAGACGCCCTGCGTCTGGCCACCGGCGAGGTCCTGCCGGCGGTTGCGCTCGGCCTCGTCCACCGCCGGGTCGTCGTCCTCGAAGTCGTCGATCTCCTCGTCGCTGATCGGGCCGGGGAACTGCAGCAGGTACAGGCCGGGCTCGGGCAGCCCGGCGAGGACGAGGACGCCCGGCGGCAGGACCACGTCGTCGATCGTCGCCTCGTCGTCGAGCTCGATGACGACCTGGTCGGGGATGCCCTCGTCGGCCGCGGCCGGAGCGGCCAGCGCCGCGGCGGTGAGGACGGACGCCGCGACGGCCGCGGGACGGGCGGCCGCCGCGTGGAGCCGGGACCGGGGCCGGGGCCGGGACGGGGTCGGGGCACCGTGCCGGGACCGGGGCGGGTGAGCGGGATGGCGATCGCAGGGCATGGCGGTCTCTCTCCTCCGGTCGGGCGCGCTCACGCGTCGCCCACGCACGCGAGGGCCGCCCACAGGAATGGGTGCGGCCGGCGGCGGAGCAGCTCGCGCTGGGCCGCCCGGATCGCGTCGAACAAGGATGCCCCCGGACCGGCGTCGGTCCAGTGGGCGTAGGCATCGGTCATCAGGCCGCGGGCGACGGCGTCGTGCAGCGGCCAGAGGCTCCGCACGATGCCACGGGCCCCGGCGGCGAGCAGGCCGCGGTCGAGGCCGGCGAGCTCGTCGGCCGCCTCCACCAGCGAGCGGCCGGTGTCGCAGCCGCTGAGGACGACCGCGGCCCCGTCCAGCTCGAGCCGCCGCAGGTCGCGGACCGTCACCCAGCCGTCGGTCATCCGCAGGCCGGAGCCGTCGGGGCTGAGCTCGCTGAAGCGGCCGTGACTGGCCACGTGCAGCAGGCCGGCGCCGGGCGCGGCGTCCAGGAGCCGAGCCCGGGTCGCGGCGGCGTCGACCACCGCCGCCCGCGGGCCGAGGGCGGCGGCGACGGCGGCGACCTCGCCCGCGATGTCGGGGGCGTCCACGTCGGGGGCCCCGAGGACGACGGCCGAGACAGCGGCCGGAGCGGCGGCCGGAGCAGCGGCGGCCCGTGCGCCGGCGTCGGCGTGCTCCGGCTCGGGCTCGAGCTCGACCCGCGACGCCGGCGCGGCGAGCAGGGACGCGGCGGGCAGCGTGCGGACGGCGAGCCGCTCGACGAGGTGGGCCCGGCCGTCGTGCAGGGCGTGGAAGGGCAGGTCGTGCAGCGGGCCGTGCGGCACGACGACGAGCTCGCGCGCCGCGCGGATCACGAGGCCGAGGGGGGCGAGCAGCGCGGCGTGCGCGCGGGCGAGGGCGGCGCGGGCGTCGGCGACCAGCTCGGGATCGTCGCGCTCGGCGTCGGGGTACGCCATCGCCCGGCGGACCTGGAAACCGACGTCCGCCACGAGCTCGGCACGACCGGCGGCGGTCACGGGAAGGTCGATCGCACGGAGGCCGGCGCCATCGATCACGAACGCCACCGTGCGATCGGCGAGGCCGTGGAAGCAGACGAGCGCCGCGCCGGGGCGGAGCCGGGCCGCGATCTCGTGCGGGCCGAGCGGCCGCCCGAGCCGCGCGTCGGCCCCCGCGGTCGCGGCGAGCCGCGCCTCGAGACGGCGAACGTCCTGCTCGGCGCGGGCGAGCTCCTCGCGCCACGGCGTGGTGGCGCCGGCGGTCGAGGCCGGCGCAGCCGAGCCGGTGGCCGTGGCGGCGCCGGCGGCGGCCCCGGCGGCCCCGGCGGACCCGGCGGCCCCGGCGGACCCGGCGACCCCGGCGGACCCGGCGACCCGAGCGGCTCCGGCCGCGCGCTCGGGCAGCCGCGACCACAGTGCGTCGAGGTGGGCCAGGGCCCGCTCGAGCTCGGCCGCAAGCGTCGTCGATCCCTCGCCCGCGGACGACGGGCGCTCGGGTCGCCGCACCAGCAGGTCGAGCAGGGTCCGGCCGCGGGCGCGGCCGCTGACGAGGAACGCCTCCGCGGCCGCCGCCGGCGAGCCGTCCGCCACGAGCAGGTCCACCAGGTCGTCGAAGGCGGCGGTCCGGTCGCCGAGGAACGTCGCCCGGAACCGCTGGGCCTGCAGCGAGCCGCGGATCGCCTCGACCTCGTCGATCGCGGCCCGGAGCTCGGCCGCGGCCTCGGCCCGCTCGCCCGCGTCGCGGTGGACGAGCCCGCGGGCGTGCCGCACGTCCGCGAGCAGCGGGCGGACGCCGTGGCGATCGGCCTCGGCGCGGGCCGCGTCGAGGACGCGGGCGGCGGCGGCCGGGTCGCCGAGTCGCCGCAGGGCGACGCCGAGGGCATGCCGCGCCCGGGCCGCCTCCACCGGGCGGTCGGCCAGGCCCGCGATGGCCCGCTCGAGGTGCGGGCGGGCGGCCGCGGGATCGCCGGCCGCGATCGCCCGCTCCCCCGCCGCGAGCTCGACCACCGCGAGCCCGGCCGCGTGGCCGAGCTCGGCGTGTCGCGTACGAGCCTCCGCGATCGCCTCGCGGGCCTCGCCGAGCCGCCGGCGCCGCACGAGGACGCGGGCGAGCGACGTGGCGGCGCGAGCGGCCTCGGCCCGCAGGCCGTGGCGACGGAGGGCGGGCAGGGCCGCGCGGAATGCATCGATCGACTCGTCGAGCGCGCCGCGCAGGGCGAGCAGCTCCGCGTGCTCGGCCTCCAGCCGCGCGAGGTCGCCCGCCGCCCCGCTGCGCTCGAAGAAGCGGCGGGCCCGCTCGAAGTGGCGCAGGGCCCCGTCGATGCGGCCCTCGCGGGCGAGCAGGTCGCCGAGGTTGCCCTCGCAGATCGCCGCCCCCACGCGGTTGCCGCCGGCCTCGAAACCGGCGCCCGCCCGGCGGAAGGCGGCCTCGGCCTCGTCGAAGCGGTTGAGATCGAGCAGGGCCTGCCCGCGGTTGGTCTCCAGCGGCGCGGTCTCGGGCGTGCCGGCGCCGAGCACCGCGGCGGCACGGTCGAAGCACGCCAGGGCGCTCGCGGGGTCGCTCGCGAGGCGGTAGGTCTCGCCGAGGTTCGCGTCGCACTTGGCCGCGAGCACCGTCTCCCCTGCGGCGTCGAAGGTCGCGCGGGCCGCGACGCCCGCGGCGGCGGCCTCGTCGACGCGCCCGAGCCGGGCGAGGGCGTGGAGCTGGACCATGCGGCCGCGACCGGCGAGCACCGCGTCGCCCGCGGCCTCGGCGGCGGCGACCGCGTCCGCCGCCGCCGCGAGCGCGTCGTCGAAGCGGGTCGACATCGCCAGGGCGCGGGCGTGCAGCCGGCGGACGATCGCACGGCGGCGGTCGTCGCCGTGGCGATCGACCGCCCGCCGCACCCGCTCGACCGCGGCCAGGCCGCGGGGCACGTCCTCGGCGAGCCGCGCCTCGGCGACGGTGACCGCGGCGTCCACCGCCGCGGCGTCGACGTCGTGTCCGTCGTCGAGTCGGGCGAGCATCGCGTCGACCTCGGCGTCGGCGACGGCCCCGGTCCCCGCACCCGCGGGCGTGCTGGCGGCGGCGTCCGTCACCTCAGACGAGCCCCAGTCCGGGAGCCACGAGCGCGGTGCCGCCCGGCAGCTCGACCGCCACCGCGTCGGCGGGACCCGCGACGTCCACCGAGAAGCCGCCGCGCGCGTCGGCCACCGTCTCGGCGAGCACGCGGCCGCCCGCGTCGAGGACGGCGACGCGGGGGCCAGCGGTGGTCGCGGCGTCGGCATCCGCGGCGCGCGCACCCGTGGCCGCAGCGTTGGAGTGCGTGCCGCCGGCGCCCGCGGCCGCGCCGCCCGTCGTTCCCCCCGGGGCCTCGGCTCCGCCCCCCCGCGTCCGGAGCTGCCCGCGAATCCGCCAGGCGTCGCCGTCGTCGGCCGTCGCCTCCGCCGGCGGCGGCGACGGGGCGGGTCCGACCTCGAGGTCCAGCCGGCCGCGGTCGGAGGCGAACGCCAGCCCCCCGCCCGCCGCCCCGCCGCTGCGGAAGCCGGGCAGGGCGAGCGGCCGGCGGCCGTCGAAGACGAGCGCAGCCACGACACGGTCGGCCGTGGCGAGCCACGCCGCGGCGCGGTCGCCGGCGGCCCGCGCCGCGGACGCCGCCCGCTCGCGCGGCGACGGGGCGGCCGCCGCGCTGGT
>CAYLNM010000212.1:0-5978 GCA_964385045.1 uncultured Isosphaeraceae bacterium
GGGTTCTCGGGGTCGTCGGTGTTGCGGTAGAGCATCGACTGGCTGACCTCGGTCATCTTGAGGGCCATGCCGACGATGCCGATGATCCACATCCAGAAGACGGCCCCCGGGCCGCCGAGGGCGACCGCGATCGCCACGCCGGCGATGTTGCCGAGGCCGACCGTCGCCGAGAGGGCGGCGGAGAGGGCCTGGAAGTGGTTGATCGCCCCCGGGTCGCCCTTCTCGTCGTACTTGCCGCGGACGACCTGCACGCCGTGGGTCAGGGCCCGGTACTGGCCGAAGCCGCTCCAGATCGTGAACAGGATGCCCGTGCCGAGGAGCACGAACACGGTCACGTTGCTGAAGAGGAAGCCGTTGAGCGTTCCGACGATGTCGTTGATCGCGTCCATGGAGCCTCAGCCGAAGGGGCGGCCGGTGGGACCGGCGGGTGGTGTTCGGGGAGCGGGCATGATGAAGGGTTCCTCACCGGAACGCAACGGTTCGGTTGCGGCGGCGCGGCTCGGGTCCCCCCGTCGCCGCGATGCGCGGCGATCGTCGACGCTCCCACCGTCGGTCGCGCCGGGTCGCGGCCGGCCGAGCGATGCGGCACGTCGATCCCGAACACCTTCCCGACCACGCTCGGCCTCCGGTACACTCGCCGGACCATGAAGCCGTTCCGCCTTCGGACCGACCTCGAGCGGGCGAGCCTCGGCAGCTTCGCCTTCGCGCTCGGCCTCGTGCCCCGTGACCTGCCCCGGCCGGTCGAGGGGTACGTGCTCGACTACGTCACCGCCGAGGAGGACGAGCCGGACACCTACCACTTTCACGTGACCGCCTCGCACGAGCGGGTCGGGCCGCTGCTGCTCGACCTCTTCGGGCTGCTCGGCGGCGAGGTGCACCCGATCCTCGAGATCGGCTCCCGCGACGCCTACCGGGCGGTCGACGTCTGGATGAGCCAGGACCCGGTGACGCGGACGGCGTTCCTTCGCACGTGGACCGCCTACGCCCCGTTCCTGCTCGAGGACGGCGCGGTCTCGGCCGGGGCCAACACCGAGGAGCCGGCGGTCGAGGTCTTCCTCGACCACTGGAAGGGGATCAGCGTGCACGTGCCCCTGATGCTCCGCGAGCGGGTCGAGATGATCCTCGACCGGCACGGGATGGAGGAGCTCGCCGAGCCGTGGCTCGACGATCCCGAGGGCACCGAGACCGGCATGGAGACGCGGTCGGTGCTCGACCTCTCCGAACCCGACCTCCCCGACGTCGAGGACCTGCTCCTGGAGCTCCGGGACCACTGGCGACTCGAGCTGAACGTGGATCCCGAGGCGAACGTCGACGACGCGGGCCGCGAGCTGGGCACGACGCTCTGGTACGCGATGATCCTCGTCGAGTCCACGGTCGAGCGGGACGAGGGGGCGTACGGCACGATCTGGCTGACCGCGTCCTCGCTCGCCGAGGCCGAGTCGCTGGTGATCGAGGCGGTCGAGGAGCACGCCGAGTGGCGCTTCGACCGCTTCTACTCGCTGGACCGCGTCGCCTTCGACGAGCGGCCGGACGAGCTGGCGGACGTGCCGCCGCGGCCGACCTCGGCCGAGGTGCTGCACGTGAGCTTCGAGCCGTGGTCCGGCGGCGAGGCGGGCCGGCCCGAGGAGGCGGGGCATGGCGGCTGACGAGGTGGCCGGCGACGGCGCCGGGGGCGCGGAGGCGATCGCGCGGCGAGCGGCGGGGAGCGGCGATCCCGGGCCGTTGCACGAGGTGACGGGCGGCGGCGCGGCCGGGGCGCCGGCCACCGCGGGGGCCGGGGGCGACGCCGGCGCCGGGAGCGATGCGGCCACCGCGGAAGCCGGGGCCGGGGTCGGAGCCGGGGCGGCCGACGTCGCGGGCCGCGAGTGGTACCGCGACGGCCTGCAGTTCTCGTGCACGCAGTGCGGCAACTGCTGCACCGGCCCGCCCGGGGCGGTGTGGTTCGAGCCCGAGGAGTGCCGGGCGATGGCCGCGGCCCTCGGGATGGACGAGCGGGCCTTCCTCCGGCGATACGCCCGGCGGATCGGCCGGCGATGGTCGCTCCGCGAGGTGGAGCGGGACGGGAAGTTCGACTGCACGCTGCTCGAGCGCCGGCCCGACGGCTCGACCGGGTGCTCGGTGTACCGCGCCCGGCCCACCCAGTGCCGGACGTGGCCGTTCTGGCCCGACCTGCTCGCGTCGCGGGAGGCGTGGGACGCCGCCCGCCGCGGCACCCCGTGCCCGGGGATGGGGCGGGGCGAGCTGATCCCGGTGGAGCGGATCCGCATCATCCGCGACGAGCAGGCCGGCGCGGACGAGCGGATCGCCCGCGGCGGACGGACCCGGGGCGACACGGGCGGGGGATGACCGCCGGTCGCCCCCCCCGAGGTGTGCCGCCGTTGGTCCGTCGCTCGCCTCGCCGCGATGCTCGCGGTGCTCGCGGTGCTCGCGATGCTCGCGGTGCTCGCGATGCTCGCGGTGCTCGCGGTGCTCGCCGTACCCCGGAATCCCTCGGAGGTCGCGGCGCTCCGGCGCCCTCGCGGCCTCGGTTCGGCGGACCATCGGCCCGCCCGCGGCGCGGAGGCGGAGGTGGCCCGCGCACCTCGGGGCTGTCGCCCCGGCCGGGACGGGGTGATGATGTCGCCGGGGCCGGGGGACACGGAGCCCGCGACATGTCGATCACGACGATGCCCTCGGGACGCGCCGTTCGGCGCGTCGGTCCCGTCGCGCTGGCCTTCGGGGCCGGCGCGATCGCCACCGCGGTGCTGCTCGGCGGCCGCGGACCGGCCCTCGCCCAGGACGCCGGCGGCGACGCGCCGCCGATGCCGCCGGAGATGCTCGAGGCGATCGCCGCGTACGAGACGCTGCAGCAGCCGGGCGAGGCCCACGAGCGCCTCGGCCGGATGGTCGGCACCTGGGAGACCGAGATGACCTGGTGGATGGAGCCGGGCGGCCCGGCGACCACCTCCCGCGGCTCGGCCGAGTACTCGTGGCTGTTCGACGGGCGGTGGCTCGCCCAGCGCTACCGCGGCGAGATCATGGGACGTCCGTACGAGGGCTTCGGGCTCTCGGGCTTCGACAACCTTCGTCGCCAGGCCATCGACGCGTGGGTGGACAGCGAGTCGACGGGCATGACGGTCAGCCGCGGCGACTGGACGGCGGACGGGACGCACCTGGTCCTCACCGGCGAGATGGACGACCCGATGAACGATCGGCTCGCGACCGCGTTCCGCTCCGTCGTGACGTTCCACGACGACGACCACTTCACGTACGAGATGCAGGAGCTGCTCGCGGACGCGGAGCCGTCGACGGTGATGCGGATCGAGTACCGGCGCCGGGACGGCTGAGGCCGGCGCGACGGGGTCGCGGGCCGGCTCACCCGGGGCCGGCGCCGGGGGCCGCCGCCGCGAGCCCCGGGCGGTCCAGCCCGAGGAACCCGATCGGCAGGTCGGTGCGGCCGTGCGTGCAGAGGTCGGCCAGCGCCTCGCCGAGCACGGACGCGAACTTGAAGCCGTGGCCGCTGAAGCCGGCCGCGATCAGCACGCGCTCGTGCCGCGGATGACGATCGACCACGAAGTGGCCGTCGGGCGTGTTGGTGTAGAGGCACGCGCTCATCGAGAGCACCGAGCCCGCCGCGTCCGGCAGCGCCCGTCCGACCGCGGCCGCGAAATCCGCCCGCTCCTCCGGCGCGACGTCGCGGGCCATCGCGTCGGGGTCCACGGGACGGCCGACCACGTGATGGGCCACCTTGACGCCGGGCCGGTCGGGCAGCTGCGGGAAGCCGTAGACGAAGCCGCCGGCGGGCGACTCGAGCCCCCACACCGGCATCGCGGCGGGCGTGAACCGCGTGGGGCGGCGGGGCTGGAACCAGCCCACGACCTGCCGCGTCGTGGTCAGCGGCAGGCCGAGGTCCGCGAGCAGGCGTCCCGTCCACGGCCCCGCGGCGAGGATCAGCCGGTCCGCCTCGAACCGGCCGACCGCGGTCTCGAGCACCACGCGGTCGGGCTCCACCCGCCAGCCGATGACGGGGGCGTGCCCGTGCAGCTCGGCCCCGGCGGCGATGGCGAGCCGGGCCTGTCCCGCCACGATCCGCTCGCACATCAGGGCCCCGGCCTGCCGCTCGAGCACGCCGACGGTGTCGTCGGGCACGGCGAAGGGCGGATACCGGCGGCGGATCGCCTCCGCGTCGAGCCGCTCGTGGGCGAGCCCGTGGGTCTCGACCGCCCGCCGGACGCCGGAGACGAAGGGCCCGTCCGCTGGTCCCATGTACAGGCCGCCGACGAGGTGCAGCACGGTCTCGCCGAGGGCCCGCTCGAGCTCCTGCCAGCGGGCGAACGCGCGGCGGAGCAGCGGCACGTAGTCGGGATGCTCGGCGTAGGCGAGCCGGATCACGCGGCTGCCGCCGTGGTGCGACGAGGCGGCGTTGGGGATCGACCGGGCGTCGAAGCCCACGACGCGGGCCCCGCGGCGCGCGAGCTCCCACGCGGCCGCGCCGCCCATCGCGCCGAGGCCCACGATCGCGACGTCCCGGCGGCTCACGGTCCGGGGGCCGGGACGTCGTCGCCGGCGTCGTCCCCGGCGCCGTCCCCGGCTCCCGGGGGCGTCGTCGCCGGGGCGGTCGCGGGCGCGGGCGGCGGCCAGCCCGGCGGGGGACCCGTCTCCGGCAGACCCAGGGCGAGCATCGTCATCGCGGTGCCGTAGTTCGCCGAGCGGGCGAAGACGCGGTCGTTCCACGTCCCGTCGGGCTCGCGCACGACCGCGAGTCGGTCGTGGAGCCGTGCCCGCCAGTCCGCCCGCTCGTCCTCGGGCAGCAGCTCGATCGCGAGGGCCGCGGCGTGGTGGGCGTAGAAGAAGTAGTACGGGGCGATCCCGTGCGGCGGGACGTGGGTGCCGGTGCGGCGGCGCCGCTTCTCCAGCTCGTCCCAGTGCTCGAAGAACGCGGCGAGGGCGGTCCGGAGACGCTCGCGGTCCGAGCGGCCCGCGAGCACCAGGGTCGCGTCGGCGGTGAGCATCCGGCCCGTCGCGCCCGGGATCGAGGCCCGCTGGCGGGGACTCGCGGTGCCCATGTAGACGATCGCTCCGCTGGGCATCCGCGCCGCCTCGAGGGCGTCGAGTCCGCGCTCGACGACCGCGGCCGGCACGTCGCGCCCGGAGGCCGCGGCGCGGAAGAGCGCCCGCAGCACCGGGGCGGTCATGAAGGGGGCGTGCCGGATCCGGTTGGGCGAGAGGGCGTAGTTCCAGCCGCCGTCCTCGAGCGCGATCGCGACGAGCCCGCCGAGGTAGAAGTCGATCGCGCGGCCCACCCGCGTGGCGAGCGGCTCGGGGAGCTCGCCCGCCGCCTCGAGCCGCAGCAGGAAGTCGAGCCCGTAGCAGTAGCCCCACCCGCGGACGTCGTACGACGGCGGGTAGGGGAACGCCATCGACGGATGGTCGACCTGGCCCGCGACGAACGTCGCGGCCCGGTGCACGGCCGCGCGGCGGGCGGGGTCCTCGCGCCAGCCGGGCGTCGCGAGCATCGCGGTGCCGCCGATCGCGGTGCCGCCGACGCGGTAGCCGATCGGGATGCGGCCCCGCACGCGGTAGACGCCCTCGTAGGGCCACTCGGCCGCGGCGGCGTCGGCCGTGGGCTCGGCCACGGGATCGTCGCCGCCCTCGTCCGCCCGGGCGGGCGCGGCCCGGCGTCCGTTCGCTTCCGCGAGCGACTCCTGCATGGCGAGCAGGGCCCGGGCCCCGTCGGCGAGGCAGGCGGCGACGTCGAGGGTGCGGCGGGCGCCGGTGGATGGCTCGGCGGCCGGGCCGGGGTCGGCCGGCGGCGGGGCCGGCGACGCGATCCCGGGCGGGGTCGCGAGGAGCGCCGCGACCACCGGCACCGCCGCGGCGAGGCGACCTCGGGACGGACAGGGGGCGGGATGGCTCATGGGCGGGCTCCGACCGGGGGAGGGTGCAGTATCGGGCCGGGGGAGACCGGTCCACAAGGGCGGGTGCGGCCGGACCGGTGC
>CAYLNM010000213.1:0-5938 GCA_964385045.1 uncultured Isosphaeraceae bacterium
ACCACGGCGGCCGCGGAGACCACGGGGCCGCGGAGACCACGGGGCCGCGGAGGCCACGGGGCGGCGGAGGCCACGAGAGCCGCGGGGGCCGCCGAGACCACAGCGGTCGCGGAGGCCATGGGCGGCCGCGGAGACCACGGGGCGGCGGAGACCACCAGGGCCGCGGAGACCACGGGGCACGACGAAGGCGGCAGGGGCGACGAAGTCAGGGGAATCGGCCGGATCGCCGGGAGGCTGGGAGGCCGGATCGCCGGGAGGCCGGGCCGCGAGGCGAGCGGCTCGACGAGCCCCCCGCCCACCGGGGGCAGGGCCGCCGGCGACGGGCCGACTCCGCCCTCGCCGCGGATCAGCCGTCCTCGCGCAGCGGCTCCACGCCCGGCAGCGGCTCGACGGGCCCCCCGCCCACCGGGGGCAGGGCCGCCGGCGACGGGCCGACTCCGCCCCCGCCGCGGATCAGCCGTCCTCGCGCAGCGGCTCCACGCCCGGCAGCGGCTCGCCGACCCGCTCCCGCAGCTCCATCGCCCGCTCGAGCATGCCGCTCGCCTCGTCGCGGGCGGGCTCGAGCTCGTAGTGCCACGCCACCCGGGACTCGAGCGGCACCGGCAGGATCGCGGCCACGAAGTCCAGCGGGACCGTGTCCCAGAGCGGGGCCCGGGCCTCGCCCACCGTCGCCATCGGCTCGTAGCCCTCGCGCACGAGGCGGACGTCGAAGGTGCCGTAGTGCACGAACCGCGTCTCGACCGGGGTCCGGCCGATCTCGCGGTCGTTGAGGTAGACGAGGGCGCCGGGCGGCTCGCTGGTGATCGTCACGATCCGCTCGACGCACCCGCCGGCGGCGAGGCCGACGACGCCGACGACTCCGGCGATGCCGAGCCGCGCGGCCGCGCGACCGTCTCGCCCGCGGACGCGGCCGGCTCGTCGGCCCCGACCCGCGGCCGGACCTCCGGCAGCGCGGTCCTCGGCTCCGACAGCATGCGATGCACCCATGCCCGGAGTGTACCGGCGGCGTCACGGTCACCGGAAGCGTTCCGCCGGGCGGCGGCGAGGGGCTCCGGCGGCGCCCAGGTCTCGGACGCGGCGGCATCGGGGGCGGGCGGCCAGACGGCGTCGCCGCGCAGCCGCCGGTTCGGGACCGTGCGGTGCCAGAGGGCTGCGGTAAGGTCGCGCGACGCGGTCGCGATGACGGCCGCGTCGGGAGACACCGCGACGTCGGCGACCGACTGGGCGTGCACGATCAGTGCGTCCGTCGGCACGTCGTCGCCCGGGCGGACGAACCGCAGCAGCCGGTCCGAGCTCGCCACCACCAGCGTCCATCCGCCGCGCTCCGGCAGCACCGCGAGCCCGTGCGGCTCGCCCACGTCACGCACCACCGCACGCTCCTCGAGACTGCGGGCATCGAGCACCACCACCGTCCCGTCGGCGTGGCCGATCGCCGCGGGAAGACGCTCCCGGGGCGTCGCCGGCGGAGCCGCAGGCGTCGCCGAGCCCGCGTTGCCGGCCGCCGCCCGCACGTCCGGCCGAGGCGCCTGCTCCCCGGCCCACGCTCCCGGCAGCACCACGACGTCGGTCGGCACCGGCCGCGGCACGTCGCGCTGCACCAGCGCCCGCATCGAGACGGGGTCCAGGCGAATCCACCGCGACGGGGCGGCGGCGGTGCCCACGCGGCCGGCCAGCAGCACGGTGCCGTCCGGGAGCCGGGCCGCCCGGGCCCCGCTCACCTCCGCCCGGCCGCGGCCCACCGTCGAGCCGTCCCGCACGTCCAGCCGGTAGAGGTCGCCGGCGAAGCTGACGACCAGGACCGTGCCGTCGCGGAGGTCGACGAGGGACCACGCGCCGAGCCCGGGCAGGGCGGTCCAGGCCACGCGGGGCTCGTCGCCGTCGAGCCGCCACGCCGCGATGCCGGCACCCGCGGCGATCACGGTCTCCTCGCCCCGTCCGTCCACGCCGGACTCGGTCCGCGGCTCCGTCCGCGTTCCGCCGACCGGTCCCGTCGGCGCGAGTCCCTCGACCCCCAGCGGCCCACCGGCCGGCCCGGACGGCCCGGGCGCCCCGGCGCGGCCGCTCGCCGCGGCGACGAACAGCACCTCGGTCACCTCCCTCAGCCCCGGCTCCAGCCGGGCGAGCAGCCGGCCGTCCGCCGCATCCCAGATCCGCACCCGTCCGTCGGGCGTCGGATGCGCCCCGCCGCCGGTCGCGAGTCGCTCGCCGTCGGACGAGAACGCGACCCGCCGCACCAGCCGGGGATGCTCGAGCGTGAGCGGGGACTCGGGCGCGAGGAGGTCCCAGCGCCGAAGCGTTCCGTCCCACGCCGCCGTCAGGAGCCGCCCCGCGCCCACGTGCACCGCCGCTCGTACCAGGTGCTCGTGGCCCGCGAGCCGTCGCCGCACCGTGCCGTCGGGCTCGTGCCAGGCGATGGCATCCGACCCGGCCACGACGACCGAGTCGTCCTCGAGCACCAGCACCGGATCAGGGCGGCCCGCCGCCGTGGTCCACGAGGACGACACGTCCCAACCGGGCGCCCGCCGCACCCGCACCACGCCGCGGGAGCCCATCGTCGCCACGAGGTCGCCCCGCGGCCCGCCTGCCACCCACACCGTGTCCGGCTCGGGCTCGGTCCAGAGCGGCAGGGCGCGGGGACGACCGTCCGCCGCCAGCGACACCAGCCGACCGCCGAGCCCGTGCACCACCGCGAGCACCGCCGCGTCCCCGAGCCGGGCCGCGGCCTCCGTCGCGACCGCGACGTCGTCGACCGCACGCCGCGCGAGGCCGGCCGGATCCGCCGCACCCGCGGCCGCACCGCCCGCCCCCCGCGCCGCCCACGTCGCTCGCGTCGCCTCCGCTACCGTCGTCGAGACCGGCACCAGATGCACGTCGCCGGGCCGTCCCGTCGCGAGCCGGGCGATGGTCCGGCCGCTCGGCACGTCGACCCACCGCACCTCGCCGCGGGTGCCGCCGACCACGAGGGTGCGCCCGTCGGCGGCGAGGACGAGCGAGCGGACCGGATGCTCGGGCCCGAGCAGCGGACGACGCGTCCCGGTCCGCACGTCGAGCAGCTCGACGCCGCGGTGGCCGCCGAGCACGACCACGTCCGGCTCCGGGCCCGCGACGATCCGGTTGACCCATCCCTCGACGGGCCAGCGGACGAGATCGCCGTCCGGCCCGAGGACGCAGACCGGTCCGTCGTAGGCGAGCGGGGCGATCACGATCCGTCCGTCGGGCAGGGGCAGCACCGCCTCGAGCCGGGCGCCGTCGGCGGGATCCAGCGCGGGACCGTCGCTGCGATCGGTCCGACCGCGGAGGTGCTCCCAGATCCAGCCGCGGTGCCGCTCGGGCACGCGATCGAGCTGCCGCCGGGCCTCTCCGATCTCGCCCGCCCGCACCGCGGACTCCGCCGCCGCGAGGCTCGCCGCCGCCGCCTGTCGCACCGCCTCGTCGCGCTCGGCGGCCGCGAGGTCCCGCAGGCGCTGGGCCTCGGCCTCGCGGTCCTCCGCATCGCGGCGACTCGCCGCCTCCTGCTGCCGCAGCCGCTCGCTCGTCACCGCCAGCGTGGTGGCGATCGCCAGCAGCGAGAGCAGCCCGACCATCATCGCCGCCGTGACGTTGACCAGCCGGCGATTCCGCCGCGCCGCCCGCCGCACCTGCTCCACGAGCGACGGCGGCCGCGCGACCACGGGCTCGTCCCGCAGCAGCCGGCGGAGGTCGGCCGCGAAGGCGGCGGCGTCGGGGTACCGCCGCGACGGGTCCTTCTCCAGGGCGGTGCCGATGATCGCGGACAGCGGCCCCCGCAGCGTCCGGTCGAGGGACCCGAGGCTCGAGGGCTCCTCGTCCCGCGCCACCCGCGCCGCCTCGGCGAGCGGCAGGCCGGTGACGTCGAGCGGCAGGCGGCCCGCCAGCAGGCGGTAGGCGAGGACGCCGAGGGCGTAGACGTCGGCGGGCGGACCGATCCGCTCCGGCACGCCCTCGAACTGCTCGGGGGCCATGTACGTCGCGGTGCCGATCACCTGGCCGGTCTCGGTGAAGACGCCGCCGGTGCCGCCCGTCCCGCCTCCGGCGCCGCCGCCGACGCCGACGCCCCCGTCGGGCCGCGCGAGCCGCGCCGCCCCCAGGTCGAGCACCCGCGGGCGGCCGGCGGCGTCGACGAGGACGTTGGCCGGCTTCAGGTCGCGGTGCACGACGCCGCGCTCGTGCACGTGGGCGACCGCCTCGGCGATCTCCGCCAGCAGCTCCAGCACGCCGCGCCGGCCCGGTCCCCGCATCGCCACCCACCGCGTGACCGGCATGCCGTGCACCGGGTCCATCGCGATGTACGCCTGCCGGCCCGCCGGTCCCTCGACCGCGTCGGCGTCGAGGATCCGCGCGAGCCCGGGGTGGTCGAGCCGGGCGAGCAGCGCCGCCTCGCGCCGGAACCGGGCGAGGGCGGTCGGCCCGGCCACGAGGCCGTGCAGCAGCTTCAGGGCGACCTCGCGTCCGGTCCGCTCGTCCTCGGCGAGGTAGACGACGCCGCTCGCCCCCACCCCCAACTCGCGGAGGAGGCGATAGGGGCCGACGCGGCGGTCGCGGACCGGGTCGGGGGCGTCCGCCGCGGCGTCTCCCGCGCCGCTCCCCGAGACGCCGGCCGAGTCGCTCCGCGCACCGCCGCCCGCTCCATCCCCCGCCCCACCCGCGATCCGGCGCAGCATCGACTCCGCCACCGCGAGCGGGTCCGTCTCGACCGCGGCGGCGGGTCGGCGGGCCGGCGCCGCAGGCGGCGCGGGCGGCGCGGGCGGCGCGGGCGGCGCGGCGACCGTGCTCGGCGGCTCGTCCGCCGCCGCATCGCCCGCCCGGTCGTGCGCGAGCATCGCGCCCACCTCCGCGGCGAGCCCCGGGTCCTCGTCCGCCAGCCGCCGCAGCCGTGCCGCTCGCTCCGCCGCCGGCAGGTCCCGCAGCGCGCGGAACGTGTCCTCCAGGCGCCGGAACCGGCGAGCGTCGGCCTCCTCCCCGGGCCGGGTGCGACCGCCCGAGCGCGTCACGAGGACTCCCGCCGCCACTCGGCCATCCGCGCCGAGAGCCACGCCCGGGCGGTCCGCCAGTGGTCCTCGGTGGTGGCGAGCGACACGCCGAGGCGGGCCGCGATCTGGGGCATCGTCATCCCGCCCAGCAGTCGGAGCTCCGCGATCGCGGCCTTGCGGGGGTCGAGCCGCTCGAGCTGGTCGAGGGCCTCGGCGAGGTCCATCAGGACCTCGGGGTCCATCGCCTCGCCGCCGTCGGCGTGCTCGAGCGGGATCCGCTGCCAGCCGCCGCCGCGCCGCTGGGCGCCGCGGTCGCGGGCGTGGTTGATCAGGATCTGCTTCATCGCCGTCGCCGCGGTCGCGAGGAAGTGGTGGCGGTCGCGGTAGCGGTCGGGGGCGGTCCGGGCCAGCCGCAGCCACGCCTCGTGGATCAGGGCGGTCGGCTGCAGCGTGTGGTCCGGCCGCTGGCCCCGGAACCACCGGGCGGCGATCAGGCGCAGCTCCTCGTAGACCTCCTCCGCCGAGCCCGGTGCCGGCGAGGGCTCCGCGGACTCCGGCGATCCGGGATCGCCGGGCGACGGGCGGTCCGGGGCGGTCACGGCCACCTCCGCGGGGCGAAGGCGGCGTGGCGGCATCGTCCGGCGGCCCCCGCGGGCGACGGGCTGGAGCGACAGGCTGGGCACGAGAGAAGGAACACGATCGGGATCCCGACCCCCGGGTGCGGCCCGAACTCCCGGGACGCCTCGGGCCGCCCGAACGGCCCCGGCTCCGGCCCCCGCGCCCGGGCCGACCCGTTGGTAGCAGGCCGGGCCCGCGGAAGCCAGCCCCGTCCGCGGGAGAACGACGGGGAACGCCGGAGAACGCCGCGGGACCCCGGACCACCGCGCGGAACTGCGGGACGGCCCGACGACCCGGCCGCTCGGCCCGGACCGCGGTGCCCCGCGCTCGCC
>CAYLNM010000214.1:0-5883 GCA_964385045.1 uncultured Isosphaeraceae bacterium
ACGGGAGCCGCGACTGGTACGGCTTCCACGAGGCGAGGGCGACCCGCTTCTCGTCACCGCGGCGGACTGCCGGCAGTGCGCACAGGCCCGCCGCCACGCACGCCTCGGCGTGCGAGCGGACCGAGCCGTTGCGCTGGTGCGGGTCGGCCGGCATCAGGGTTCATCTCGCGCATGAGCCGCTGGTAGACTTGCCCGCATGCGTGGGCCGTCCAATCCCGAGAAGGTCGTCGAGGTGCTCCGGTCTGATCGCAGCCGATCGCTCTGCGACGACTGCGTGGCGGAGCTCGCGCAGATCCCCAATCGGGTCGCGGTCAATCCGATCACGTCAACCCTGGGCCTCACATCCGACTTCGAGCGGATGCGATCGACCTGCTCACGATGCCGCGAGGAGAAGCTCGTCACACGGCCTGTTCGTTGACCCGCGGTCATCAGAATGGGATCTCGTCCTCGGAGATCCCGAGCGCGGCGAGGGCGTCCTCCGGCAGGTCATCCGGCGACTCGAGCCGCGGGGGCTTGTCGCCGATCTCGTAGGCGACGATCCGCTCCCACTCGTCGCCCGGCTTCTTCTCGACCGTGATCTCCCGCGTCTGGGCCAGGGCGCCGGCGTTGGCCCACTCGACCGCTTCCTCGATCATGTCGGGCACCGGATCGTTCGACCGCCGGCGCCACCACTGCTCGGCCTTCTGGCGGGCGTAGCCGCCGGCGGGATGCTCGAAGCAGACCCACTCCCGGATCCAGCGGCTGAAGCCGACGCGGTACTCGACCCGCATCGTCGGCGTCGCCATCGGGTTGTCGCGCTTGAAGTGGACGTGGTACGACGTGTCCATGACCCGGTGCTCCGTCCGGGTCGGCCCGTCGCCGCCCGAGACCACCGCCTCGGCCGACGCGACGGGATCGTGCTTCACCTCCCGCGCCGGGAACGCGTGCCCGCACTCCGGGCACAGCGCGTAGGACGCATGGATCAGCGCATCGCACTCGGGACACTGCTTCGCCGGGGCGTCGCCCGTCCGCTGTTCCGGATCAGCCAGGCGGATCGCGTCGACCGGCCCGTGCCGGAGCACGTTGCCGCCGAAGTCCAGGACGAGGCAGTCGCTCTTGCCCTCGGCCAGCCGGAAGCCACGTCCGACCATCTGGTAGTAGAGCCCCGGGCTCATCGTGGGCCGGAGCATCGCCACGCAGTCGACGTTCGGGGCGTCGAAGCCGGTGGTGAGCACGTTCACGTTGGCCAGGAACTTGAGCTCGCCCGCCTTGAAGCGGTCGATCAGCGCGTCGCGCTCCTTCACCGGCGTCCCGCCCTCGACGAAGCCGCATTCGACCCCATGCCGCTCATGCAGGACTCGCGCCACGTGCTGCCCGTGCCGGACGCCCGAGCAGAACAGCAGCACCGACCGCCGGTCATCCGTCGCGGCCACGATCTCGGCGCAGGCCGCCTCGACCAGCGACGCCTCGTCCATCCGGTCCTCGAGGTCGCCGGCGACGAACTCCCCGGCCCGCACCCTGAGGTCGCTGGTGTCCGCGGTCGCCTTGCCGGCCCGGCTCCTGAGCGGGCAGAGGTATCCCTGGACGATCAGCTCGCGGACGCCGGCCTCGAAGCAGACCTCGTTGAGCACCGAGTCCGGCCCGCAGATCGTGCCGGTCTTCATGCGGTACGGCGTCGCCGTCAGCCCGATCACCCGCTGGTGGTCGCAGATGCCCTGGGCATCGCCGAGGAAGCGGCGGTACATCCCCTCGCCGTCGGGCGGGATCAGGTGGGCCTCATCGACGAGGACCAGGTCGAGCGGCCCGAGGTCGTGGGCCCGCTGGTAGACCGACTGGATCCCAGCGATCGTCACCGGGTAGCCCAGGTCGCGCCGGCCGAGCCCCGCGCTGAAGACACCGATCGGAAGGTCCGGGGCCACGGCCCGCAGCTTGTCCGCCGCCTGCTCCAGCAGCTCCTTCACGTGGGCCAGGACGACGACGCGGCCGCCCCATCGCTGGACCGCGTCGCGGCAGAGCTCCGCGATCACGTGGGTCTTCCCCGAGCCGGTGGGCAGCACCACCGCAGGGTTTGTCTCGCTGGCCGCGATGTGACTCCACACCGCCGCCACCGCATCGCGCTGGTAGGGCCGAAGCTCCATCAGGCGTCCATCTCCGTGATGCGGACGACGACCTTCCCGCCCGGGACCCGCTCGCCCCGCTCGATCTCGAGCCGGTCGATCTGGCCGTCGTCCTCGTAGATGCCCCCGTGGGCCAGGGCATCGAGCAAGGCCTTCATCGCGTTGTCGAGGTCGCGCCGGCGGCGGTCGGGCGGGTGGGCGGTGACGTGCACCGCCACCCGGCCCGACATGGGGCGGGCGGTCCGGGATGCGAGCCGGGCGCAGACCCGCTCCCGAAACCGCCGCCCCTCGCGGCTGATCAGCGTCCGGGCGCCGACCCGCCGCCAGTAGTGGTTCACACTCGGCGGGTAGGGGAGCTCGAGCGTGACCGACCGGCCGCCGGGCTTCACCGCTTCCACGGCGGCACGCCGCCCGCGGCGGCCGCAGCCGGACGCGGCGCGGACGCCTGCTCCCGGGCCGCGTAGCCCTTGACGCTGTTCGTGGGCTCGCCGGTGTCCTTGCGGTTCTCGATCGCGACCGTCGCCACCAGCGGCAGGTTGTGGAGCTCGACCGAGTCCTTCGGCGTCAGGACGCCCACCGCCCGGCAGATCGCCGAGAGCGTCCCGCGGGCGATGCGGACGGTGGTGTCGTTGGGGTGCTCCAGCGTCAGCCGGTCCCAGAGCCTGCGGCCCTTGTGCGGCCCCTCGATGATCTCGAGCTCGAGCTGCAGGTACGCGCCGTCGCCGCGCTTCGTCGGCTTCATCTCCGACGCGTTGATCACGACGAGGTACTTGCCGCCGGGGACGGGCTCGAAGCCCACGTTCGGGTCGACATCGCTTGCGTTGAATCCGTTCAGGTTCGCCATGGGGTATCAGGCTCCGGTCTGGCTGGAGGTGGTCGGGGTCGTCTGGTCGTCGTCGGGGTCGCCCAGGTCGGGCTGCTCGCCGCGGGCGAAGGCGGCGAAGATGCGGTAGTCGAGGGGCATCTCGTCGGGCAGGCCGAGGCGGTTCTTCGCCACGTGGGCCGGCCGCTCGGTCGTCCGCACGATCCGCTCGCCGGTGCCGACGCCCTTGGTCCGCTTGCGGTCGAAGCCCTCGCTGCTGGTCCGGGTGTGGACGCGGTAGCTCGCGAAGAGCACCTCGTCGCACCACTCCTGGACCAGTGCAGAGGCCTGCTTCTGAAGCCGCGGGACGTAGCGGTCGTAGGTGTCGGTCTCGGGGTTCGCGAACTTCTCGATCGCGGCGTGGGCGATGAGGATCACCTGCATGTCGCGCTCGGTCCGCAGGGCGTCGAGGCCGGCGAGCACTTCGCGCCACTGCGTGAGCGCAAAGACGTAGCCCTTCGCGTAGCCGATGTCCTCGATGGTCTCGACGCCGCGCTTCTGGCAGACCTCGGCCCAGATCATCCGCTCCAGCCAGTCGAGGCTGTCGACGACGACGGTCTGGTAGCCGTGGTCCTCGCTGTAGAGCGCCGACAGGGCCGCGAGCACGTCGGCGTACCGGGTCGCCAGCGGGAAGCGGTCGCACTCGATGTCGTTCGTACCCTCCTCGGTCGTGATGAAGACAGCCTTCTCGGCCATCGCCCCGAACGTGCTCTTGCCGACGCCGTGGACGCCGTAGAGCAGGACGCGCCGGGGCATGACGGCGCGGCCCTTCTGGATCTGAGCAAGCAGGCTCATGCGGATGTCGCTCCTTCCTCCTGGGAGGTGGGGTGGTGGTGGGGTTCAGTCGCGGTCGTAGAGCCGCAGCGACTCGAAGCGGGTCGGCCAGTGGCCGGTCTCCCGGCATCGCTGCAGCTCGTGGATGGCTCGGTCGTTGTCGGTCTCGGCGGCGTCGAGCCGGTGCGGGGCGATCTGCCAGACGCCGCACCGGTACGGCTCGCGCTTCTCGACCGCGATCACGTGGACGGGCAGGACGACGCCGCACGCCTGCGCGAGCAGGGCGCGGTAGAACGCCAGCTGGTGCACGTAGCCGAAGGCGGCGATGTCCAGCTCGAAGCCGTCGAGGCGGTCGGTGGTCTTCAGGTCCACGAGCCCGCGGTCGGTCGTCGGATTGATCCAGTCGAAGCGGGCCTGGCAGGGGGTGCCCTGACGCTCGGCCCGCACGACGCCTTCGGCGACGCCGGACTCGAGGAGCTCCCGGGCGAAGACGTGCTCGCGGACGCTCGCGGCCATCTGCTCGACGAGGGCAGCGTCCGCGTCGGCGAGGGCGGCCTTGCCGGTCCGCTCGGCCCACTCGGCGAACGCCTTCGTCGCGGAGCCGAAGGGCTGGCCGGTCTTGGGGTTGATCGGCCCGCCGATCGCGAACTCGGCCTCGTAGCGCTCCCGGCCTTCGAGGATCAGGACGTGGGCCGCCCGGCCGACCAGGAACGCGTGGCTGTCCCGGCGGGGGATCAGCCCGAGCTCCTTGCGGCGGAAGAGCAGGGGGCAGCGACGGAAGTCCGCGAGCCGATGGGACGAGAGGTACTCGTCCGCCTTCGCGTGGTAGACCTCCGCGGGCTCGCGGATCAGCGTCCGGTCGAGCGTCGCCGCGAGGGAGCCTGAGTTCGTCGTGACGAGCCCCATCAGGCCGCCACCTCGCACACGCGGCGAGCGGCGTCGCCCGAGGGCGACCGGTCCGGCACGCGGCCGACGGAGAAGCCCCCGGCCCCGAACTCCCGGCTCAGGAACGCGGTGAGGATCCGGACCACGGCCACGCCGACGGGCGTGCTGGCATCGACCAGCAGGGCGGTGTCGGGCGTGGACACGCGGTACGACACGTCGGTGCGGGTGCGGGCCTCGCCGAAGAGGCCCTCCGCCGCGAGGATCGACAGGTGCAGGGTGGTCTCGGCCTCGGCCAGGTCGGCCGGGGACCGGAACCGGAATCGGAAGACGGTGGTGCTCATCGGGCGGGTGCTCCTTGCCGTGGACGCACCGATCGCCGCCGCCGAGGCCCGGCCCCCGAGCACGGACGAGCCGTGCCCGGGTGGCCAAAGCCTCAGGAGGAAAGAAGAGAGGCGGGCGGGGGTGTCGTCGTGGGTCTCTGGCCACCTATGCCGACGCCCACCGCCGTGCCCGATCACGACTCGCCGAGCCCCGCGTCCTCGAAGCGGGCCCGCATGCGGCGGACGGCCTTCTCGACCTGGCGGCGCGAGACGCAGCGGCCGCGCCGGCGCGTCCACTCGCGGGCGGTCGCGGCCACGCCGTGCTCGGCCACGTGGCGGAGCAGCTCCTGGTCGTCGGGGCTGAGTCCCGACATGGCGTGGTCGACGGCGTCGCGCAGGTCCACGTCGTCGATCGCGGAACGGCCGGCGGCGTGCGTGCGCCGCCGGAGGTCGTCCTCGCCGAGCATCGAGTCCAGGGGATCGGCGTCGCCGTTGAACTCGACGGTCGTGCCCTCGAGCGAGAGGCACGTGTAGTCGCCGCGGCGCTTCAGGCGACCGCGGAAGCGGAGCTCCATCTTCGTCCACGAGTCGAGGGCGTTCGTGACGAACGCCTCGACGTTCCCGCGGGCGGGGTCGAAGAGGTGCCGCTTCTCGAGCAGGTAGACGACCATCGACTGCTGCAGGTCGTCGTAGTCGCTGGCGGAGAAGTCCGTCCGCCGGCAGAGCTGGGCCGCCTTGATCCGGATCAGGCGGCTGGTGAAGGGATCGGAGAGAACGTCATGGCGATCGGCCATCGGAAACTCCGAGGCCGACCACCGGGCTCACCGCCCAGTCACGAGATCGCACGTTCGATGCTGTGCCGCGGCTCCGTCGCCGCGGGGATTCACAGGTGCGCCCGTGACTGGCCGGTTATGAGCCGGCCGGCCTCGGACGAGGGCCGGGGTGT
>CAYLNM010000215.1:0-5879 GCA_964385045.1 uncultured Isosphaeraceae bacterium
CGCCGCCACCCCGACCGCCGCCGCCACCACCGGTCTGCTCACCCTGGCCGAGGGCCGAGTCGAGGTCGAAGTCCGGGGCATTGTCGAAGTACGGCACCTCGAAGATGAGGTCGCGGATGTCGTACACCGCGAGCGGGGTGAACCGCCGGAGCGACTCGTTGCTGCCGACGGTCAGGATGCCGTCACGGATCGCGTACCGCGGGCGGGTGTCCTCGTCGCCGAGCTGCTCGAGCACGCGCTCGAGGGCGATCTCCATCGGCACCTCGCCGATCTGGAGGGAGACCTCCTCGGTCTCGTCGATGCCGCTGTCGAGGTCGAGGGCCCGCCAGTCGACGTAGATGTCGAGGCCGGAGACGGTCTCCATGTAGGTCAGGACCGAGTCGAAGCTGTTGCCCTCGAAGTTCACGGGGACGCTGGTCGTCCGCATCGTCTGGAGGACGGCGCGGTTGGCCGGCGTGTCGCGGAAGCCGGTCTCGTTGAACCGGCGGAGGCTCAGCTCCTCCCAGTCGTCCGGGTACTGCATGACCTCGGACAGACCACGGCGGCCGGGGCCGCTGATGTTTCGGCGCGGGAGGATCTGTCGATCCTCCATCATCACGCTGTTGTCGAGGTAGCTCCTCTCCTTGGCGCGGTTGTAGCCGGCCGCGCGGCGATAGAGCATCGACGTCTCGAGGACGTCGCGGAGCACCTGGGCGGAGGGGTTGCGCTCGTCGAGGAAGAGGATCTCGTCGATGACCGCGAGCGCCTCCTCGTACTTCTGCTCGAGCTGCAGCTGGCGGACGCGGACGAGCCGCTCGTTGATCTGCGTGCGGATCCGCTCCTGCTCGCGGATCGCCGCCTCCTGCTGGGCGGTGCGGGCCTCGTCCCGGGCCTGCTGGATCCGGACGAGCTCGGCCTGCTCGCGGGCCTCGGCGATGCGAGCGATCAGCGTGTCGGCCTCGGCGAGTCGATCGGCGAGCTCCGACTGGCTGAAGAGGTCCCGGGCCTCCTGGAGGCGAACCTTGGCCTGCAGGGCCAGGGTCTGGGCCTCTCGGAACTGATCGCGGCCGAGGGCCTCCTCGGCCCGGCCGATCGCGTCGTCGAACTCCACCCGCACCTGCTGGCGGAGGACGTCGCGATCCGTCGGCTCGTCGCCCGGCTCCAGGATCGGCCCCTGGTTGAGCAGCTGCTGGGCCACCGTGAGGCCCTCCTGGGCCTCGACGTTGTCGGGATCGATCTCGAGCGCCTGCGAGTACGCGCGGACGGCCGCCGAGTAGCGGGCACTCTCCAGGTGGCCGCGGGCCTCGGCGAGCACCGCCTCGATGTCCCGGTCGGCCGACTGGGCCATGGCGGGCGTGGCGGTGAGGAGCGTGGTGGTCGCGGTGGCGACGCCCAGGACACCCGTCAGGGCGACCGTCCCCAGGCGTCGTTCGGGGAACCTCTTCACGATGAATCTCTCCATCCGGCGCGGCCGGGCGCTGGCCTTGCGCGGGGGCAGGTCGAGCTGATCGCGACCGCGGAAAGGAAGGGCCTTCCCGGGGGCCGGGCGCGAGTTCGGCAGGCTACCGACCGGCTTACCGGGTCGCAAGCGCTGCGCATCCGGGAGGTCACGGGCGGGTCACGAGCCGGCAAGGCGTTCGCAGGCCGCCGAAACCCGGTTCCGAGGCATGGCGATCTCGGACCAGACGGCGCGGACGGCCGGGGATGCCCCGTGGGGCGGGGCTCGCCGGGCCGAGGGCCGCCGGGACGGGCGGCACGGGGCGGCACGGGGCGGCACGGGGCGGGCGGCACCTGCCGGCCCGCGGGCGGCGGGGCCGGAATCATCCTCCACCTGGCGTTCGACGGGCGGCTCGCGGCCGGGACCGCCGATCGCGGCCGGCCGACCGGGGAGACCTCCGCGAGGTCACGAGGACTGCCGGTCGGGACGTCGGGGACGGTCGGCGCCGCCTCCGGCCCGCGCCGACGAACGGCCCCACGCTCCCCCGTCGGGACGGCGCGGAGCGACCCGGGCCGGGTGCGGCGGCTCGGTGGCCGGCGGCCGGCGGAGCGATCGAAGGGCCGCGGGGCGACCCGGCGCCTCAGCCGCCGATCGGCGCGGGCTTCGCCGCCTCCTCGGCCGCGACGTCCATCGCCCGGAGGGCGTCCATCGGCGACTCGCCGCGGCGGGCGGCCCGCATCGCGCTCACGAACGTGTCGAACAGGTACGACGAGTCGTGGGGGCCGGGCGAGGCCTCGGGGTGGTACTGCACGCTGAAGATGGGCTTCTCGCGGTGGCGGAAGCCGGCCACGGTCCCGTCGTTGAGGTGCAGGTGGGTGATCTCGGCCCCGAGGGCCTCCATCGACTCGGCGTCGACGCAGAAGCCGTGGTTCTGGCTCGTGATCTCGACCCGTCCGGTGAGGACGTTCCGCACCGGCTGATTGGTGCCGCGGTGGCCGAACGGCAGCTTCCAGGTGCGGGCGCCGAGGGCGAGGGCGAGCAGCTGGTGGCCGAGGCAGATGCCGAAGGTCGGCACCTCGCCCATCACCTCGCCGATGACGGCCGTCGTCTCCTCCACCGCCGCCGGATCGCCCGGGCCGTTGGAGAGGAAGAGGCCGTCGGGCTCGGTGGCTCGGATGTCCTCGGCCGTGGCGTCGTGGGGCAGGATCATCACCTCGCAGCCCCGCTGGACGAGGTGGCGGTAGATCGTCCGCTTGGCTCCGCAGTCCAGGGCGGCCACGCGGAGCGGCGGCTCACCGTCCGGGCCGCCGTGCGTGGCGGGCCACCAGCCGCAGAGATCCTCGCTCCAGGCCTCGGCCCGCTCGGCCGAGGCGGTGGCCGCGAGGTTCTGGCCGGCCATCGACGGGGACGAGCGGCAGGCGGCGAGCAGGTCGGCGTCGCTCGGAGCGGGATCGGTCGAGACGACGCACCGCATGGCCCCCTCGGCGCGGATGCGGCGGACGATGGCGCGGGTGTCGATGCCGGAGATGCCGGGGACGCCCGCGCCGGCGAGCCACGCGTCGAGGCTGCCGGTGGAGCGGAAGTTCGAGTCGACCCGCGCCAGGTCACGGACCACGAAGGCGGCGACCTGCGGCCGCGTCGACTCCGTGTCGTCGTCGTTGACGCCGTAGTTCCCGATCTGGGTCGTCGTCATCAGGAGGATCTGCCCCGAGTAGCTCGGGTCGGTGAGGGCCTCCTGATAGCCCGAGAGGGCCGTGTTGAACACGATCTCCCCGGCCACGGTGACTCCGCGGGCGCCGAAGGCGTGGCCGCGGGCGAGCGTCCCGTCCTCGAGGACGAGGCGGGCGGGAGCGACGTCGTGGTCGTTGGCTGGCATCAAGAGGGATGATGGCGGGGGTGCGGGGGCCGGGCAACCCGTGAGCCGTCCCGAATCACGGAGTGGTCCCGGCCGGCCACGCCACGGGGCGCGGTGACGCGCGGGCGGGGTGCGTTGCGCCGTGCGCATCTCGGCGCATCGGCCCCGGTCAGGGGCCGACGAGCAGCGTCAGGATGGCGCCGACGACGGTCAGCAGGATCAGCCCCGCCGCCACGACGAGGCCGACGCGGGCGAGGATCGGCATGGGGCGCGGGCGGTGGCGGGCCTCGGGGTCGGGGGCGGGGGCGGGGGCGGGAGCGGACGCCCGGGCGCTGCGGTCCCAGGTGGAGGTGGAGGTGGAGGTGGAGGTGGAGGCGGCCGGCCCACCGCGGCTCGTGGCGTCCTCGGCATCGCGGGCGTCCTCGTCGCGTGGGGCGTCGAGGCCCGCCCCGTCGCCGAAGGCCCCCGCGGCCTCCGCCGCGCGCCAGTCCTGCTCGGTCGGCGGCGGCTCGTCGAGCACCTCCATCGCCTCGGCCCGCCGGGCGGCGGGAACGAGCACCACGGCGCGGCGGCGGGCCCGGTCTCCGCGGCCGCCGGCGTGGCGGTCCGTGCCGCCGGGACGGGCGGGTCCGTCCGGCTCGGCGATCCGGGCGGGGATGCCGGCGGCGTCGAGGCGGACGACGTCGAGCTCCGCCGCGAACCGGTCGTCGCGGGTGCGTACCGGCACCGGCTCGTCGTCCGCGAGGCGGAGGGCGTCGTCCGGATCGCCGGCGTCGTGGGACGCGGGCACCGGGGGCTCGGGGCGGCCGGACGCACCGGCGGGCCCGCCCGCACCGGCATCGGCGTCGCCCGGACGTCGGGGCGGCGGTGCGTCGCCGGGCGGCGACGGCGGCGAGGACTCGGGCGAGGGCGGCGTGGGGTCGCCGCTCATCCGCGGCGGCCGCGGGCGTCGTCGTGCGTCCGGGAGGCGTCCGGCCGCGGCGCATCGTCGTGGTCGCGGGCATCGGCCGCGTCGGCGTCCGCGCGGCCGTGCTCGCGCCGGGGCTCGCCGTGGGCTGCGTCCGCGTGGCCCCCCGCGTCGTCGGCGTTCTCGGCTCCGTCCTCCCGGTGCTCGGCCCGAAGGCGGTCGACCGCACGCCACATGCCGGGCACGTCGCCGGGGCCGAAGGAGCCGTAGCGGGTGACGACGAGCCAGTCGGCGACCCGCTCGGGCTCGATCACGACGCGGTCGCCGGGGGCGAGGCCGACGTCGTGCACCGGCTCGTTGACGAGCTCGGCCTCCACCCCGTCGTCGACGAGGCCTCGAAGGCGGAACCAGACGTGCTCGTGGTTGAGATCGGGGCGACCGGCGACCGCGTAGCCCGCCTTGAGGCCGAAGACCGCCGGCGGATGCTCGTCGTCGAGGACGCCGGACTTCCGCATCGCGGCCCAGGCGGTGGCGAACTGATCCCACCCCGCCCGGGCGAGGTCCGACTGGCGGCGGGTGGCCCGCTCGGTCCAGTAGAGCCCGCAGGCCTCGTCGGCCCCGAGGCGGTGGATGACCCGCTCGGGCCGCAGACGGGCGAGGTCCGGCCCCTCGCTGCCCTCGCCCACGTCGCAGACCACCGCCGACGGGGGCTCGCCCGCTTCGGGGCGGTCCGCGGGCCCGCCGACCACGGCACCGTCGACGTCCTCCTCGATCATCCCCCACGGCACCAGCGCGACCGACAGGTCGTGACCGATCGGCCACGGCGTGCCGGGATCCGGCGGCTCGGCCTCGAAGAGCATCGCCGCCATCCCGCTGAGCACCTGGGCTGCGGCCTCGGTGTCCGAGCCGGGCACGTCGAGCATCTCGAGCTCGGGCCGGCCGCAGCGGGCGAGGCCACGGGTGCGGAGCCAGCTCGGCAGCCCGCCGTCGTCGTCGCGGCGGCGGGCCTCGACCACCCAGAGGACGTCGGCGGGCGGCTCCACGGAGGCCTGCTCGAACATCGCCTCGAGCCCCTCGCGGCTGGTCCAGCGGCTGGTGGTCACGTCGAGGACGGCCGGGGCGTCGGGCAGGGCCCGCAGCATCAGCCGCATGAGCCCGGTGTAGTCGCGGAGCGGGTCGGACTCCTCGAGCACGCCCTCGATCCCGACCACCCACGGGCAGTGGACGCCGCCGGTGACGGCGAGCTCGGCCTCGCCGAGCGGTCGGGCAGCCTCGGTCCACACCGCGAGCGGGCGCTCGAAGCCGGGGACGCGGATGATCGCGGCCCACTCGAACTCCGGTGAGCGGTCGCCGACGTCGTCGAGCACCTCGACGGACTCCCCCGCCACCGACGCGAAGGCGGTCAGCACCTCCATGCGGCTGGGCACCGCCTCGTCCGGCCAGAGCGCGACGAGATTGGTGGGCTCGGGGTCGTCCAGCACCCAGGCGGCGTGCCGGGGGCGTTCGTCCTCGAAGGGATGCTGCGGGTCACCCGTCATACGGCGAGTCTAGACCGACGGCGGGAAGACCATCCGGGGAGCGTGCCGCGGGATGGCGGAGTGCGGCGCGAGGCGGCGGGTGCCGCGGCGTGCGGCGCGCGGGTGGCGGGATGCGGCGGCGTGCCGCGGGGTGCGGCGGAGACGGCGGTGTGCGGCGGTGTG
>CAYLNM010000216.1:0-5841 GCA_964385045.1 uncultured Isosphaeraceae bacterium
CCACGTGGGCGACGCCCCGGCACGCGGTTCTCCGCGGGTCGGGGCGTCGTCGCGCCGGGGGACGCCCTCACGGCCGAAGGCGTGCCCGGCCGCTGCCGGGTCAGGCCCGCGCGGCGGCGTGGTGGTGCCGGGCCGACGTCGCCCCGAGGGGCCCGCCGCCGGTCCCGCTGCCGGCCGCCTCGCCGCCGGGGACCCAGTCGAGCACGGGATCGTCGGGCTCGAGGCCCGGGGTCGAGCGGGCGACCGCGGCCGCGAGCAGCCCCATGAACATGGGCTGCGGACGCAGCGGCCGGCTGGTGAGCTCGGGGTGGAACTGGGCCGCCACGTAGTAGGGGTGCACGTCCCGCGGAAGCTCGAGCACCTGCATGATCGGGTGCTCGGGGTGCCGGCCGGAGAAGACGAGTCCCGCCTCCTCGAGCTGATCGATCACCCGGGGCTCGACCTCGTAGCGGTGACGGAACCGTTCGCGGATGCTGGTGCGCTCGCGGTAGAGCCACCACGCGAGCGACCCGTCGGTGATCGCCACGTCCTGGGCCCCGAGCCGCATGCTGCCGCCGAGGCCCTCGATCCGCTTCTGCTCCGGCAGCTCGCTGATGACCGCGTGCTCGCCCGGCTCGGTGAACTCGGTCGAGTGCGCCTCGATCACGCCGAGCACGTTGCGGGCGTACTCGATCACCGCGCACTGGAAGCCGAGGCAGATCCCGAGGAACGGCAGGCGGTGGGTGCGGGCGTGCTCGGCGCAGGCGATCTTGCCCTCGACGCCGCGATCCCCGAAGCCGCCGGGGATGATCAGGGCCTCGAGCCCCTCCTCGGCCATCACGTCGTCGACGTTCTCGCGGATGATCCGGGACGTGTCCATCCAGTGCAGATCGACGTCCACCGACAGATGCGTCGAGGCGTGCTCGATCGCCTTGTCGATCGATGCGTAGGCGTCGCGGAGCGACGCGTACTTGCCCGCGATGCCGAGGGTCACGCGGTGCTTGCGGGCCGCCCCGATCCGCTCGGCGTAGCCGGTCCAGCGAGCCCGCGACTCGTCCTCGTGGCGGATGTCCACCCGGTGGTGCAGGTCGAGGATCGAGAGCACCTCGCGGTCGAGGCCCTCGGCCCGCATCGCCTCGGGGATGACGTAGATCGACTCCCGGTCGTGCATCGAGAAGACGCGCTGGATCGGGACGTTCGAGAACATCGAGATCTTCTGCTTCACGGTCTCGGAGACGACCTGGCTCGCGCGGCACGCGATCAGATGCGGCTGGATGCCGGCCTCCATGAGCAGCTTGATCCCGAGCTGGGCCGCCTTGGACTTCTGCTCGCCGAGGATCCGGGGCTCGAGCACGTAGCTCAGGGCGACGAAGCAGACCGCGTCGCGGCCCTCCTCGAACGCCAGCTCTCGGAGGGCCTCGATGTAGAAGCCGTTCTCGTAGTCGCCGACCGTGCCGCCGACCTCGACGAAGACGACGTCCGCCTCGCCGCCGTCGGGACCGCCGGTCATCGCCAGCGTCCGCAGCCGCTGCTTCACCTCGCCGGTGACGTGCGGGATCATCTGCACGTCGCGGCCGAGGTAGCCGCCCCGCCGCTCCCGCTCGAGGATCGTGGTGTAGACCTGCCCGCTGGTGCAGAAGTTGGCCCGCGAGAGGTCCTGGTCGAGGATCCGCTCGTAGGTGCCGAGATCCATGTCGCACTCGGTCCCGTCGTCGAGCACGAACACCTCGCCGTGCCGGTACGGGTTGAGCGTCCCGGAGTCGATGTTGAGGTAGCCCTCGAGCTTGATCGGGGCGACCGAGAGCCCCTTGTCCTTGACGAGCTTGGCGAGGGACGAGGAGAAGATCCCCTTCCCGAGGCCGCTCATCACCGTGCCGAGCACGACCACGTACTTGTGGCGTCCCTTCCGGTACCCATGGGGCACCGGGGAGAAGAACTCGGTCTGACGGGTGGAGCGACCGGCCCCCCGGAGCAGGTCGTCGACGGACTCGGCGGGGTCGTCGTTCGGAGAGTGGGGCATTACCTAAGGTACCACGCGCCGCGGGCGATGGCCACCGGACCTGCGGCGCGGAAGGAGCTTCGGGGTCGCGGATGCGTGTCGCCGCCGACGCAGGCCGCAGCGTCTCCCCTGATCGACCGCGCTCTCGCCCCGTTTCCGGGGGCCGCGGGCGGTCACCGGCGGTCACGGTCCGCCGACGGGCCCGGGCGGCGGGCCCGGTCGCCGGCCCTCCCGATCAGGCCCGGCGCGGGGCGCCCTCAGCCCGTCCACGCCGCCAGCACCGCGAGCAGGTCGTCGAGGTCGACGGTGCCGTCACCGTTCGCGTCGCCGGCCGGATCGCTGGTCCCGAAGGCCGAGATCACGGCGAGCAGGTCCTCGAGATCGACCGCTCCGTCGCCGTTCAGGTCGGCCGGATCGCCGGTGGTCGTCGCGCGGGCCACGAAGACGCCGGTGCCCCACTCGACCTGGTCGTCGTCGGGCGGGGTCAGCGTGGCCGCGAAGGCGACCGAGCCGTCGGCGTCGATCGCGGGCGCCCCGCCGAAGGTCGGCGAGTCGTCGTTCTGGTCGATGCGGGCGAGGCCGAGGTCGGTCTGGACGAGATCGTGCTCGCCCACGAGCCGCACGAGCGTGCGGCCGTCGCCGACGAAGATCGCGTCGAGGCCGTCGGCGTCGGTGCCGCGGAAGGCGACCACGCCGCCCGCGTTGGCCACCGGCGGGAAGAACGCGACGTCCGAGACGAGCGGGTGATCGGTGGTCGCGATGGTGACGATGCCCGCGTCCCCGGCGAGGAAGACGCCGCGTCCACCGCCCGCGAGGCCGGCGGCGAAGGCCGCGCGGCCGTCGGGCGTCGCCCCGACGGAGTTGTCGAAGCCGCTGAAGGGCGAGTCGGGGTCGCCGTCGTCGTCCACCGCGAGGACGGTGAAGGAGCCGGGGGCGTCGTAGCGGCGGATCTCGTCCGGACTGTCGCCGGAGAGCGAGCCGAGCCGCACCTTGCCGATCGCGCGGCCCGTGGCGTCGGCGTCGGGCGCGAACACGAAGCCGATGCCGGGGTCGTTCTCGGCCACGAGCGAGACCTGGGCTCCGTCGGACTCGGTCCAGCGGATCCAGCGATCGCCGCCGAAGTTGCCGCCGCGGAAGACGAGCGTGCCCGGGCCGGCCGGCCGCGGATCGCTGAAGACGTCGAGTCCGAACGGGCCGCCCGGCGCCACCAGCAGGTCCGCCGGCGGCCCCGCGGCGGGCACGCGGAAGATGCCCTCGCTGAAGATGTCGAAGACCTCGAAGACGAGTCCCCCCGCCGCGTCGAACGCCACGTCCGAGGGCAGCAGGTCGGTGCCGACCTCGAGGACCACCTCGCCCGTCCCGTCCCCCGGCCCTCGCCACACGCCGCCGAGCCCGCTGTCGCCGACGACCAGCAGCCGCATCGCCACGCCGGCGTCGGACAGCGCCGGCGTGCCGCTGTTGAACGACGAGCCGGGGGGCAGGTTGAAGCCGTCGACGATGTTGCTGCGGAGCTGCAGCGCCGGCGACGCCCAGGTCGGCAGGTTGGCGGAGGCGACGGGGGCCGCGGCGAGCGCGGCCGGGGCGGCGACGGCGATGGCGATGGCGTCGGCGGCGGCGGCGGTGCCGGCCAGCGGGCCGCGCGAGGCGACGGGCGCCCGGCGGACGGGCGGACGGACGATGGTCATGGGGACTCTCCTCTCGAGGCGGCCATCGTACCGGTGGCCCGGGCGGCCCCGAAGCGGCATTCGGACGGGCGGGGGCGGGGTCGAGGTGGCGGCCGCCCTCGGGCTCCCCGCCGCGTCCCGGCCGTCGCTCCCCCGGCTTCCCGAGCCCCAGCCCCGACTCCCGGCCTCCCGGCTCCCGGCCTTCGGCAACGGGGCGGCCCCGGCGGCCCCGGCGGCCCCGGCGGCCCCGCGGACCTTCCGTACGGCGGCCCCGCGGCGATCGATCCGTCCTCCCCGGTCAGCCCGCGGCGATCGCGACGGTCCCGGTCACCGGGTCGCGGCCCCGCCGGAAGTCGTCCCAGGCCATCGGCCGCTTGCCCGCCGGCTGGACCTCGAGGAGCCGCAGCCGCCCCTGGCCGGTGGCGAGGGTCCCGTCGGCCAGCAGGGTGCCCGGCGGGGCGACGGGCGCGTCCGGGATCGCCGGCTCGTCCGCGACCCGCAGGAGCTTGAGCGTGATGCCGCCCAGCTCGATCGCACAGCCCGGCCACGGCGTGAGCCCGTGTACCCGCCGCCGCAGCTCCACCGCCGGGCGGGCGAGGTCCAGGCGGCCGTCGGCCTTGGAGAGCTTGGGGGCCCGGGTCGCCGCGGCCTCGTCCTGCGGTCGGCCGAGGGCATCGGCCTCGCCGCGGGCCCGGGCCGCGAGGACCTCCGCCACCGCGTCCGGTCCCATCGCCGCGAGGCGGTCGTGCAGCTCCCCCGCCGTCTCCCGCGGGTCGATCGGCGTGGTCCGCGTGGCGTACACGAGCCCGGCGTCCATCCGCTGGGCGAGCCCGATCACGCTCACGCCGGTCTCGGCGTCGCCCGCGATCATCGCGTGGTTGATCGGGGCCGCCCCCCGCCACCGAGGCAGCAGCGAGGCGTGGAGATTGATCGAGAACGCCGCGTCGACGACCGCGGGGGGGATCTTGTGGCCGTAGGCGATGACGACGTGGGCGTCCGCCGGCTCGCCGGTGATGCGGGCGACCGCCGCCGCGTCGAGCCGCTCCGGCGTCAGGACGGGCCGCCCGAGCTCCGCGGCGCGGGCCGCGATCGGGGTCGGGGTCGGCCGGCGGGAGCGGCCGGCGGGCCGGGCCGGCTGGCTGACGACGAGCACGAGCTCGTGCTCGGCCGCGAGCCGCTCGAACGTCGGGAGGCCGAACGCGCCGGATCCGAGGAAGACGATGCGCAACCGGGGGCTCCTCGCCGGCTCAGCCGGGGAACGACAGCTCGAGGTCCTTGATCGACCGCCGGTTGACCATCCGGTCCTTCGGTCCCATGCGGTCGATGATCAGGACGCCCTCGAGGTGGTCGAACTCGTGCTGCCAGACCCGGGCGAGGAAGCCCTCGGCCGCCATCGACACCGTCTCCCCCTCGAGCCCGGTGGCCTCGATCGCGGCGTGCCGCGGCCGGCGGACCTCGGCGTGGATGCCCGGGAGGCTGAGGCAGCCCTCCTCCATCGTCTCGAGCGGGCTCGGGGCCTCGTTGGGCGAGGTCAGGGTCAGCACCGGGTTCATGAGCACGCGGTCGACCGGGTCCGCGTCCCCCGCGTTGGTCACGAACAGCCGCCAGGGCAGGCCGACCTGGGGGGCGGCGAGCCCCACGCCGTCGGCCTCGTGCATGAGCTCGATCATCCGCCGGGCCACCGCCCGCACCGTCTCGTCGGCGGGGTCCACGTCCTCGGCCCGTCGGCGGAGCACCGGGTCCGGATAGCGCACGATTCGCAGGCTCGTGGGATCGACGTCCATGGCGCCATCGTATCGGGACCCGGCGGGCCCCTCCCGCGCGGCGGCGGAATCGCCGCGTGCGTTGACCCCCCCCGTCGGACCCCCTTATCTTTCCCGATCCGGGCGCGGCGGCCTCCGGTCCGCCCGCCGTCCCAACGGAATCCGACACGGTGGCATTCTCGTTCCTCAAGAAGAGCGGTGGCGACGAGGCCCCGCAGGTCGTCATCCCGCAGCCGGACATGGCCCGTCCGTGGATGGAGCACGCCCGCAAGGCGTCCGATCCCGACTACGCCCTGACCTGCTTCGCGAAGGCGATCGCCCTCGACCCCACGCCGCTCGACGTGCACGAGGAGATGCTGCAGGCGGCGGCCCGCTACCAGCAGACCGGCGGCAAGCCGGCGACCGCCAGGGAGATCAAGGGGGTCACCGACGACAC
>CAYLNM010000217.1:0-5660 GCA_964385045.1 uncultured Isosphaeraceae bacterium
GGGGCGGTGGGTGGCATACCTCGACGCCGCCGGCGACCTCCAGCGGATCGAGCGGTCGACCGTGGCCGCGGATCGGCCGTCCGCCGTGCCGTGAACCGCGGCGCGTGGCCCGCGACCCGCGGCGGCCCAGCACCGGCGGCTTGGCAGCGGCGGCCCAGCACCGGCTGTCCGTCCGGCCCGGGGCCCGGCGTACGATCCCGCGATGACCGACGACGCCTCCGCACCGCCGCCCGCCCCGGGTGACGACCACCGCCGCCCCGTCCTCGCCTCGCCCGCCGACGGCGGCGACGAGCTGGTCCGCCTCGGCGTCGTCAGCTTCGTCAACACGCTGCCCCTCGTCGCGGGGCTCGACGGCTGCGAGGACCTCGAGGTGCGGCCCTCGGTGCCGAGCCTGCTGCTCGACCGCCTCGTCTCCGGCGAGGCCGACGTCGCCCTCTGCTCGAGCATCGACTACCAGCGGGCGCCCGGTCCGCTCGTCGTCCTGCCGGTGGGGCGGCTCGGCTGCGACGGGCCGACCCTGACCGTGCGGCTCTACAGCCAGCGGCCGATCGGGGCGATCGACGTCGTCCACTGCGACACCGACTCGCACACCTCGGTGGCCCTGCTGCGGATCCTCCTGCAGGAGCAGTTCGGCATCGCCCCGCGGCTCATCGACTACCACGCCCGCGAGCACGTGGCCGAGGCCCGGCCCGTCGACTGGCCGGACGCGATGCTGCTGATCGGCGACAAGGTCGTGACCGACTCGCCGCCCGCGGTGCGGTACCCGCACCAGCTCGACCTCGGGGCGGCCTGGCACGAGCTCACCGGCCTGCCGTTCACCTTCGCGGCGTGGGTCGCCCGGGCGGGCGCGGACCCCGCCCGGCTCGACGTGGCGGCCGCGGTGCTCGACCGCCAGCGGCGGAAGAACCGCCCGCTGCTCGACCGGCTGATCCACGATCGGGTCGTCCCGCGCGGCTGGCCGGCCGACCTCGCCCGCGAGTACCTCGGTGAGCGGCTGCGGTACGAGTGGGACGAGGCGGCGGCCGAGGGGCTGCGGCGCTTCTGGGAGCTGGCCGCGGGGCACGGGCTGATCGAGGGGGTGCGGCCGCTGCGGGTGCACCGGATGGCCGCGGTGCCGGGGCTGGGGCCTGCGGACGCGACGAGCGCGGGCTGACGGTCACGGTGGCAACGGGACCAGGGACACCCACCCGGTGGCGGCGATGGCGTGCCGGACTCGGTGGCGATCCGGCCCGAGGGGTTCGGCGTGGCGGCTTCTCATGCTGCAGGGGGATCCGTCTCCTTCGCCGAGAGGAAGGCCGGCGGCGGTGCGGTGGAAAGCTGGAGTGAGTGGAGAAGCCAGGCAAATGGTGGTTCACGAGATTCCAACCGCCGGGGCGACGCACGCGCTCCACAAGGATGCGCGATTGCGTTAGTCTTGAGGGATGTATGTGCCGGGGTTCCTCTGGCGAGACGCGTCTGACGAATTCGGGGCGTCACCTCAGGCACGCTCACGCATCTGAAGAGGAGTAGAAGAAGACATGAACCGTTCCATGACTGCCGCGCTTGCGGCGACTGCTGCCCTCGGGGTGGCCGGACTCGCGTCGGCGACCAGCGTCACGGCCACGCTCGACGGTTTCGACATCAGGTTCTTCGAGGTCCCGACTGAGAATCCCGCGTTCGACCCCCCTGGCGCTGGCACGCTCGAGTTCACCGTCGACGACGCTGGCGGACTCCCGCTCGGCACCGACATGGTGGCCTTCTGCATCGAGCTCGGCGAGGGAGGGCTCAACGCGCCGAACACGACGTTCACCGCCTTCCAAGGCGAGAGCATCGCGGATAATGGACTGCCGAATCAGGGGCCGTCCGCTCCGGAGCTGACGGGCTCGCACGTCTCGGCGCTGTCGTGGCTCTTCGACAACCACTTCCAGGCGGCGAAGGACGGTGGTCTGGACGGGTGGGCGTTCCAGCTCGCGATCTGGGAGATCGTGTACGAGACGGAGACCACGTTCAGCGTCACCGAGAACGACGGTGACTTCTGGGCGGCCGACCCGAACAACAACAGCAGCGGTGATCAGGTCGACGCGATCGAGCGGGCCAACGACTGGTTCAGCAGCGCGAGTTTCGGTGACATCACCACCTGGGACATCAACGACGATCTCCTGCTTCTCAGCAATGATGGCGTGCAGGACATCATCACCCTGATCCCGCTCCCCGCGCCGGTCTTCATGGGCCTCGCGGGCCTCGCGGGCGCGATCGTCGCCCGTCGGCGGCTGCGTCAGGCCTGATCGGACGCCACGTCTGATCCCGATCGATCGCGGCGGGGCCGTCTCTTCGGAGGCGGCCCCGCTGTGCGTCGTGGCCCGCGATGGCCGGCGTACCGCCCGGGCCCCCGGGGCACGGCGTCCCGCGTCGACCCCGGCCCGTCCACGGCTCACCCCCGCCGCCGCTCCGCCTCCAGCTCCTCGTGCCGCTGCAGCAGCGTCTCGAGCGCCGCCCGCCGCTCGCCGCTCGGCACCGCCCGCCAGGGGATCGGGATCACCTCGCCGTCGCGGCCGACGACGACCGCCCACTCGGCGTCCCGCTCGATCTCCGCGAGCTGCCGCCACTCGATCCGCCGCGATCGTCCGCCGGCCCGGCTCGTGACGCCGAGGTCGTCGATCGTCACCTCGATCTCCGCGACCTCGCCCGCCGCCTCGTGCCGCTCGGCGAGGGCGGTCAGCCGCCGCTTGAGCCCGGCTCGCCGGACCCGCGGGAAGAAGAACAGCGTCAGCCCCGCGATGGCCGCCCCGAAGGCCAGCCGGTGCAGCACGGGCCAGTGCCCGAGGACGAGGACCGCGATGCCGGCGGCGGCGATCGCGATCACGATCGTGCCGTCTCGCCAGAGGAACCGCGGGGACATCCGCTCGTCCAGCATGCGGAGGTTGAAGCGGAGCAGCTCGGCGGCGGTGGCGGTGTAGCGAATGGTCACGGGAGGCGATCCGGGGAGAGGTGCGGCATGACCTTACCGACCGAGCCGTCGCGGCGAGGCGGCGAGGCGGCGAGGCAGCGGCGGTCGTCACCGCGGCCCCGGCGACGGCGACCCGCCCGGCACGGCTCCGGTCCGGCGACGTCCGTCTTGACCGGCGCCGCCGCCCCCGGGAGCATGGCAGCGGAGGGACGAGACCATGGCCCGACTCATCGCCGGCGTGCTCTTCGCGCTGCTCTTCGCCGTCGCCGCCTGGGTGCAGCGCGACGACCCCGACGGCGAGACGACGTTCTGGATCGCCGCCTACGCCGCCGTCGCGGTCCTGAGCCTGATGTTCGCGTTCCGGATGCTGCCGCGGGTGTTCGCGTGGCCGGTCGCCCTTGCGGCCCTCACGGGCGCCGCCGGCGTGGCCCTGCAGTTCTCGCAGACGGGCGAGCCGTGGAACCCGCCGGATCAGTTCCTCGCGGAGGAAGCCCGCGAGGCGGGGGGGCTCGCCCTCGCCGGCGTGTGGCTCATCGTCGCCGGGGCGATCCCGCGGCGTCACCGCGAGCCGTCCGCCGGCTGACCGCGCTGCAACCCGCCGGCCGTACGGGCCGGCTCAGCACCCACCCTCCGTCGCCGTCCGCTCGTCGCTCGGCCGCATCGGCTCGCCGCTCGGCGGCATCCCCGGCGTCTTCGCCCGGGCTCCGTCACGGCCCACCGCGGCGGCCTCGGCCTCCGCCGCCGCCGGGTCCAGCACCGTCCGCACGTGCCGCGCGATCGACGCCGGGTCCAGGCCGGCTTCCTCGAGCTGCCAGCCGCGGGAGCCGTGGTGGATCCAGCGGTCCGGGATGCCCAGCCGCGTCACGCCCCGCGTGTCCAGCCCGGCGTCCACCATCGCGTCGATCACGCACGAGCCGAAGCCGCCCTCGAGCGAGTGGTCCTCGATCGTCACGATCGGCGTCCCCGCCTCGACGAGCCGCCGCAGCAGGCCGACGTCCACCGGCTTGGCGAACCGCCCGTCGTACAGGGCGACGCGGTACTCGCCCGCGAGCTGGTCGATCGCCTCCGCCGCCTCGATCGCCATCGTGCCGTAGGTCACCAGCGCGATGTCCGGCGACGCCGGCTCGACCAGGGCCCGCGCCCGGCCGAGCTCGAACGGCGGGCACTCGGCCCCCTCGTCGCCGGTGAACCGATCGCTCACGTTGTCCCGCGGATACCGCACCGCGCTCAGCCCGTCGTCGCAGCCCCGCATGAACTCGAGCGACGCCCGCAGGCTCGGCTCGTCCATCGCCGCCATCAGGACGGCGCCCGGCAGCGACCGCAGGATGCTCACGTCGCAGAAGCCGTGGTGCACCGCCCCGTCGCCGCCCACGAGCCCCGCCCGGTCGAGGCACAGCCGCACCGGCAGGTCCTGCAGCGACACCTCCTGGAACGCCTGGTCGAACGCCCGCTGGAGGAAGGTCGAGTACACCGCGAAGTAGGGCTTCCAGCCGGTCTTGGCGAGGCCGGCCATCATGTCCATCGCGTGGCTCTCGCAGATGCCCACGTCCCACGACCGCTCGGGGAACTTCGGCAGCACCTTCGCGAGGCCGGTGCCGTCGGGCATGGCCGCGGTGCAGGTCACGACCTCCTCGTCCCGCTCCATCACGTCGATGAGGGCGTCGGCGAACGCGGCCGTGAACGACCGGCCGCCGCTCGAGAGCTCCACGCGGCAGCCCTTGACGTTGAAGGGCTTGGGCGAGTGGAACGTGGTCGCGTCCTCCTCGCTGAAGTCGTGGCCCTTGCCCTTGACGGTGTGCACGTGCAGCACGATCGGGCGGTCCACGTCCTTCACGTCGAGGAGCATGTCGATCAGGGTCGGCAGGTCGTGCCCGTCGGTCGGGCCGATCGTCAGCAGGCCGAACTTCTCGAACCACGCGTCCTCGGTGACGGCGTCCTTGGCCATCTCGCCGAGGCGGTGGTACATGTCCCGCAGCTGCTCGCCGCCGGGCAGGTGGCTCAGGACGTCCTTGGTCGCCTGCTTCGCTCCGAGGTACGCGGGGTTCACCCGCATGCGGTCGAAGTACTGGGCGACCGCCCCCTGCGGCCGGGCGATCGACATGCCGTTGTCATTGAGGACGACGAGGAACTGCCGCTTGAGCGTGCCCGCGTTGTTCAGGCCCTCCATCGCCACGCCGTTGACGATCGAGGCGTCGCCCACGATCGACACCACGCGGCGGCCGCCGGGATTGTCCTTGGAGTGGTAGCCCTCGCCCTTGAGGGCGTCGCCGCGGGCCATGCCGACCGCGGTGGACACCGCGGTGCCGGCGTGGCCGACCTGGAAGAGGTCCCAGCTCGACTCGCGCGGGTCGGGGAAGCCGGCCATGCCGCCGGGCTGCCGGAGCTTCTCCAGCATCGGCAGGCGGCCGGTGAGCAGCTTGTGCGGGTAGCACTGGTGCCCGACGTCGAAGAGCAGCCGGTCGCGGCCGAAGTCGAAGACGTAGTGCAGGGCGATCGTCAGCTCGACCACGCCGAGGTTCGGGGCGAAGTGCCCGCCGGTCCGCTTGATCTGCTCCGTGATCGCGTGGCGGATCTCGGCCGCGACCTCGGGCAGCCGCTCGACGGGCAGGGCCCGGAGATCGGCGGGGGTGCGGATCGCGGAGAGCAGCGGCAGGTCCATGGGCTGGGTCCTTGGCCCCGCCGCGGTGCGACGAGCGGGGCGGATGGGGTGCCGGGGGCGGACGGGGGCGAGCGG
>CAYLNM010000218.1:0-5593 GCA_964385045.1 uncultured Isosphaeraceae bacterium
GACGGCCCGCCGCAGGTGCTCCTGCACGCGACGGAAGACAGCAACGGCGATGGCAACTTCGAGGTCTGGCCGCTGCCTGACGGCGACAGCGAGGCAGCCGACGGCGAGTACGAGATTGTCATTCCCTACTGGCGCTACCTGACGGCGCTATCCGCCGACGACGACGAGAACTGGGACGACGACGACGAAGCCGACGACGACGAGGACTGGGACGACGACGACGACGACGCCGACGACGAGGACGGGGACGACGACGAGTGGGAGTACGAGGAGCTCGACGGCGAGGAGACCGATGACGACGGGGATGATCGCGCCGACGGCGACCCCGACCGTGACCGCTGATCCGCGCTGACACGGCTGGCTCCCGGCGGCTATTGCGCTCGAGGCCGGCCCTCTCGCCGCGCACCGGAATCCGCATCACGATCTCGAGGACGACCCCGGGGTTCGGGCACGATGCCCGCATGCACGTCACCCGTCCTCACCGTCCGTCCCGCCCCGACTCCGACTCCGAGGAGGCGGCCGCGCTGCGCCTCGCGCTCGCCCGGGGCGTCGGGCCCGTCGCGATCGATGCCCTTCGCCGCGCCTTCGGCTCCGCTCGCGCCGCGGTCGACGCGTCCACCGCCGCGGTGTCCGCGGCCCTGCACCTCGACGAGCCGCGTGCATCGCGCCTGGTCGGTGCGATCCGCCGGGCCGACCCCTGGCACGAGCTGCGCCGGGTGCGGAGAGCCCGAGGGAGCGTGCTGCACCCCGCGGCCCGCCACTGGCCGCCGCTGCTGCGGCTGCTCGAGCCTCCGCCGCCGCTGCTGTGGTGTCGCGGTGGACCGCCCGACGGGGACCGAGCGGTGGCGATCGTGGGCTCGCGTCGAGCCGGCCGGCAGGCTCTCGAACGCGCGGCGGACCTCGCGGCCGGACTGGTGGACGACGGGTGGACGATCGTCTCGGGCGGCGCGATCGGGATCGACGCCGCGGCCCATCGCGGGGCCCTCCGGGCCGGAGGCCGCACGATCGTCGTCCTCGGCGGGGGACTCGACCGGCCGTCGCCGCGATCGCACGCGCCGCTGTTCCGCGAGGTCCTCGCGAACGGGGGCGCAGTGCTGTCGGAGTGGCCGATGGAGACGGAGCCGCGCCCCCATCACTTCCCCCGGCGCAATCGCGTGATCGCGGGGCTCGCACGGGCCGTCCTCGTGGTCGCGGCGGGCGAGCGCAGCGGTGCCCACGTGACCGCTCGCCTCGCGGTGGAGGAGCTCGGCCGCGACGTCGGGGCCGTCCCGGGCGATCCCGACGATCCGCTCGCCCGCGGATGCCTGCGACTGCTGCGGGAGGGGGCGGCGGTGATCCGCGACGTCGACGACGCCCGGGAGCTGCTCGCGGGCACGGAGGCGATCGCCGTGGCCGCGCGGTCCGCGGCCTCCGCGGCCTCCGAGGCCGCCGCCGAGGCGGGCGCCGACGCGCCGGGACGACCGTCGCCTCGCCCGCCGCCGGTCGCTCAGCCTTCCTCGGCGAGCCCTTCGGCGAGCAGCATCACCACGCGGTCCTGCAGGTCGCGGGCGGTGGCCGAGGACCCGCGGTAGCCGTTCACCATGACGCTGAAGGCCAGGGTGCGCCGCGGCCCGATCACGTAGCCCGAGAGCGCGCTGACCGAGTCGATGGTGCCGGACTTGGCGCGGACGATCGTCCCCCGCGGCACGTAGCGACCGCCGATCGGCGCTGCCTCGCCCGCCCGCGGCGGCTCGCCGCGCAGGCGGTTGCGAAGCGTGCCCGTGCGGCCCATGACGGCGAGGCTGCTCCGCATGACCGGGGCGAGCTCCTCGTCGAGGTGGAAGGACCGCAGCCAGGCGGTGAGCAGGGCGGCGGGCACCTCGTTGTCGCGGCTGAGGCCCGAGCCGTCGGAGACCCGCAGGCGGCTGTCGAGACGCTCGTCGCCGAGCCGGTCGCGGACCGCCTGCCGCACGAACGCCGCGGCCCCGGCGAAGGTCGCCGGCCGCGTCCCGCTGGCGGCGGCCAGCCGCTTGAAGAGCGCCTCGGAGGAGACGTTGTGACTGTCGGTGTTGGCCCGTTCGAGGACGCGGATCAGGGGCGTGACCACCTCGGGGGCGATCGTCCGCCCCGCGGGGTCGGGGGCGTCGAGCTCGGCGAGCCCGAAGGTGCCGACCCGCACCCCGGCCGCGCGGAGCCGCTCGGTCAGCAGCCGGGCGAAGAAGGCGGGGGGCTCGTGGACGGTCACCCGGATCGGATACTCGTACGCGGTCCGGACGTTGCCCATCAGGATGAGCTGGTCGGTGCCGATCCGTCGCTCCACCGACGCGGTCCCCGGGCGGCGGCGGTCGGCGGTCGCGCGGTTCTCGATGTCGAGGAAGCCGGCCCGGGGGATGCTCGGGCCCGGCGTCGCGCCGCCGCCGCGGACCGGCCGCGGGTAGAAGGTCAGCACGTTGGCGTGGAAGTTGAGCCCGGCCACGCCCGCGCAGTAGTGCCGGCTGAGCTGGTTGGCGGGCCAGGCCGGGTGCACGTACTCGCGGTCGAAGATGCGATCGTCCACCACGACCTCGGTGAGCTCGCGCACCCCGGCCCGGCGGACCGCGCGAACCCACAGGTCGAGCAGCTCGTCGACCTCGAGCCCGCGCGGCGACCGTTCCCCTGGGCGTGCGTCGAGCCGGTCCTCGCCCGGGGCGTCCGGACGCACCGGGGCGGGCGTGTCGGCGAGGAGCACCGGATCACCGAACCCCGGATCGCCGTCGCCGTGCACGACGAGCCGGCTGCCGTCGAGGCGGAGACGCGTGCGGAAGCGGAAGTCGGGTCCGAGCACGTGCAGGGCGGCCCCGGTGGTGAGCAGCTTCATGTTGCTCGCCGGGATCATCGGCTCCTCCTCCGCGATTCGCACGAAGGCACGCCCGGTGTCCGCGTCGACCACGCTCACCGCGACGCGGCCACCCCGAAGGTCGGTCGTCTCGATCAGCCGCTCGCACTCACGCTGGAAGTCGGGCAGCGCCGTCGCGGTCGCGGCCGCGGCCCCGGTGGCGACGGCGGGCCGCGGGGCGGCGAGCGGGCCGAGCAGGGCCCCCACGCCGGCGAGGAGGACGGCGAGCACCGCCGCGCGTCGGGCGGGCGCGGGGACCGGAGCCGGGGCGGCCGGTCCGGGCGGCGCCGGGGTCGGGTCGGAGTGCAGGGCGAGGGGGCGTCGCGTCATGCGGGGGCTCCCGGGTCCGTGGTCGGGTGCGAGGCGGGGGCCGACGAGCCGCGCCGCGGCGTCCGTTCCGCGGCCGTGCGAGACGCGCCGGCATGCCGTCGATCCTATCGCCCGCCGGGTCCGCCGCGGGACCCGAGGACGTCCGGCACACCGTCCGTGGATCGGCCGCGCGGGGCGAGGGCACGAGCGTGTCCCTACAGTTCCCGGCTCATGGACGTCGCCTCGCTCCACCGCCGCCTCGAACGGCTCGCGCTGCTGCTGACGGGTCGCCCCGAGCGGGCGCGGCGGATCGTGCGCGGGGTCGCCGCCGCGCACCTCGCCCCCGCCCGCCGCCCGCGGCGTCGCCCCGCGGCCGTCTCCCCGGACCACCTCGAGCGGCAGGTGCTGCTGGCCTGTCGGCGGGAGCCGGCTCCGGCCGCGGCGGGCCCGCCCGTCGCGGCCTTCGCCCCGCTGGACGGACTGCCGGCGCAGCTCCGCGAGGCCTTCGTCCTCGTCCGCGTGCTCGGCCGCTCCCTGCGCGAGGCCGCCCGGGCGATGGACTGCTCGCGGACCGCGGTCCGCCGCCACCTCGGCCGCGCCGACGAGGCGCTGCGGTCGGCGGCGGCCATCCCCGCGGCCCCGAGTCCCGCCGCCGGCGACCTCGCCGCGCTGGTGCGCCACCTGCGCGCCGCGACGTGGCAGGCGCCCGCGGCGACGCCGGGCTCGCACGGCGCCGCGCCGAACCGGCGACGCCGCCGGATGCTGGCGGTCGCCGTCGCCGTCGCCGCCACCGGCGGCCTCGTCCTCGCCGCATGGCAGGGGTGGCGGGCGTGGCAGGACCGCTCCGACCCGGCGGCCGCACCCGCGTCGGCCCCGCAGCCCGGCGCGGATCCCGCCGCCGAGTCCACGCCGTCGACGCCCTCGGCGCCGCCCGCGCCGCCCGCGCCGTCCACGTCGCCCCCGCGCCCCGCCCCCGGGCCGGCGGACGCCGACCGTCCCCGGGGAGCCCCCCAGCGAGCCGCTCCGTGAGCCGAGCCCAGACCGCCTTCATCGTCGTCGGCATCGCCGGCGCCGCGATCGCCTCCGCCGCGATCATCGCCTTCCGCCAGACCGACATGGGACGCTCCGCCGCCGCGCCGCCGGTGCCGCTCACCGAGCGGGCCCGCGCGGTCACGGGCGACGATCCCGCGATCCCGCCGTTCCCGGCCCTCGGCACCCGGGCGTGGATCGAGGGCCCGGACGGCACGATCGTCGCCCGCGACCTGCCCTCGGCGGCGTTCGCCCTCGAGGCCGGTCAGTCGCTCGATCCCCGCATCCCACCCGGGCCGTTCGCCGCGGTGCTCGAGGTCACCTTCCGACCGCGCGGCGACGCCCTCGGCCGGGTCGGCGCCGAGCTCACCGGACTGCGGATGATCCTCGAGCGGACGGGGGCCGAGGAGGACCTGCAGGTCGACGCCGCCGGGGCCGCCCCGCGGCGGAGCCTCTCGGGCGAGCCGGTATGGATGCGCACCCCGGTGGAGCGGCTCGACTACGAGCTCGCCCGGTCGCGCGACGTGCCGGTGGCGTTCCGTCCGATCCGCGAGCCGTTCGCGGTCGGTCGCGTGATGCCGATCCCGTCGGGGGGGCGCCCCGTGATCGCCCTCGGCCCGGACGGCGAGCCCGCGCCGCCGCGGGAGGCCTGGCCCGCCGCCGATGAGCCCCACCCGGTCGACGCGCTCGTCGGCGGGCTCGACCTCGGCCGCTGCACCGCGTGTCACGCGTTCCACGCCCGCCGTCCGCTCGCCCCCGCGATGCCCGGCGCCGACGACCTCGCGGAGGCCGCGCTCGCGGCGTCGATCGCCGAGCTCGCCAGCGGCATGGCCGGGTGCGACGAGCGGGCACGGTCGGTGGGGCTCGACGTCCCGCCGCTCGACGTGCCGTCGGCCACCGGACTCGCCACGCTGCTCGTGCAGTCGGCCGGCCGGCTGCCGTCCGCCGAGGCGGCCGCGGCGGAGGCGGCCGAGACGGCGGCCGCCGCCGAGCAGGAGGACGCCGAGGAAGCCGCCGCGGAGGACGCCGCGGAGGACGCCACCGGCGCCGGCGACGCCGCGAGCGACGCCGGCACCGACCCGGATGCCGTCCCCGCCGTCCCCGCCGTCCCCGCCGCCCCCGCTGCGCGCGCCTCCGACCCGCCCCCCGCGGAGGATGCCCGCCCGTGACCGACGACGTCCGCCGCCGCGTGCAGGAGCTGCGCGAGCTCCTCGAGGAGGCCAACCGGGCCTACTACGTCGAGGCCGACCCGATCATGAGCGATCGGGACTACGACGAGCGCCTCGCCGAGCTCGCCCGGCTCGAGGAGGAGCATCCCGAGCTCGCCGATCCCGACAGCCCCACCCGGCGGATCGGCGGCGAGCCGATCGACGCCTTCCGCAGCGTCGAGCACGCGGTGCC
>CAYLNM010000219.1:0-5569 GCA_964385045.1 uncultured Isosphaeraceae bacterium
CAGGTGGTGGGACCTCGATTCATTCGTTTTCCTATCACCTGAGACCTACCAGTGCCGATCCGCCGCCTGCCGCCGCTGCTCGTGGACCAGATCGCCGCCGGCGAGGTGGTCGAGCGGCCGTCGAGCGTGGTGAAGGAGCTCGTCGAGAACGCGGTCGACGCCGGGGCGGGACGCATCCGCGTCGCGATCGAGGCGGGGGGCACGCGGCTGATCGCGGTCCGCGACGACGGGGGCGGCATCCCCGCCGACGAGCTGCCCCTGGCGGTGGCCCCGCACGCCACGAGCAAGATCGCGACCGGGGCCGACCTCGAGGCCATCGCCACGATGGGCTTCCGCGGCGAGGCGCTCGCATCGATCGCCGCGGTGGCCCGGGTCGCGATCACCTCGCGGCCGCCGGAGGCCGAGGCGGCGGCGACGGTGGAGTCGGCCGGCGGCGAGACGTCGGCCGTCCGGCCGTGTCCGGGACCGGCGGGCACCCTCGTCGAGGTGCGCGACCTCTTCCACGCGGTGCCCGCCCGGCGGAAGTTCCTCAAGGGCGAGCGGGCCGAGGCCACGCGGGTCGCGGAGCAGCTTCGCCTGCTCGCCCTCGCCCATCCCACGGTCGGCCTGCGGCTGGAGGTCGACGGTCGCGAGCGGTTCGACCTCGCCCCGGGCCAGTCGGCCGAGGAGCGGATCCTGTCGGTCCTCGGCCGCGAGCTGGAGCCGCACCTGGTGCCGGTCGAGCACGACGAGGCCGGCGTGCGGGTCCGCGGCCTCGCGGGCACGCCGGAGCTCGCCCGGGCCACGGCCAAGGCGATCCGGCTGCTGCTCAACGGCCGGCCGATCGCCGACCGCACCGTGGTCCACGCGGTCCGCGAGGGCTACCGCGGCCTGATCGAGCCCGGCCGCTCGCCGACGGTCGTCCTCTGGCTGCAGGTCGATCCGCGCCGCGTGGACGTGAACGTCCACCCGCAGAAGACCGAGGTTCGGTTCCGAGACACCTCCGCGGTGCACGCGGCGGTGCGGCACGCCCTCGCGCGGACGATGGACGCCGCCGACGTCGTGCCGGCGGTGGATCTGTCCCGGGCGGGCGGCGGCGGGAGCGGCAGCAGCGGTGGTGGCGGTGGCGGTGGCGGTGCGCCCGGCTTCGCCGCGGGCGACGGGCGGACGGCGACGGTGGGCGACGGGCGGGCCGGTCACCGCGCGGCGTGGGGCGCGGGGAACGTCGCCGGGCCGCGTCCGGGCCCGACGGTGCTGCGCGACCTGCGGGCGGCGCTGGAGGCGCCCGACGCCGGGGACGCCGGGCGGGCCGCGCTGATGGACCGGGTCGCGGGCACGGGTGACGAGCCGGCGGGCACCGGGGCGGGGATCGCCCCCGCGCCGGGCGAGCCGGCCCCGCCGCCGAGCTTCGCCGGCATCCGGCCCGTGATCGAGGTCATGCAGGTGCACGACTCGTTCCTGGTGGCGCAGGATCGCGAGGGGCTGCTGATCGTCGACCAGCACGCGCTGCACGAGCGGATCGTGTTCGAGGAGCTGCGGGAGCGGCTGGCCGAGGGCTCGCTCGAGTCGCAGCGGCGGCTCGTGCCGCTGGTCGTCGAGGTGCCCGAGGGCCACGTCGAGCACCTCGAGGCGCTCGGGCCGCTGCTGACGCGGCTCGGCATCGAGGCGGCCCCGATGGGCCCCGGCTCGATCGGCGTGCACGCGGTGCCGACGCTGCTGGTCCAGCGGCGGGTCGACGTCGCCGCCTTCCTGCAGGACCTGCTGCGGCGGACGGACGAGGACGGCGTGCCGCCCGAGGGCGAGGCCGCGCTGTCGGAGGTCCTCGACATGATGGCCTGCAAGGCCGCGGTCAAGGCGGGCGAGCGACTGTCGGACCGCGACATGGCCGAGCTGCTCGCGGCCCGCGAGCGCATCGAGCGCGGCTCCAACTGCCCGCACGGTCGGCCCACGACGCTTCGGCTGACGATCCACGATCTCGAGCGGCAGTTCGGCCGGCGCTGAGCGGGGCCGCGGGGCGACGGCGCCGCGCCTCCGCACTTCGGCGCCTCCGGGCGCTTCAGCCGCCGCTCACCGGCGGGATGAGGGCCAGCTCGTCGCCGTCCCGCAGCACCACCTCGCGGCCGACGTACCGATCCCCGACGGCCAGTCCGAGCGATGCCTGCCGTTCCGCCACCGCGGGCACGCGGCCCGCGAGGGCCGCGAGCGCCCCGCCCGCCGTCTCGCCGTGCGGCAGCGAGAGCTCCATCGAGCGCCGGCCCGCCGCCTCGGCGAGGTCGGCGAAGAGCAGCACCCGCACCGTGATCGCGCCGTCGCCGCTCATCCGCCGGGCCACCGCAGGAAGGGCACCGGCGTGCCCGCCGGCAGCTCCTCGTCCGCGATCGGCAGTCGCACCAGTCCCGCGGTCGGCGCGGCGTGGGCGAGGTCCCCGGAGCCGGCCCACGGCGGCACCGACACGCCCTCGCCGGTCCGCACCGCGGGACGGAACGCCTCGCGGCGGCGGTTCGGCCGCACCGGTGCGACCAGCGGCACGCGGCGCCACGGCGGCGGGGTCGCTCCGAGCCGGCGGGCGAGCAGCGGCCAGGCGAAGAGGCACGCGCACGCCAGGCAGCTCACCGGGTTGCCCGGCAGGCAGAGGGCCAGTCGATCGCCGCCCTCGCCGCCCTCGCGTCCCTCGCCGCCCCCGCCCGCCGCCGGCATCCGCACCGCGGTGATCGGCTTGCCCGGCTGGATCGCGGCCCCGCGCAGCACCGCCTCGCCGCCGAGGGCGGCCAGGGCTCCGGCGACGTGGTCCCGTTCCCCGGCGCTGATCCCGCCCACCGTCAGCAGCAGCTCCGCCTCGGCGACCGCGGCCGTCACCGCGGCCTCGGTCGCGCCGGGATCATCGGCGACGTGCTCGCAGCGGACGACGTCCGCCCCCATCGCGGTGGCGAGGGCGGCGAGCATCGGGGCGTTGCCGTTGCGGATCTGGTGCGGCGCGACGTCGGCCGACGGGTCGAGGACCTCGCTGCCGGTGGTCAGGACGGCCACCCGCGGCCGGCGGGCGACGAGCGGCTCGACGAGGCCGACCGTCGCGGCGAGGCCGAGGTGGGCGGGGCCGAGTCGCGTGCCCGGCGCGACCAGCTCGTCGCCGCTCCGCGCGTCCGCCCCGCGCACGTGCACCGCGTCGCCGGGCTGGACCGCGGGCGAGCCGGTGATCGTCACCGGCTCGCCGCGGTCGGTCCGCTCGTGCGGCACCACGGCGTCGAGACCGGCCGGCACCGGCGCGCCGGTCGCGATCCGCATGCAGGTGCCGGGCGGCCCCGCGGCGACCTCGGCCCGGCCCGCCGGCGCGTCGTCCGTCACCGCGAGCGTGGTCCCCGGCGCCGCCTCGTGGGCCCGCACCGCGTAGCCGTCCATCGCCGCCCGATCGAAGGGCGGCAGGTCACGGTCGGCCCGGATCGGCTCGCGGAGCGTGCGGCCGAGCGCCGCCGCGAGCGCGACGCGCTCCGCCGCGATCGGGGCGGGCGCCGCCGCGAGCAGACGCTCGAGCGCGGCGTCGTACCCGGGGAGCTCGGCCAGCGGCGGCGGGGGGGCGGCATCCATGGGCACACGGTAGCCCGGCCGGGGGGGCGCGACCGGTGGCCGCGTGCCCGGTGGCGCGCCGCGGCCCGCGTCGTCCGGCGCGCTGCGGCCCGCGTCGTCCGGCGCGCCGCGGCCCGCGTCGTCCGGCGCCCCGCGGCGACCCACGCCGCCGCCGTCCCGGCGCCTCACCTCGGGTCGTACGGCCGGTCGTCGGGGGCGAGGAACCCGTTGCGGGGGAAGTCCATCACCGTCTCGGCCGCCGCCGGATCCGCGCCCGGCGGGAGGGCCGGCGCACCGTCCGTGGCCACGTGCCCGTCGAGGTGCGCGGTCACCGTGCGCCCGCCGTGGTAGCGGAACGCCTGCCCGCCCGCCATCAGCGTCCACGGGTCGAGGCCCTCGGCGTTGCCGGGGGCCCGCATGAACTTGTTGGTGCCGCCGCGGATCCCGCCCGCCCCGAAGATGACGGTGGTCGAGGTGCGCACCGCGGCGGCCGGCCGCAGTCCCCACCGCATGTGCTCGAAGCCGACGGTGCCGTACGGCGCCTCGCCCCCGAGGTACGTGGTGTTGTAGTTGTAGCCGGTGACGGGATCGACGCCGAACTCGGCCTCGCCGTGGTACGCGGGGCAGGTCATGACCTCGTGCGGCCGGTCGGTCCACGCCCAGAGCGGACCGGGCACCGCGGCCCCGGTCTCGTCCTCGGCCCAGTCCCATGCGATCGTGCGCACGCCGTCCGCCCCCGCCGCGTAGCGAACGGCCGGCGGCCAGCGATTCCAGCGGTCGGCGTAGCGGGTGGCCGCGAACGCCATCTGCCGCAGGTTCGACAGCGACTGCACGGTGTGGGCGGTCCCGCGGGCCGCTCCGAGCGAGGGCAGCAGCAGGCCCACGAGCAGCGACACGATCCCGAGGCTCACGAGCACCTCGACGAGGGTGAAGCCGTGCGGCGCACGGCTCCCGCGGGCGCGGCCGGCGCGGCGGGCGATGCGGACGGTCGCGCTCATGCTCCCTCCCCGCTCCACGCCGCGAGCACCGCGAGCAGGTCGTCGAAGGCGACCGCGCCGGTGCCGTCGACGTCCTCGGGACAGGGCGCCGGCGGCGCCGGGCAGGGCCCGAAGGCCGCGACCACCGCGAGCAGGTCGTCGAAGTCGACCGCGCCGTCGCCGTTCACGTCCGCCGGGGGGCCGGCCGGGGCCACGTCGACCACCGCGTCGACCTCGACCGCCGTCGCCGCGTCCTCGGGCAGGCGGATGCGGACGAACGCGATCTCGGACAGGCCGAGCGGGCCGAGGTCGACCGGCGTGCCGCCGCCGGCGCCGTCGTACATCGCCAGGAGCTCGGGGTAGGAGGTCCCGGCCACGTCCGCCGGATCCATCGACGGGTCGACCGGCCGCGTGAAGTCCGACGGCACGCGGCCCGGCTCGGCGTCGTAGGGCCCGGCGTCGAGCCAGCCGAGCGTCGGCCAGCCGCCGTCGGCGGCCGCGCCGGGCACCGTGGTCCAGCTCGTGCCGTCGGCGCTCACCGCGATCTCGCCCCCCTCGGCGAAGAGGCCGCCGACGACCCCGGCGGGGAACGCGGCGTCGAGGAAGAGCGGATTGCCGAAGACGAGCAGGTCGACGCCGAAGGGATTGGCGGGATCGTCGGTCACCGGCTCGTCGAACGACAGTACCAGCTCGCCGCCGGGGCCGACCGCCACGAGCTCGGCGGGGGTGAACGCGGGCTGGAACGGGCTCACCACGCCCGGGTCGACCCCGACGCCGCTGAAGCGGGCCGGCGGACCCAGCGCCGCGGCCGGGTCGTCGAAGCCGAAGGGGATCGGGGACCCGGGGTCGTACGTGATGACCGCGTCGGCCGCGGGCGTGGGCTCGCCTTCGGCCGCGGCGATCGCGGGCGCGGTGGGCCCGGCGATCGCCGCCGCGAACGCGGCGGGCACCACGGCGGCCACGAGCGGGCCCGCGGGCACCCGGCCGGACCGGACGCCACGGGAACGGCCCCGGGCGACCGGGGAGGCCGGGGAGGCGGGGGAGGCGGGGGG
>CAYLNM010000220.1:0-5523 GCA_964385045.1 uncultured Isosphaeraceae bacterium
GCCGACGCCGCCCGGGCCGCCGGGCCCGCCGGGCGCGTTCGGGTCGCCCGAGGCCCCGAGCCCGGCCGCGTCGGGACCGCCGCCCTCGGCCGCCTCGGCCTCGGCCTCGGCGGCGTCGAGCTCGGCCTCGATCGCCTCGTAGATGTCGCGGGGCGGGGCGAGTCGGTCGATCGCCACCGTGGTCCGCAGCGTCGCGAGCGGCGCGTCCAGCGGATCCTCGCCGGGGCGGTGCCCGCTGGCGATCACCTCGAGGCGCACCGCCTTGGGGAGGCCGCGGCGGTCGCTGTCCCACTCGTCGAACCACTGGAAGCCGTCCCAGCACAGGACATCGAGCGCCACGATGCCTTCCACCGACGGCTCGGCGACGCCGCCACCGCGCGAGAACTCGTCGGGCACGGCGTCGCGGCGGATCCACAGGGCGGGGCCGATCTCGTCGTCCTCGACCCGGAACGCGGTCTCCCACTCCTGACCGTCGCTCTCGAAGCGATTGTCGGCCCGGCTCACCTGCAGCCGAACGTTGAAGACGAGCGCCTCGTCGCTCGGCAGTTCCTCGGAGCCGCCGTTGAACACGAGCAGGCGGGTGTCGAAGAGGTCGTCGGATCGGATGATCGTCGCCACCTCCCGCCGCAGCGTGGCGAGGGCGGCGTCGGCCCGCATGAAGGCGTCGAGCCGGGCCTTGCTGCGGTTGCGGGCGTCGGCGATGCGGCCGATGCCCATCGACAGGCTCGCGAGCACCATCGCGCCGATCATCGACGCGACGATGAGCTCGATGAGCGTGAAGCCGCGGCGGGCGGGCCGCCGGACGGGCCGGCGGCGCCGGTGCGAGACCACCGGCCGGGAGGCGGCCGGGCGCGGAGCGGACCGGAGGCGGCGGACGAGGTCGATCATGGCGCCATCTCCTCGTCGTCGAGCCACCGGGCGTCGCGGTCGACCTCCTCGAAGGGCTCCCGCGGCGGCTCCTCGTCGCCGAGCCGGACCGAGAGGAGGGTCTCGACGACCACGGACTGCTCGGGACGCTCGCCCCAGGAGACGACCGCGGTGGCCCGCCACGGCACCCCGCGGCCGAGGTCCTCGAGGATCAGCTCGAAGGCGTACTCCTCGAAGGGCGCCTCGAAGGCCCCGCTCGTGTCGAAGGTGCGCTCGTAGTTGGCCGGGCCCTCGGCGAGGACCATGTTCAGCAGGTCGTCGGCGAGCCACGCCGCGACCATCCGCTTCTCGCCGCTGACCTGGGCCCGCATCGCGCGGACCGACAGGCTCATGACGACGGTCATGCCCGCGGCGAGCAGCACGCCGCCGAGCAGGGCCTCGGCGAGGGCGAGACCGCGGCGGCGGGGACGACGACGGGGGTGCCGCGTCGCCCGCCCCGGCGCGGCGGTGGCTGCGGTCGCGACGCCGTCCGGATGGGCGTTCCTCATCACCAGTCCTCCCGGCTTCGGCCGGCCGCGTCGAGGTCGATCGGCGCCCGACCCTCGCCGAAGCCGCCGCCGGCCCGCACGTCGTCCCCGATCAGGACGTCCGGTCCGAGCGCGTACGGCGGGAGCACGATGCGGCCGAAGCGCGAGCCGTCGGCCGAGGCCATCAGCAGCTCGATCCGCGGTCGCCGGTCCCCCGGCACGTGCGTGAACGGCGAGAAGCGGATGTCGAGCTCCTCGCCATCGACCACGAGGCGGACCGAGTCGGGGTCGACCTCGATCGGCAGGGCGACCGGCCGCACGAAGGGATCGAGCCGCCAGTCGGCGAGGTCGGTCGCCTCCGGCTCGCCGGGGGGCGGGGTCAGGACCAGCAGCCGCAGGCGGCGCTCGCCGTCCCGCGTCACCTGCAGGTCGATGCCCACCGGCGACGTGCCCGCCATCTCGCGCTGGGCGAACATCATCACGAGGTCCGACGCCTGCGTGACCGCCAGATCGAATCGCCGCGAGGCGAGGCCGCTGAGCCGGGGCACGATCGCGGTCGCGAGCAGGGCCATCACCGCCACCGCCACGATCATCTCGATGAGCGTGAACGCGCGGGCGTCATGCCCGCGTCGCGGCGCGGAGTGGCGGTGCGGACGGCGGGGCGTCGGCGGCGGGGCGTGGGTCATCGCGGCTCCGGGAACGGGAACGCGGGCGCGGTCGGGCGTCGATCGCGGCGAGGAGCCGACGACGTCAGTTGACGACGTCCTCGTCCTCGTCCTCGCCGCCGGGCTGGCCGTCGGCCCCGTACGAGACCACGTCGAAGTCGACGTTCTGCTCGCCCGGGATGATGACGATGTACTGGCGATCCCACGGGTCGACGATGTCGTCGGGGTTGAGGGTGCGGGAGTCGCCCTCGGTCAGCACCGCGAGGTCGAAGTCGTCGGGCAGGCGGCTCATGCCGTTGTCGGCCATCCAGATCTGGATCTCCTGCGCGATCGCGGAGACCTCCTGACGGGCGATGTTGGTCTTCGCCTTGCCGATGTTGCCCATCAGCCGGGGCGCGACGACCGCCGCGAGCAGGCCGATGATCGTCACCACGACGATGATCTCGAGGAGGGTGAAGCCGCGGCGGACGGATCGGCCGAGGGGGCGGCGGACCGCGCGGGTCCGGCCGGCACGCGGGCGGCGACGACGGGAAGGCGTGGATCGGGTCATGCTCGTGTCTCCGGGAGCGGGGCCCGGGGGCCCCGGAATGCTTCGGAACGGGAGGAGGCGGATTCGGCGGGCGGCGCGGCCGGCGGCGGGCGTCGCGCGCCGCGGCGGGCGGTCCCCGGTCACTGGATCATCGACTGCATCTCGAGCATCGGGAGGAGGATGGCCATCAGGACGAACGCCCCGACGAGGGCCATCACCATCAGCAGGGCCGGCTGCAGGGACTTGCTGAAGACCTTGATCGAGGTGTCGACCTGGCGGTCGAACGCGGTGGTGGCGTGCTGGAGCATCTGGTCGAGGCGGCCGGCCCGCTCGCCGAGGTTCACCACCTGCACCAGCAGCGGGGGGAAGAGGCCGGAGCGCTCCAGCGGCACCGCGAGCGACTTGCCGCCCGTGACCTGGCTCTCGACCTCCTCGATCGCGGCCGCCATCGCGGCGTTGCCGAGCGTGTTCCGGGTGATGCGCAGGGCGTCGAGGATCGGCAGGCCGGTGGCGACGAGGGTCCCGAGGGTGCGGGTGAAGCGGACCACCGCCACGTCGCGGAGGACGCGGCCGAGCACCGGCACCCGCAGCTTCAGGCGGTCGAAGAGCAGGCGGTTGGCGGGCACCGAGATCCACGCCCACCAGCCGAGCAGGCCGGCGATGCCCACGCCGACCGCGATCAGCCACCAGTCGCGGATGAAGGTCGCCATGTCCAGCAGCACCTGCGTCGGCCAGGGCATCGCGAAGTTGCCCTCGGCCGCCATCGGCTCGATCAGTCGCGGGACGAGGACGGTCACCAGCACCAGCACCGAGCCGAGCAGGAGGACGGCGACGATCGCGGGGTAGATCAGGGCGCCGGTGACGTCGCGCCGGAGCTGGACGTTGCGCTCGAGCAGGTCGGCGAGCTGGTGCAGGACCACGCTCATGTCGCCCGAGGCGTCGGCGGCCCGCAGCATGCCGACGATCATCTCGTCGAAGGGCGGGCCGTAGTCGCGGGCGGCGGCGTACAGCGGATCGCCCGCCTCCACCCGCTCGAGGAGGTGGTCGAGGATGACCGGCAGGGCCTTGCCCGCGGCCTGCTGCCGCATCGTCCGCAGCGACTGCATGAGGGGCAGGCCGGCCTCGAGGGCGGTGGCGAGCTCGCGGACGAACTGGCCCATCTCCGCCGTGGACAGGGTGGGTCGGCCGCTCGTCGCCCGTTCGAAGCGGGCGCCGATCGCGGCGAGACCCGTCGCCGCCTCGCGCGGGCCACGGGCCGGACGAGCGGGGCGGGTCGCCCCGGCGCCTGCCGCGGTCCCGTTGCCGGTGGTGGCCGCGTCGAGCTCCGTCACCGTGGTCGGCGTCTCGCCGCGGTCGAGGAGCATGCGGACGAGCTGGGCGCGGTCCTCGGCGGCCAGCTGGCCGGTGCGCCGGCCGCCGTCGCGGTCGAGGGTCTCGTAGGCGAAGGTCGGCATCTGGGGTCTGGACTCGGGGCTCGGGGCTCGGGCCGGCCCGGGGGCGGCGGGAGAAGGCGGGGTCAGAGCTCGGCGTCGTCGGCGTCCTGCGTGGCCCGCAGGACCTCCTCGATCGACGTGCGGCCCGCGGCGGCCTTCTCGAGGCCGTCCTGCCGCATGGGGGTGAAGTCGTCGCCGAGCAGCTGCTTCAGCTCGCCGATCGGGGCGCCCGAGGAGATCGCCCGGCGCAGCTCGGCGTGGACGGTGACGAGCTCGAAGTAGCCGATGCGGCCGCGGGTGCCGCTGTTGTTGCAGGCGGCGCATCCCGCGCCGCGGGTGACGCGGGCGCCGAACATCGCCGCCTCGTCCGGGCTCAGCCGGTGCTCCACCACCTCGCTCATCGCCTCGGTGGTCGCGCACTCGGGACAGATCCGGCGGCCGAGCCGCTGGGCGAGGACGCCCTCGAGCACCGACGCGACGAGATACGGCTCGGCTCCCATGTCGACGAGACGGCCGACGGACGAGATGGCGTCGTTGGTGTGCAGCGTGGAGAAGACGAGGTGGCCGGTGAGGGCCGAGCGGATCGAGATGTCCGCGGTCTCGGCGTCGCGGATCTCGCCCACGAAGATGATGTCGGGGTCCTGCCGGAGGATCGCCCGGAGGCCGGTGGCGAACGTGAGTCCGCGCTTGGGGTTCACCGGGATCTGGTTGATGCCGGCGAGCTCGTACTCGACCGGATCCTCGACCGTGATGATCTTCTTGCGGGGGTCGTAGAGCTTGGACAGGGCCGCGTAGAGCGTCGTCGTCTTGCCCGAGCCCGTCGGGCCGGTGACGAGGACCATGCCGTGCGGCTTGTTGATCATGCGGTCCATGCGGTCCCGCAGGTGCTGGTCCATCCCGAGCACCGCGAGGTCGAGTGGCAGGGCGCTCTTGTCGAGGATGCGCATCACCACCGACTCGCCGTAGAGCGTCGGCACGGTGGAGACGCGGATGTCGACCTTGCGGCCCTCGAAGCGGAGCGTGATGTGGCCGTCCTGCGGGACGTACCGCTCCGCGATGTTCATGCCGCTCATGATCTTGATGCGGCCGATGAGGGCGGGCTGGAGGTGCTTGGGCGGCGGCGTCTGCTCGAGCAGCTCGCCGTCGATGCGGTACTTGACCTTGAGCTCGTCCTCGAACGGCTCGATGTGCACGTCCGACGTGCGGGACTGGATCGCCTCGAGCAGCAGCAGGTTCACCAGGTTGATGAGCGTCGGCTGCTCGGCCATCCGGTGGAGGTCGTCCGCCTCGATGGCGTCGAGGTTGTGCTCGAGCTCGGTGGACTCCGCGGCCTCGCCCGCGAGGCTCTCGGCCATGCGGGCGGCGGTGGTGCCGTAGCGGGCCCGCATCAGCTCGCTGAAGGCGTCGTGCTCGAGCCCGAGGCGGTCGACCACGCGGCCCGTCATCGCCGCGACCTCGTCCGCCGCCGAGACGTCGAGCGGATCGGCCATCGCCACCGTCAG
>CAYLNM010000221.1:0-5378 GCA_964385045.1 uncultured Isosphaeraceae bacterium
TCCTCCAGACGAGCCTTCAAAAGGGCCTGTGCCTGCTCATCATCAACAACCGGGACGGACCGGCGGGCATATCGTGTCCGTCCCGCGTGGCGCGGACGTCGGCCGGGTGCCAGGCCGCCGTCCGGGCGTCACGCGACCGTCGCCGCCATCGGTGTCGTGCCCGCCACCTGCCCCGCCGTCCGCCGCCCGAGCCCGCGGGCTCCCGGTGGGCCCGCCCGCCCCCTCCGGATCCGCCGTCCCCGGCGCCCCGCGGATCCCGCATGGTTCCCCGATGAGCCGAGCCGAACGCCTCCGCCGCCTCGCCCCGCTGCTCGCCTTCGGCTTCCGGCTCGCGGTCGGCGTCGGCGCGCTGCTGCTGGCGGTCGGCATCTTCCGGTGGCTCGAGGCGAGCCGGCCCGAGCCCGACCGCCTCGATCCCGAGGAGCTGCGGACCCGGGTGGAGGTCTTCCCCGCCCGGCCGCTGCCGGTGCGGCGCTCCTGGACCGGCTACGGCACCGCCCGGGCGATGAACGTCGCCGACGTGCCGGCCCGGGTCGCGTCCACCGTGATCGCGATCCCCGAGCGGATCGAGGAGGGCGTCGGCCTCGCCGCGGGAGAGGTGATCGCCCGGCTGGATCCGGCCGACTTCGAGGCCCGTCTCGCCGCCGCCGAGCAGGCGGTGGCCGACCTCGACGCCCAGCTCGATCGGCTCGAGGTCGACGAGCGGCGCCTCCGCGACCGGCTGGAGCTGGTCGACGAGCGGGTGGAGGTCGCGGAGGCGGAGCTCCGCCGGGTCGAGGAGGCCGCCGCCGCCGGCGTGGCCCGCGAGCGCGAGGTGGACGCGGCGCGGGCCGCCCTCTCCACCGTCCGGTCCGAGCGGAGCACCCTGCTCGGCCAGCTCGACGCCCTCCCGAGCAGCCGTGCGTCCCTGCGGGCCCGCCGGGCCGCCGCCGTCTCCGATCGCCGCGTCGCCGCCACCGATCTCGAGCGGACCGTGATCCGCAACCCGCTCGGCGACCCGGACGCGCCCGGGGCCGCCGACGCCCGCCGCTGGCGACTGCAGTCGCTCGACGTCGAGATCGGCGAGAGCGTGCAGCCGGGGCAGCGCATCGCCCGCGTGCTCGACCCCGGGCGGATCGAGGTCCCGGTGCGCGTTCCCGCCGCCGCGCGCCGCAGCCTGCGGGTGGGCGACCCGGTGGAGCTCGTCGGCGCGAGCGACGTCGAGGAGCTCGGCGAGCGGGCCGTGATCCGCAGCACCGTGGCCCGCATCTCCCCCGAGGACGATCCCGCCACCCGCACCACCACCGTCTACGTCGAGCTCCGTCAGGCCCCGGGCGACGCCGCTGCGGTCGCCCCCGGTCGCTTCCTGCGGGCCACGGTGTCCGACGGCGACGCGGGGGACCGCATCCTCGTGCCGCGCCGGAGCCTCGACGGCGACCGCCTCTGGATCGTCGGCGACGACGGACGCCTGCGGGGGCTCGCGGTCGAGCCGTGGTACGACGTGCGCGGCGCGTACCCGAGCACCGGGCTGCCGGATCGCGACTGGGTCGTGCTCCGCGATCCGCCGCCCGCCGGCACGCCGGTGGTCCTGCGTCCCGGTCGCCGCGTGGCCGACGGCCTCGCGGTGACGCCGGTGCCGGTGGAGGAGACCGTCGCGGCGGAGACGCCGTTCCGCGAGCCCGGCGGCGACGGGGCGACGGGCCGGGGCGGGGCGGGGACGGAGGGCGCGGCCGGCGCCGCGGACGCCGCCGGCGGGGGAGCCGGCTCGTGAGCCTCGCCCGCTTCGGCGTCACGCATCCCGTCCCCGTCAACCTCCTGATGGCGGCGCTGCTGCTCGCCGGGGTCTACGCCGCGCTGACGACCACCCGCGAGTTCTTCCCCGACACCACGCCCGAGTCGTGCGTGATCAGCTTCGTCTACCCCGGCGCGACGCCGGAGGAGATCGAGGAGAGCCTCGTCCGCAAGATCGAGGACGCGGTCTTCGACCTCGACGAGGTCGAGCAGATCCGCACCCAGATCGCCGAGGGCTCGGGCACGATCACGGTCGAGTTCCGCGACGGCATCCGGTCCGTGTCCCGCGCGACGGACGAGGTCGAGCGGGAGATCGACGCCCTCACCGACATCCCGCCCGAGGTCGAGCGGATCACGGTCACCGAGTTCGAGCCGGTGCTGCCGGTGATCCAGGTCTCGGTCTTCGGCGAGGCGAACGAGGAGGCCCTCAAGCGGGCGATCCGCGCAGTGCGCGACGACCTCGAGACGCTGCCGGACATGGGCGACATGGTGTCCTCCGGCGTCCGCGACTACGAGCTGCGGGTGGACGTCGACGGCGACGTGCTGCTCGAGCAGGGCCGCAGCCTGCCCGAGGTGGCCGACGCGATCTCGGCGTGGCTCCGGGACGTGCCCGGCGGCACGGTGCGGACCGAGGTCGGCAACGTGAACGTCCGCACCCGCGGGGTCGACGAGACCGCCGAGGCGATCCGTGACATCGCGATCGGCGGCACGCCCGGGGGGCAGGTGCTGCGGGTGCGCGACGTCGCCCGCGTCCGCGAGTCCTACGTCGACGAGCAGATCCGCACGCGGTTCGTGACCCGCGAGGCGGCCGGCCCCGCGGCCAACCTCACGATCTACAAGGTCGGCGAGCAGGACGCGGTGGCGATCGCGGAGATGGTCCGGGCGTACGTCGCCGGGCGCCGGGCCGCGGCCGGGCTCGCGTCGGATCCGGGGTGGAGCTGGGAGGACCGGCTCCTCGGGGGGCTGGCGGACGCCGGGGGCGGGGGAGGCGGCGGGGCCGGCGGAGACGGGGAGGACGACCGCGCCGCGGCGCCGGGCCCGCCCGCCCTCGAGACCCTCAAGCAGCGGGCCCATCGCCTCGGGCTCACCGCTCCCGCGCCGCTGCCCGCCGGCACGTCCATCGCGACCAGCAGCGACCTCGCCCGCTTCATCGAGGGCCGGCTCGACCTGCTGGTCCGCAACGCCCTCGCGGGGGCGGTGCTCGTCTTCGCCACGCTGCTGCTGTTCCTGAACTGGCGGACCGCGTTCTGGGTCGGCGTCGGACTGACCACCGCCCTCGCGGGCACGCTGATGTTCATGAACCTGGTCGGGGTGACGCTCAACCTCCTGACCATGTTCGGGCTCATCGTCGTGCTCGGCCTGCTCGTGGACGACGCGATCGTGGTGGCCGAGAACATCCAGGCCCGGCACGACGCCCGCGAGCCCGCGGCCGAGGCGGCGATCCGCGGCACCGAGCAGGTCTTCTGGCCGGTGGTCGCGACGATCCTGACCAGCATCGTCGCCTTCATGCCGCTGACCTTCATCAAGGGGCAGATCGGCGACCTGCTCGGCGCCCTGCCGATGGTGGTCGCGTGCGCCCTGGCGATGAGCGTGGTCGAGTCGGTCCTGATCCTGCCGTCGCACATGGGCCACAGCCTCGCCGCCCGCGACCGGCGACGGCCGGGACGCGCGGGCCGCGTGGTCGCCCGCTTCGAGGCGTGGCGGGACCGGATGCTGTTCGATCACGTGGTGCCGGGCTTCGGGCGGCTGCTCGAGACGACGATCCGATTCCGCTACCTCGCCCTCGCGCTGGCGGTCTCGGTCCTCACCGCGAGCCTGGGGATGGTGGCGGGCGGCCGCGTGCCGTTCGTCTTCCTGCCGGCCTCGGACTCCGAGACGATCATCGCCGAGCTGCGGATGCCGATCGGCACGCCGCTCGAGGAGACGCAGGACATCGTGCGCCGCATCGAGCAGGCGGCGATGGCCCAGCCCGAGACGATCTCGATCAACTCGCTCATCGGCTTCGTGGCCGCGGTGGACGACACCAGCGGCGTCACCAGCGCGGGGCAGGGCACGCACCTCGGGCAGCTGTTCATCGAGCTCGCCCCGGTCGAACGGCGGCAGGACCGGGGGGAGCGGCAGTCGAGCGCCGTCATCGCCGGGATCCGGGAGGCGGTGGGCACCATCGACGGGGCCGAGGCCTTCAGCTTCAGCGAGATCCAGGGCGGTCCGGCCGGCGCCGACATCACGGTGCAGGTGACCGGCGACGACGAGCCGGTGGTGCGGGCCGTGGTCGAGCGGATCAAGCGCGAGCTCGCCCTGATCGAGGGCGTGCGCGACATCGCCGACGACGACGCGGCAGGGCAGCGGGAGGTGCAGATCGACCTGCGGCCCGGGGCGGCGGCGCTCGGCTTCTCGGTGGTGGACGTCGCGCGGCAGGTGCGCGGAGCCCTCTTCGGGATCGACGCCCATGTCTTCAGCCGCGACCGCGAGGACATCGACGTCCGGGTGCGCCTCGACGAGGACAGCCGGCGCAGCCTCGGCGAGATCGAGACGCTCTGGGTCAAGGCGTCGGGCGGCGGCCCTGCGGCCCCCTTCGTCCCGCTCGGCGAGGTGGCGACGCTGGAGGAGGGCGAGAGCTACAACCTCATCCGCCGCGTCGACCGGCGGCGGGCGACGCAGGTCACCGCCGACACCGTGCCCGGCGTCTCGCCCGAGGACGTGACCCGCGCCCTCGGGCCGGTCCTCGCCGAGATCGAGGCCGAGAATCCCGGCGTGGGCCTCGAGACCGCGGGCCGGCAGCGGCAGATGCGCAAGGCCTTCGAGTCGCTGCCGGTCGGATTCGCCGCCGCCTGCATCCTGATCTACCTGATCCTGGCGTGGCTCTTCGCCAGCTACACCCAGCCGCTGGCGGTGATGGCCGCGATCCCGTTCGGCATCATCGGCGTGGTGTGGGGCCACTGGCTCATGGGCTACGAGATGACGTTCCTCTCGCTCATCGGCTTCGTGGCCCTGAGCGGGATCGTCGTCAACGACTCGCTGATCCTCGTGAAGTTCGCCAACGGCGAGCTGGCCCGCGGAGCGGCGCTTCGCCCGGCCCTCGTCGCCGCGGGGCGTCAACGACTGCGGCCGATCATGCTGACGACGATCACCACCGTCCTCGGCCTCACGCCGCTCATGCTCGAGCGTTCGTTCCAGGCCGCGTTCCTGATCCCGATGGCGATCTCGGTCGCCTTCGGGCTGCTCGCGGCGACCGTCCTCATCCTGCTGGTGCTCCCGGCGATCATCGTGGTGATCGACGACGTCCGGGGGATCCTGCACGTGCTGTGGCACGGGCGGCGACGCGGGGCGCCGGCGGAGCCGATCCTGCCGGCGTTCGAGGACTGAGGACGGTCCGCGGGGCGGCACCTCCGCGAGGCGACGAGTTCGGTGGAATTCGGTGAGGGGCGAGGCCGCGGCCTGCGTTCTCCCCGGTGGGCGGCTGCGCGGTCGACGCCGCCGTCCGGCGTCGGGCCCCGCCCGAGGCACCCGTCTCGCCGCGCGTGACCCGATGGACGCACCCCGCTCCCGACGATCCCCGCCCGCCGATCACCGGCCCTCGCCCGCCGCCCGCCGCCCGCCGCCCGCGG
>CAYLNM010000222.1:0-5361 GCA_964385045.1 uncultured Isosphaeraceae bacterium
CCCCGCCCACCGCGTCGTCTCGATCGGGGCCCTGCCCGCCCACCCGCTGTGGAACGAGTCGCGGCCCGTCCGCACCGGGCACGCCACGTGCACGCTCGTGCAGGCGGGCGACGTCACGATGATCGTGAACCCCGGCCTGCCGCCGACGGCGATGGTGGCCCGGCTGTCCGAGCGGGCCCCGGTGACGCCGGACCGCGTGACGCACGTGTTCGTGACGAGCTTCACCGCCGACCACTGCCGCGGGCTGCCCGCCTTCGAGGGCGCGACGTGGCTGGTGCACGAGCCGGAGCGCGACGCGGCCGAGCGGGCGATGCGCGACCAGCTCGAGCGGGCCCGCGAGACCGGCGACCCCGACACGGAGCGGCTCGCGGCCCAGCACCTCGAGCTGCTCGAGCGGACGACCGTCGCCCCCGACCGCATCACGGACGGCGTCGACCTCTTTCCGCTGCCGGGCGTGACGCCCGGCTGCTGCGGGATCCTGCTGCCGCTGCCGGTGCGCACGGTGCTGCTGACCGGCGACGCGGTGCCGACGCGGGAGCACGTGGAGCAGGCCAAGGTGCTGCCCGGGTGCGCGGACGTCGAGCAGGCGATGGAGTCCTTCCGCGAGGCGATCGAGATCGCGGACGAGCTGGTGCTCGGGCGGGACGAGGCGCTGGCGAATCCGGCCCGGCGCGGGTTCTGAGCGGGCGCGGCCAGGGGCCTCGCGGCCGCGGCGGCGCGGGCCCGACCGCCGCCGCGGCCACGACACGGGCCGCGGGGTACCATCCGCGGTCACCGGGCTGGTAGCTCAGCGGTCCAGAGCAGTCGACTCATAATCGATCAGACGCCGGTTCGAATCCGGCCCAGCCCATGACCGCGCGGCCCCCGGCGCCGCCGCTCGTCGCCTCGAAGGAGCACCGGACCGTGGGTGGATGGTGGGTCGCCGATCTCGCGAACAGCGGCCAGCACGTGCAGCTGGTCAGCTGGATCTTCTGGGTGCTGTTCTCGATCACGCTGCACGAGCTCGGCCACGGCTGGGCCGCGCTGCGGCAGGGCGACCGCACGCCCGAGATGACCGGCCACATGACGTGGAACCCGTGGGTCCACATGGGCCCGGTGTCGCTGCTGATGTTCGCGATCATCGGAATCGCCTGGGGCCTGATGCCGGTCGACCCCTCGCGGTTCAAGGACGGGCGGATCGGGCGGGCCAAGGTCGCCGCGGCCGGCCCGGCGGTGAACTTCGGCCTCGCCCTCGTCTGCAGCGTGCTCCTCGGCGTCGTGCTCGCCGCCGGCGGCAGCGATCCATCCGACTTCCTCGAGAATGTCGCGACGTTCCTCTTCGTGGGCGGCTTCCTGAACGTCGCCCTCGGGATCTTCAATCTCATCCCCGCCCCGCCGCTCGATGGCGCCGGCATCCTCGGCGGCCTCTCGTGGCGGGCGTGGCAGCTCTACCAGCACCCCAATGCCCAGATGGCGGGGTTCGTCGCCGTCCTCCTGCTGCTGATGCTCGGGGCGTTCGGCGTGATCTTCGGGATCTCGCAGCGGGTGGTGCTGACGATCGCGAGCATCTTCGGGGGCGTCGGCGGCGGACCGTGACGATCGGCCGCGGCCCCGGGCCCGCGGCCGCGCCCCCGGACCCGCCCCCCGGCCTCGGCCGCCGGCCCCGAGGCATCGGGCGAGCGGCGGATCGCGGCGATCCACCGGCGTCTCGGGCGCACCGCCGGCGGACGCGCGCCGACGCGAGGCGGACCGAGTCCCCGCGGCGACCGCGTGCGGGCCGCGATCACCGCCGCCTTGATCCCCCCGCGGCCCGTGCTATCCTGCCCGGCTCGACTCAACGGCCGAGGACGGGTCGCACGGGCCCGGCGGCACCCCGCCGCCACGCCTCCACGACCTCTCGGATCCGGACCACGTGGACCGGGATCCAGGCCGACGACTCCGACGGAGGCCCACGCATGGTGGTGCTTCGACTGAAGCGGCTCGGCCGCACCCACCGTCCCTTCTACCGGCTCTGCGCGATGGACAAGCGGTCCCCCGTGGACGGCAAGGCCATCGAGGAGCTGGGCTGGTACGACCCGGTCGCCCCCGAGGGCCGGCCGCAGTACGCCCTCAAGACCGAGCGGATCGACTACTGGCTGAGCGTCGGCGCCCAGCCGAGCCGGACGGTGCGGGACCTCCTCCGCAAGAACGAGATCGACCCGACGCCGGGCAAGAAGCTCGAGGCGTCCGGGTCGGGCGAGTCCGCCGGCGACTGACCGCCGGCGGGACCTGACGCCGTCGCCTCCCCCGGATCGCCGGGCGGTCGCGACGGCGGGCGGGCTCGCTCCTGCCCCGCGGAGGGCCGGATGACGGGACGCGGCCTCCGGATCGACATCCTGACGCTCTTCCCGGCCATGGTGGAGACGGTCCTCGCGACCAGCATCCCCGGCCGGGCGGCCGCGTCGGGCGTCGCCGAGTACCACGTCCACGACGTCCGCGAGCACGCCGACAATCCGCACCGGAAGGTGGACGACCGCCCGTTCGGCGGCGGCCCCGGGATGGTGATGAGCTGCCAGCCGCTCTGGGACTGCGTCCGGGCGGCCGAGGCCGCCGACGAGCGGCCGGCCCGGCGGATCCTCATGACCCCCCAGGGCACCCCCTTCCGGCAGGACACGGCCGAGGCCCTGTCCCGCGAGCGTCGCCTGCTGATCGTCGCCGGCCACTACGAGGGCATCGACGAGCGGGTGATCGAGGCGCTGGCCCCCGAGGAGCTCTCCGTCGGGGACTACGTGCTCAGCGGCGGGGAGCTCCCGGCCCTCGTCCTGGTGGACGCGGTGGTCCGGCTGCTCCCGGGAGCCCTGGGCCACGAGGACTCGGCGGCGGAGGACTCCTTCGCCCGGCGGGTCCTGACCGACGAGCGGGGTCGTCCCGCGGCCGAGCACCGGCTGCTGGAGGGCCCCCACTACACGCGGCCGCGGGTCTGGAATGACCGGGCCGTGCCGGAGGTGCTGCTCAGCGGCGACCACGAGCGCGTGGCCCGCTGGCGGCAGGAGCGGATGCTCGAGCGGACGCGGGCCCGGCGGCCCGACCTGCTGGAGGATCCGCCGGAGACGGGTGACGGCGGCGCCGCGAGAAGCGGCGGGCCGGGCCCGGGCGAGTCTCCCGCCTGAGGCGGGAGCGGGCGACGGACCCCCGGCCGAGGCCGGCCGGACCCGCCGCCGACATCCGCGACCCCTGGGACCGCCGCTCCGGCACGGGCCCACGTCGCACGACCCGACGCGGTTCCGCTCACGTGCAGCGGCACTGCCAGGGCAGGGACGGACCGGCCTCCCCCGCCGTCGGCGGACGCCGGTCCCGACGGGCCGCGAGGCCCGGGGATGAATGCGGGCCCGAGCGGCCCGAGGAAGACAGGCCATGAACAAGGGCGAGATCCTCGAGTCGGTGGTCGCCGAGCAGCTCAAGCCGGAGGGCGAGCTGCCGCCGTTCTCCGTCGGCGACACCCTCAACGTGCACGTGCGGATCGTCGAGGGCGACAAGGAGCGCATCCAGGTGTACCAGGGCGTGCTCATCGCCGAGCGCGGCCGGGGCATCAACAAGATGATCACCGTCCGCCGCATCGTCGCGAACGAGGGCGTGGAGCGGATCTTCCCGCTGCACTCGCCCCGCATCGCGAAGATCGAGGTCGTGCGGCGCGGCGACGCCCGTCGGTCGAAGCTCTACTACCTGCGCGACCGCGTCGGCAAGGCCCGCCGCCTGCGCGACCAGCGCCGCGGCCTGAAGCACGTGCACGCGGCGGAGCAGCAGGTCGCCGCCGCGGCCGCCGCCGCCAAGGCCGAGAAGGCCGCGAAGGCCGAGAACGCCGCCGCCGAGGCGTGAGCCGGTCCTCGGGCGGGCGCCGGGGGGCGACGAGCGTCATCCCCGGCACCGCTGCCGTGCCGGACGCGATCGCGGCCGCGGCCGTCCCCCGGCGGGGATGGCCGCGGCCGCGTCGCGCGCCGGGCACATGAGCCGCGGTGCGAGCGCCTGCGTCGCGGCGAGTCGCGGCGCGGCGCCGCCTCGCGTCAGCCGGCCTGCCGCCGCTCGAGCTGCTGCAGGGCCGACATCACGTCGGGGCAGATCGCGAAGACGCGGTCGAGCCGGGTGAGCCGGAAGAGGTACTGCACCGAGTGATTGCCGTTGGCGAGCGCGATGCGTCCGCCGCGGGAGGCGAGCCGGTTGAGGGCCTCGACGAGGCAGCCGAGGCACGCGCTGTCCATGAACTGCACCGCGTGCAGGTCGAGAACGAAGTCGCAGGCCCCGGTCTCGGTGAGCTCGGCGAGCAGGTCGGCGAGCTGATGGGCGCCGGAGTCGTGCGAGAGCTCGGTGACGGTGACCGTCGCGACCGCGATCGCCCCCATCATCTGGACGTCGGCGATGCGGCTGCGGGAGCCGTCCTCGTCGGGACCGATCGCGCCCGCGGTGTCCTCGGCGGGGTGCCGTCCGGGGTGGATCGCCCCGCCGGTCTGCTCCGGCGGCAGGTGCACCGGCTGCCCGCCCACCGCGGGGGGCATGACCCCCGGCGCCGGCGGCATCATCGGCGGCGACTCCTCCGTGCCCTGGCGTTCACGCGCGAACGGATTCCACATCACGCCTGCTCCTGGCCCCCTGGGGGCCGACTCGACCATCCGCCGGCGAGCCCGGCCCCGGCGGCACCCACGACGATCGGATCCGGGGCCCCCACCGACCACCGCCCCCCGTCCGCGGCTCGGCCACGGGCGGGGGGCGGTGCGGGTCCCGCGGGTCGGGCAAGGGAGCCCGGCGGGCGCCGTTCGGGCGGCGGTCCGAGCTCCGCGGGGAGCCCGTCCCCGCCGAACGGGGTCACGTGGGCCGCACGGGCCGCACGTCGTCGAATCCGCGGGGCCGCTTGGGGCGGGCCCGCATCCGGGTCGCGGTCTCCGGGTCCACCGGGCCCGACCCGATCGGCCGCGTGGGCTCGGTCGGCTCCGGCTCCGGGGCCGCGGGGGTCTCGGGAACCTCGTCCATGGTCCGCCGACGCCGGGCGGCGTCGATCGACCGTTCCATCGCCTGGAGGATCGGTCGGACCCGATCCAGCTTCGCCTTCGACTTGTCCATGAGCCTGCGCCCTCCTTGACGCCGGACTCCTATCGGTCCGCAACCCGGGCATTTGCAGTCGCTTGCCACCTCGGCCGGGACGACCCGGGCGGACCTGCCCGCGCCGTCGAACCCAGACCGCACCGCCCGTTCCGGCCGCACGACCGGAGCCGCCCGCGTGGCCGGCGCGGGCGGCGCGGGTGGGCGCGGGCGGCGCGGGTTGGCCGCGGGCGGACGCGGCCGGCCCCGGACCGGCGCGGACCGACGCGGGCGGATGCCGCCGGGCGCCCGCACGGCACCCGCCCGGCGCTC
>CAYLNM010000223.1:0-5353 GCA_964385045.1 uncultured Isosphaeraceae bacterium
CGTGGCCTTGATTGCCCGAGCTGCAGGTGGCCTTCATTGGCCGGTCCTTGACATCTGGACCCGTGGCGGAATCCTTACGTCTACGCAACGCCGGGCCCCGACGGCCGGCCCTACGAGATCATCTCCTACGGTGCGGACGGTCAGCCCGGCGGCACCGGGGAGAATGCTGACATCAGCTCCGCACGGCTTGGGGACATGCCGAGATGATGGGTGCCCTCGGGCAAGAAATCCGTCGGCGGCGCGGCGTCACGTTGCTGGAGCTCCTGCTCGTCGTCTCGCTGGTGGCGGCGACGGGCGTTCTGGCCGTCGGCTCGATGAGTGTCGCCGATCGATCGAACCGCACGCGCCTTGCCGAGGCGGCCTCCCGCGAGCTCGACGAGCTGAGTCGCACCTGGGCTCGGACCGTTGGAGCCTGCCGGCTCGCCAGCGGCGCAGATCACAAGGAGCTGCTGCTGCTGAGCCAGAGCGGGGAGCGGCTCGCGAGTCGAGCGATGCCCAGCGGTATCTCGGCGCGTATCGTCTGCACGACCGACTCGTCGATCACGTCGTGGGTCTGGTTCGACGCAACAGGGGCGGCACCAGACTATCGGATCGTCTTCGGCGACGAGGCCGAGCGACGCTGGGCTATGCGGGTCGCGGGGCTGACCGGGCTGATGAAAGTAGAGGAGTTGGATTCGTGAGTCATCCTCCGAGGTGTCCGCACGGGCTGTCGCTACTCGAGGTGCTCGTGTCGCTGGCTCTTATGGCGAGCGTCACGCTTGCCTGTGGCCCGATTCTCTCCGCGGCAGCGCGGCCCGCCGACCCGGCTCGCTTGTCACTGTCCGCACCCGCCATCTCCCCTCCGGCTGAACTTTCGATACTGGCTGATCGCTGCCTCGCGGCGGCTACAGACACCTGGATCGAAGAGCTCTCAGCCGGGCCAGTCGTCTGGAACGACCCTGAGCACGCCGAGCTCGGTTCGATTTCGGTCGAGCGGTTCGAGCAGCCGAGCGGGGTGCCGGACCGGACGCTGGTCTGGCTGGTGATGCGACAAGGGCCGTTCACCGCGGTACGGCTCTGGGCGATCGTCGAGCCGGATCCCGAGGTGGAGCGATGAGTCGCCGCGCATCCCCTCACGGGGGTCTGACGCTCGTCGAGGTCTTGCTGTCGCTCGCGCTCACGTCGAGCCTGCTGGTCTTGAGTGGTGGTTGGATCAGAACAGCGCTGGAGCGGGAAGCGACCTCGGTCACGCGTCGCGACCGGGCAATACGGGAGCTCGCGTTGGACCGGATCGAGGACCTGCTGCGCAGCGGAGACTGGCAGGCGGAGCCGCGTCCAGCCGGGGAGCGGCTCGCGGCGAGCGAATCCCGTCTATCCATCCTGTCTCGATGGCCCGGCCACGGCGCGGTGGACGCCACCATCGTTTTCGATCCGACCAGCGCGGAGCTGCGGCTGGAATTTGCGCGGGTCGAGCGCGTTCTGGCGGACGGACTTGCGGACGTCCGGTTCGACGTCCGTCAAGCGGCCACGGATACGCGCGTCGTCGTGGAGATCACGCTCATCGCAGCGGATGGAACTGCCGCGACGCGAGAGGTCTTGGTGCGATGACGGCTTGCCGACACGGTTCACGTCGAGGTATCGCGCTGGTGGCGACCCTGATCGCCTGTGGGGTCCTCACCACCGTCACCGTGGTGGTGGCGGGGTCGGCGATTGGAGCCCGGAGATCGGAGGATGCCCGGCGGCTCCAGTCTGCACGGATCGCTGCCGTCGATGCCTCGCGATCTCTCATCGCCGCCTGGTTGGCCGGCGACGCGGAAACGACTGTGCTCGCGCTCGACGTGCTCGAGCCGCGCGTCTTGGTCTGCGATGTCCTGTTGCCAGGCACTGGCGAGAGTCCCGTTCAGCTGCAGATTGCTGCGTTCGACGCACTCGGGATGCTGCCCGTCTCGTCGGTCCAGCCGGGTTCACCGCTCGCCGGCCTGCTTCCGGAGCCGATCCGCGTGTGCCTCGAGCAGCTGCCGGACGCGGCCGGTCCTCCGCTGGGTCCGGACTGCTTCGACCCCACCGAAGTCCGCGGCGAGGACGGTCGGGTCTTCCCGCCCAGCTCCGGCCTGAAGACAGCCCGTGGGTTCAGGGGGCGACCGGCGATCGCGTCGCACGTGAGTTTCGACTCGACGCAGACTGGCCTCAACATCCGGACTGCGCCGTGGCGGCTTGTTGTCGGCGTCGCGAAGGCTTCCGGGCGCGACGGGCTGGAGTCGATCCGACTCGCCCGCGACGCAGGCGAGATCCCGCTCCTGCCAGCCGCGACGCGACGTGAGACGCCCGAGCGGCTTCAGTTGACGACGACATCCGACCGTTGGGCCTTTCGGATCGATGTGAAGACGCGCGGCCAGTCAGCAGGCGTGTGGAGCGTCTGGGCCCGAGGTCGTCAGGGCTGGCAGGAGGTGCAGCGTGTCCGAATCACCGACTGACCCCCTTGCGCTCTGGACTAGGCGACGGCGGGCCATCGCAATCGCCAGCCTGGCCGTGCTTGCCACGGCAGCCGGGATCATTGTGACGCCATCGATGCTATCCAAGTCGAAGGAACCCGCACTTCGCAACACGGTCCGCACCGCGATCGCCTCTGCGCACTCGGTTACGAGCAGTCCTGTCGACGCCGGTGGCGGAGCAGCGCCCGTGTCGCGAGTGGCGACACCGGCCATCTTCCCGAATCTCGAGGCCTTTGCGACCAATCTCTGGCGCACCTCTATCGCTCCTCCGGCGATGACCTCCGAGCCGATCACGGCGAGGACCGAGCCCAGCCCAGAACCGCCGGCAATCACGCTCGTCGCACTCCTCGGCGTCCAGTCCGATCGGCCTCGTGTCGCCGTCACGATCGCCGGCTCACCTCGGGTGTACTTGCTCACCATCGGCGACACCTTGGCCGACGCAATCGTCATCGGGATCGATGCCGCCGGCATGGAGGTCGAGCATGTTGGCGAGTCGTACCGTCTCGATCTCCCTCGTCGAACGCCAGCCTGGCCAGCATCCCTTGAGCGAGTCGCTGGTCGATGATGGTCCGACACCACGAAATCGATCCTCGGGAGCTCTTCTGGGCTGTCCTTGATGGCTCGCTGGTGACACGCAACGCCGGTGTGTCCCGCGACGAGCAACTGCGAAGTCTCTTCGAGTCGAAACTCCCCGTCCCGCTTGAATCGGTGCACTGTGCATTCATCGACTCGGATGGGGACGGCGTGCTCGCGGTCGCAGCTCCCCACGAGCTGCTCGAGGCTCTCTGTGCCACCGCCCCATGGACGACATCGGCTGCCCCACGAGGCTGGCCGCCGCCGGTCGTGGATCGCCTGGGAGACGATGGACTGCCGCCACCTTCGGCGCTCAACCTGCTGACCGGCCCCTACGAGCCGGCCGACGTCCGCCGCCTCCGTCGCCACGCTCGTCTCTGGATCGCGAGCACTGTCGCCGTGCTCATGGGGCTCATCGGGCTCGGAGGAGAATGGCGCCGGGCGTCGACGCTGGAGCAGTCGCATGCCATCGACTCTGCGCGAGTGGCCGTTCTTGAACATGTCCTCCCCGCACGCGCCGACTCGAGCCGGAACCCGCAGCCGCCGGAACTACGTCTCCAGATCGCCCTCCGCGAACTGGCGATGACGCGCCGCGCTCCGGCCGGAGGCAACCCTGCCCCAAGACCATTGAACTCCGCGCCGCCCATGGTCCTCGGGAGCGTGCTCGCCGCATGGCCCCCGGACCTGGAGATCCGGCTTCAGACTCTGGAGCTTGTCGAAGATCGCCTCACGCTCGCCGTGGAGACGCAGGACGCTGAGACACTCCAGCACCTGCTCGTTGCACTCGACGCGGCCGAAGGACTCGACGCTCGACCGCTTCAGGGAGGCCGGCGTGCCTCCGGCTACGGCGGAACTCTCACGTTTCGTGTCGAAGCCGCCACGGGAGATGTCCGGTGAATCGCGCTGTTTTGCTGGAGGCTGCCGCCGCGACGGCGCTCTTGGTGTGTACGCTGATCTTTGCGGAAAGTCGTGTGCGAAGCGCCGAACGGACAGTCGATGCCGCCGCGGCGGATCTCGCGCGATTGGCTCAGGATGCCGAGCGGCTCCTCCAGCTGCGTGCCCGGCCCCAGATCGTGGCGAGTCAACGCATACCCGAGACGACCATCGTCGAGAGCATCAACCGGTGCCTGCAACGATCGGGCATCTCCGCCGATCAGCTTGGCTCCGTATCTCCTGCGGGCACACGGGATTCGGATATTAGGGGAGAGCGATCAGAATCCTCTCCTCGCGAGCGTCTCGTACACCGAACCCAGGGGATGCGGGTCAGCGTCACCGATCTCACGCCCGAAGAGGTGGGCAAGTTCCTCGCCGCGTGGTCGGAGGAAGAACCCCTTTGGCGCATCGTCCGCATCGCCCTCTCGCACGCCGGCCGCGGAGCCGGGACCAGCGCAAGCCGCGGCGGTGCCGCGGGCACCACACTGGGACGCTACGACCTGACGCTCGAGATGACAACGACCTACGCGACATACTCTGCTGCCGAATCGTGAACCGTAGCCACCAGGAACTTCGGGTCATGATGACTCTTCGCATACTGTTCATCCTCCTTGCCTGCCTGCCCGCCGCCTCCCTGGGGCTCGGCTGCGCGCCCGGTTCACCGAGCCCGTACGCCACGGACGACCCGCCGTTCGTGCGTAAGCCCGCTGAAGCAGAGCGTCTCGGCCGCGAGGGCGCCGCGCTCATGGGTGTCGATGACGTCGAGGCCGAGCGCCTTCTGCGGGCGGCACTCGCCGCCGATCTCTACTACGGGCCGGCGCACAACAATCTCGGCGTGCTCCATCTTCGCCGGGGCGATCTGTATGCGGCTGCCAACGAGTTCGAGTGGGCAAGGAAGCTCATGCCAGGCCATCCCGACCCGCGGCTGAACCTAGGCCTGACGCTCGAGCGAGCGGGGCGTATTGACGACGCGCACGAGGCGTTCACCTCTGCTCTCGAGGTCTATCCCGGGCACATGCCCACCATCGAAGCGCTGGCGGTCAGCCAGCTTCGCTACGGCCGGGCCAACGAGGAAACCGATGCCTACCTCGCTGAGATCGCTCTTCGCGGAACATCGGCGTTCTGGCGGGAATGGGCGATGGAACAGCGGATCCAGCGACGGCGGTGACGGCTTGTGGCTGGCCCTGCTCGGCAGATACGAGAGTTGTGGCACACGTACCTGGAAGCGTCGCGTGGGCGGCTTGCGTCCGCGCATCGCGAGCAATCGACGGGCGCTGTGTACGATATTCAAGCCGAAGGTCCGAAATTCTTCTGGACGCTTGATCGGGTGCGGGTAGTTTGACCGTCGACTCGCGGTTCTGGGGATCGTGCCTCTG
>CAYLNM010000224.1:0-5287 GCA_964385045.1 uncultured Isosphaeraceae bacterium
GCGGGGGCGTGGGGACGCGGGGGCGCGCGCCGGCGAGCCGGGGGGCGCAAGCCGGGGGGTCGCGGGCCGGGCCGGCTGGCCCGCCGTCAGCGGGCGCCGATCCTGCCGACCGGTTCGAACGTTCGCGGACCGGTCCTGATCCGGAGCACCGGCGCCGCCGGTCGCGATCGTCACGACCGGACCTCCGCGTGGCGGCGAATGGGTGCAGGGCGGTGCCGGAAGGGCCGAGGGCGATGGCGTGAAGGACTCCTGTCCCATCGCCGGCCGCGCGGTCACCGTCCGGGGCGCCACCCTCGCGGCGGCCCCCGGCCGCCTGCGGGCGGCCCTCGAGCGGCCCGCCGGATCCGGACCGGCTGCCGTCGCCGGGCAGCGTCGCCGTGGCGGACGTCCGGGATCGCCCCGTCGCCCGGTCCGGGCCGACCGCGGCTTCCCCCGGGGAGCCGCTGCGGGCCGCCTGCTGCTGCCGCTGCTCGGCGTCGGCCTGATCGCCCTCGGCGTCGTGATCGCGGTGCGAAGCGGCGACCGGAGCTGGACCGTCTCCGAGGTCACGCAGGAGCTGCGGCGGATCGCCCTCGAGGGCGGCCGGGCGGAGTCGGCGTCGGCCGGCTGGCTCGGACCGCTGCGGATCGCCACCCGCTCGATCGACGCCGCGACCGGCGAGTTCGTCGGCTTCCGCATCGAGACGGACACCGTCATGGTGACCGCCGAGCGGGCCGAGCTCCAGGTCGATGCGGCGGCGGATACCTTCGCCTTCGACCTGCGCGACGTCGTCTTCACGCGAATCCCGAGCGAGCAGGAGTCGGCCGCGGTCGCCGCGGCGGATGCCCAGGCCTCGCCCTTCGGCCGCCCCGAGGCGGTCGCGTCGCTCGTGCACACCACCGACCGGCACCTCTTCGGCCCCGCGCCGTTTGGCCGCGACATCGTGCCCGACGGCGCTCCGCGGCGGACGGCCGGCCGCGGCGGATCGGGAGGCGGTACGCCCTTCGGCCCGCGCGGCGCCGCCGCCACGCCGAAGGGCGACGGCGGGGCCGCGGGCTGGCTGCGGGACGCCGGCGCGGAGTGACGCGGCGGCGGCTCGTTGGCGGCCGCGTCGCCGTTCCGCCGCGGTCTTCCCGCCTCCCCCCGCCTGCCTGGTCCCAACCGAGTTTCGACCACCGCGATCTGGACCGCCCCCCGGGGCGGCTCCATACTGCGGAGTCCTCGTGCGCGGGCCGCGCACCGTCCCGCCGGCGGAGCGGGAGGTTCCGCCCGACGGAGAACCGGCCGGGGGGCGCCCGCGTATCGGACCCTCCGCCGGATCCGCTCGGCTCCCCGGGGCGCGGCCGCAGCCGCGATGCCGCCGTCCGACGTCGGGCGGGGCCGGCGGGCGGCCGTGGACGACGCCCCGTTCGGGCGCCGCGGCCCGGCGGGGTGCGCCGCTCGCCGTCCCCGAGGCCGCCGGCGCACGAGCTCCGCACGGCTCCCCGGGGGCCGCGGACGAGCGACACGAGACACGGAGGAGCGGAACGCATGCATCGAACGAGCACTCCCGGCGCCGCGATCGCGGCGTGCGTCGTCGCCACCACGATCTCGCCGGCCCTCGGGCAGGTGGATCCGGCGTCCTGGTGGCAGGTCGACCACGTGCGGCCGGGCGGCGACGAGACGAGCGCGGCCGATCTCGACGACGAGCTCGTCGTCCCCCGCGAGCCGAGCGACTTCGGCATCGGCGACGCACTCGTCCTGCCGGCCGCCCCGGCGGTCGCCGCCTCGGTGCCGGTCCCGGGTTCGGACGTCGTCGATCACTGGAGCTCGCCCACCGACGGGCTCGCGCTCGCCGCACTGCTTCGCCTCGACGCCGTGACCGCGGCCGGCGCTCCGCAGACGCTCGCGAGCCGCTGGGAGGACGAGGCCTCCGGATCGTGGCGATGGTCCGCCGTCCCCACCGGGGCGGGCGCCGCCGCGCTCCGCCTCGAGCTGCGCACCCTCGCCGGCACGATCGCCCACGAGATCACGATCCCCGGCGACGAGTGGCTCTGGGCGATCGTGTCGGTCGATCCGGCCGCCGCGACGGTCGAGACGGTGCTCCGCGCGACGGACGGCACCGTCGTCGGCGAGGCCACCGATCGCCTCGGAGCGCCGCCGGCCGCCTCCGCCGACGCGCTCGTCCTCGGCCGCGGCATCGCGCCGACCGGCGACGTGGGCCTCCGGCTGGACGTCCTCGCGGGATGGGACGGTCCCCTGGACGCGGCCTCGCAGGCGGCGCTCGCCGGTGCCGACGGCCCCGCCCGGTACGTCGAGTACGTCGGGTGGGCCGGCTTCACCGATCCCGCCAAGGGCCTCGACCGCATCGCGGGTGCGCTGCAGGGCGATCGGCGGCACGCCGTCTTCGGCGACTCCTTCGCGTTCTCCGCCGGCTACCGCCGCGTCTTCCCCGCGATCCTGCGGGTGGTCGACTTCGAGCCGTTCACCGCGATGGCCTCGGGCCTGCGCTCGCCGAGCGCCCTGGTCTCGATGCAGTCGCTGCTGCAGGATCCCTCCGGGCCCAACCCCCGCGGCATGAACGCCTCCAACCACTACCGCTGCGAGTACGTGGGCGGCACCGATCCGCAGGACCACTACGGCGTGCCGGTGAACCGGCCGATCGAGCTGCGGGCCCACGCCGGGACGGTCGTGCCCGCCGACGGGTCGCTGCTGCGGCTCACGGTCGCCAACGACGGTCTCGGCGCGGGGGCGAGCGGCCCGCTCGGCCAGCCGGGCGAGACGGTGAGCTTCCGCCTCGTGCACCGCCGGGTCTCCGACGCCGTCGCGCCGCTGCCGGCGCTGCGACTGGCCGATCCCGAGGGACCGGGCGAGGTGGTCGCCGACCTCACCGTGGGCCCGCCGCGCCAGGCGGCCACCGACGGCCACCGACTGGACGTGACGGTGCAGCCCGACGGCGGGGTGGAGGCCCTCGTGCGCGAGGCCTCGCCGGGCGACTTCACCGCCCCCGACGAACGGTTCGCGAATCTCGTCAACGTGCTCGCGTGGCGGGTCGACGAGCAGGGCGACCGCGTGCCGGGCCAGTACTACACGTCGCTCAACGACGGATCCTGGGACTGGGAGAACTACGCGGCCGACGAGGAGTCCACCGGTGGCAAGTCCGTCTCCCGCGAGCAGCTCGCCGAGTGGCTGCGGGCGACCACGCTCGACCCGGCCCAGCCCGTGCTCTTCTGGTGGTACGTCTCGGCGGAGAACGACGAGCTCGAGGACCTCCGGGCGGAGATGGAGCAGGCGATCACGATCGCCGACGCGGCCGCCGCCGACGCGGGGATCCTCGAGTCGCCGCATCACCTCGTCGTCGTGCCGCACCTGCACCGGATGGGCGGGCTCGACACCCGCGACAAGCTGCTGGTGGGCTTCGCCCGGTACCGGGCGGCGATCGACGCGATCGTGGACGATCCCGCCTTCCCGCGGGTGGCCCGGTACTCGATCTTCGACGCGACCGACGGCGTGTACTTCGACGGTCGTCCGTCGTCGATCGAGTGGCTCGCCGACCGCGGCTACGACGCCTTCACCTACGGCAGCTTCACCGCGGACCTGACCGCGCTGTCGTCGCTGCTCGACGAGGGACGGCAGCATCCCGGCGGCAACGAGGCGGCGGCGTTCTTCGCCTCGTTCCTCGGCGAGGCGGTGATCGCCCAGCCGGTCCCGGCGGACTGTCCGGCCGACGTCGACGGCGACGGCGCGGTGGACTTCGACGACCTGCTCTCGGTGATCGCGGACTGGGGCCCGTGCCCTGGCTGCTCCGCCGACGTCGATGGCGACGGGACGGTCGACTTCGACGATCTGCTGGCGACGCTCGCCGCCTTCGGCCCCTGCCCGGCGTGAGGCTCGCGTCGGCGTCGGCGTCGATGCCGGTGTCCGACGCGTCGGGACGCCCGCGAGCTCAGGCGGGCTGCGCCGCCGGGAACAGCGCCTCGAGCAGCTCGACCACGCCCTTGCCCTCGGTGGCGACGGTCTCGTGGATCGGACGGCCGCCGGCGATATCGATCAGCTCGCGCTTGAGCTTGTGCTCGCCCTCGTGGTCGGCCTTGTTGATCACGAAGCGGTCGGCGATCTCGAGGATGCCGGCCTTGTCCATCTGGACCTCGTCGCCCATGCCGGGCACCACGACCACCGCGGTCTCGTCCACGTGGTCGCGGATGCGGGTCTCGTTCTGGCCGGCCCCGACGGTCTCGACCACCACGCGGTCGAAGCCGGCGCCGCCGATGAGCTCGAGGATCGCCCCGAGCGTGCGGTAGTCCTCGCCCCGGATCGCGAGCGAGCGGTAGAAGACGCCCTCCTCGAGCCGGTTGAAGTCCACGCGGAGCCGGTCGCCGAGCAGGGCGCCGCCGGTGATCGGGCTCATGGGATCGAAGGCGACGACCGCCATCCGCTCGCCGCGATGCACCGCCTCGGACGCCATCGCGGCCACGAGCGTGCTCTTGCCGGCTCCGGGCGAGCCGGTCAGGCCCACCACGCGGGCGGGCCGGCGGCGGGGCAGCTCGCCCGCGTCGCCGCCCTCGTGCACGAGGCTGATGCCCCGGGCGAGCCGGGCGAGGTCGTGGTCCTGGTCGGCGGGGCCGTAGGTGGTCACCGAGTCGCGGACCGCGTTCACGATGTCGTCCATCGACGTGCCGGTGTGGAAGATCCGGGCGACGCCGGCGTCGAGCAGCTGCTGCACGTCCTCCTGCGGGATGATCCCACCCACCAGCGTCGGCATGTCGGGGCGGCCGACGTCGCGGCACGCCTCGAGCAGCCGCGGCACGAGCACCAGGTGGGAGTTGCTCATCATCGACGCGGCGATGCAGTCCACGTCCTCGTCGCGGGCGCTGATCGCGAGGCTGCGGGGGGTCTGCCAGAGGCCGGAGTAGATGACGTGCACGCCCGAGTCGCGGAGGGCGCGGGCGATGAGCTTCACGCCCCGGTCGTGCCCGTCGAGCCCCATCTTGCCCAGCAGCACGCGGGGCCGGTGCGGCAGGTCGCCGACGCGGTCGACCTTCTCGAGGGCGGTGGTGGGCTCGCTGGTGGGACGGGGCATGGCGGGCTCCGGGGGAGGCGGCGACGACGCGGCCCGGGGGGGGCCGGATCGCGGGCTCGTGGGTGCGGGCGGGCCGCGGAGCACCCGGGGTGGGGCTCCCGGCGTCGGAACCGCGACCGCCGGGGTGGAGGCCGCGGCGGCCGTGCGAGGACGGCTCGTCCGCCGGACGCGGCATGATAGCGGGCGGCGGATCGTGCCCCGCCGAAGGGGTGGGCCGCGGCGCGGGGGAGGGGCGTCGCGCGGGGTGCG
>CAYLNM010000225.1:0-5214 GCA_964385045.1 uncultured Isosphaeraceae bacterium
GTCCTGCCCCGCGGCCCGACCCCTCGGACCCCCGGGCCGTGGCCCCGAGAGCTCGAAGCTCCGACACCGAATCCTGCTCTCGGGGCCCGGCACCTGGGCGTCGGGTGCTGAACACCGCGTGAGCGGCCGCGTTCCGATCGGATTCCACCGAAGCCGGCCTCCGGGGATGCCGGGGGTCGGGTCGGGGTCCGTATCATCGTCTCGATGCATCTTCCGTCCGAGTCCCGCGGTCGTGGCCGAGTCGGCGGCCACGCCGTCGTCCACCGCTGCCGGCGGTGCGGGCGAGCGCTCGAGGGGGTCCGCGGCCACGTCTGTCCGGACTGCGGCGAGGGGTTCGACCGGTCGGATCCGCGGTCGATCCGCACCGACCTCGTCGAGCGCGTGCTGCTGCTGCACGGCCATGCGAGCAGGGTTCGCATGGCCGAGCTCGCCCTGCTCCGGGCGGGCATCGAGTCGATCGTGCAGGACGACTACAACGCCGCGTCGCATCCGGTCGCCCGGCTCTGGGTGACCCGCGACGAGGCGGATGCCGCGCTGGCCGCGCTCGAGGCGCCGCCGGAGCAGGGCGCTCCGTGGACGTGCGTCTGCGGCGAGCGACACGAGGGACAGTTCGGCGAGTGCTGGAGCTGCGGGGCGTCCGCCCCCGGCGAGGGCGGTCCGGCCGCGGCGGCCGCGGCCACCGGCCGCGAGGGGACATGCGCGGGCGAGGCCTCGGACGAGGTGCCACCGGCCCGGACCGCCGCGGTGCCGGACGTGGGCGAGCTCGTCCTGTGGTACCGCGAGCTGCTCGGACTCGAGCCGACCGCGACCACGAGCGACGGGGCGTGGTACGAGCACGACGAGACGGCCCTGCACGTGCGGGCGTGGACGTCGGAGGAGCTGGCCGGCACGGCCCCGCCGGATCCGGCGACGGCGGACCCGCGACCGGTCTTCGTGTTGCGGGTGCCGGTGATCGAGGACGCGATGGAGCGGCTGGAGTCGGCGGGGGCGGCCTTCGTCGACCGCGAGCCGGTGGAGTTGCCGCGCTGCCGGGCCGCGATGTTCCTCGATCCGTTCGGCGTGTTGCACGAGGTCCGCGAGCCGCCGGTCGGCTGAAGCCCTCCCGCGCGGACGGGTCCGTTCGGCTGCGCGGCTGCGATCCGGAGCGATCCCGGGTGCGACGCCGCGGCGCGGGCGGTAGCATCCGCCGCCCGCGGTGCCCGCGGTGCCCGCGGTGCCCGCGGTGCCCGCGGTGCCCGCGGTGCCCGCGCGACTCGCGCCGCCCGGGTGCCGTCCGCCCGGCACCCGGCGTCATCCTCGCCTTCCGTCTCCGGAGCCAACGCCGATGTTCTCCAAGCTGCCCGACTACCTCGAGTGGGCCAACGGCCGCAGTCTCGCCTCGATCGAGTCGCTCGACGCCCCCGGGGACACGCTGCGCAGCCTGCTCGGGCACCTGCTCGCAGCCGAGGACACCTGGTTCGCGCGGATCGGCGGCCGGGAGCCGGAGCTCGACTCGTGGCCGAGCCTCGGTCTCGCGGAGATGCGGAGCGTCATCGCCCGGAACGCCGAGGCCTGCCGCGACATCCTGCGCTCGAGCGGCGGCCTCAGCGGCGTGGGCATGGCCGAGTGGATGGTCGACGGCCGCAATGCCGAGGGGGAGCCGATCCGCTACCGCGCGAGCGACGTCCTCATGCACGTCTTCGTCCACGGCGGCTACCACCGCGGCCAGATCGCCTCGGCGGTCAAGCGGCTCGGCGGCCAGCCGGCGGTGACCGACTACATCATGTTCTGCCGCGAGACGGCCTGAATGCCGCGGCGACGACAGTCGCGAGCGGCGGGCCGCTCCGTCGCCGCCGACTCAGCCGCGGGGCATCCGCACCAGCTGCGCCCGCGCCCGCCGCGCGTCGGTGAGGTCCGGCCGGAGCTCGATGATGCGGTCGAGGAAGCCCAGGGCCCGGGCCGGGTCGGCCGGCAGCGCGGCCATGTCCGGCGGGGCGAGGGTGCCGCGGGCGAGCTGCCGGGCCTCGCCGACCGCCACCACCGCCGCGGTGCGGAACTCCGCCGACGCCGACAACGAGGCGATCAGCTCGTCCCAGGCGGCGTCCACGTCGCCGCGGGCCATCGCGATCCGTGATCGCAGGTACGCGTCGCGGGCGTCCCGGAACGCCTGCACGCGCTCGCGCTGCGACGCGGGCACCGCCGCGAGCGCCGCGTCGCCGCCGAGGGCGTCGCGGCCGGGCAGGGCGAGCATCTCCTCGACCCGCTCGAGGCCCGACTCGCTCGTGGCGTAGGTGTACCACGGGGCCGCGTAGACGACCCGCGGGCGGTCGTCGAGGTTCAGCGGTCCCTCGCCCGCGAGCCGGCGGAGCTGCTCGGGGCCGAGCATGCGGCAGCCGAGCAGGTCGATCGGCCGGGTGAGGGCGAGCTGCACCAGCTCCTCGGCCATCTCCTCGCCGCGGCGCTCGACCACGCCCGCGAGCCAGGACGTCGGCGGGGCCGGACCGTCGGTGGCGGGGTCCACGCCGCCGAGGCTCCACGGCAGGTCCGCCGGCGGCTCGCCCACGCGGCCGACGAGCCCGAGGATCGGCGTCCGCGGGTTGTAGGTGCCGATCCAGCCGCCCGCGTCGGGGAACACGTCGAGGAAGGTCCGCACGATCGTCGCCACCACCGGCGCGTCGAGCTGGTACAGCGGCAGCCACTGGCAGAAGAGGCCGCCCTCGTTCAGGTGCCCGCGAATGGCCGCGAAGTGCTCGCGGGTGTAGAGGGCCCCCGCCCCGTCGCGGGCGGGATGGAAGAGGTCGGCCACGATCACGTCGTACGTCTGCTTGTCGGCCCGCACGAATCGGCGGGCGTCGGCGACGACGATGCGGTCGATGTCGGCCATGCGGTTGTACGGGTCGAAGGCGTCCAGGAAGCCCACGATCTCGGGCACCAGCTCGACCGCGGTCACCTCCACGTCGCCGTGCAGCGTCGCCGCGCCCGCGGTGAGACCGGAGCCCACGCCGAGGAAGAGCGCCGACGCCGGGTCGGGGTGCAGCAGCATCGGGATGTGGGCCTGCCGCCGGTCGCCGAAGCTGAACCGCGTGCCGCCCATGTTGAACTGATCGTTGACCTTGAGGACGCGGTCGCCCTGCGGGTCCTCGGCCACGCCCACCGTCGCCATCACGCCCTCCCGCACGCCGCCGGGGATGAACCGCATGCCGGCGGGGGGCGAGATCAGCAGGAGGTTGAGCGGGAAGACGAGGACGGCGCCCGCCATCGCGGGCCCGATCAGGTGCCAGCGGCGGATCCGATCGGGTCCGACGAGCGGCATCAGCAGGACGTAGGCGATCGCGATGAGCGTCAGCGTCCAGCGTCCGCCCATCGACGGGAAGAGCATCACGCCCACGAGCGGCGGGGCGACCGCGCTGCCGAGCACGTTGAGGGCCATCGCCCATCCGATGCCCCCGGAGGGCCCGCGGGCGGCGAGGACGAGATGGCTGAAGGTCGCCCCCATGACGACCGTCGCGGGGCCGAAGGCGAGCGCGGCCACGACCAGCTCGCCCGCGATCGAGCTCGGGCCGCGGCCCAGCGCTCCCGCGAGGCCCTCCCGCACGCCGTCGTAGATCGGCTCGGTGGCGGCCATCGCGGCGGTGCCGATCGCCACCGCGAAGGCGAGGGTGCCGAGCAGGAACGCCGCCGGCGACGCGAACCGGTCGGTCGGGCCGAACCGCTGCCAGAGGGCGGCGCCGATCGCGGTGCCGAGGAGGTAGATGCAGACGGTGCTCGCGTAGGTGTACACCGTGTTCTCGAGCACCTGGCCGATCACGCGGACGCCCGCGACCTCGAAGCCGATCCCGAGCAGGCCGGTCAGCAGCAGCAGGGCGGCGAGCTCGGGCCGCGGCGGCGGATCGGCGAAGGAGTGGGCGACGGGCGGCCGCTCGCGCTCGTCGGCGGCGGGTCCGAGCCACATCGCGAGGCCGCAGGCGACGTCGATCGCCGCGAGCACGAACACGGTGCCGCGGAGCCCGAGCAGCGGCACGAGCACGGTGGCGGCGAGGACGATGCCGACCGCGGCGCCGAGGGTGTTGGCGGCGTAGAGGCCGGCCACGGTGGTGCCGCGGCCGGCGAGCCGGGCCGCGAGCCGCTCGACCGCGGGCAGGGTGCCGCCCATCGCGACCGTGGCCGGGAGCAGGGCGACCGCCGGCACCGCGAACGCCACGATCCACTGCCGGTCGGGGGTCGGGGCCGGTCCCATGAGCTCGGCGGCCAGGGCGTTGAGCCACGGGGCGGCATACGCGATCACGATCGCCCACGCGGCGACGACGAGCTCGAGCCCGGCGAACCAGCGGCCGGGCGTCCGGCTGCGGCTCACCGGGCGGTCCAGCGCGACCGCGCCGATCGCCAGTCCGACGAAGAAGGCCGTCACCACCGCGAGCAGGCCGGGCAGCTCGTGCCCGAGGCCGACCGAGAACATCCGCGTCCACGCGACCTGGTAGCCGAGCCCGGCCACGCCGGAGAGGCCGAAGAGCAGGAGGACGGCGACGGAGGAGGTGCGCATGGGCGGCGGGAGTCCGGGGAAGGGGCCCTCGGGCGAGGCCGAAGGGTAGCGGGGGGGCCGGGCGGGACGTCGTCCGGCCCCCCGCCCCGGCCGATCCGCGGCGCTCGTGCCGAAGCGCTGGGACGCTCGAGCCGGATCCGTAGACTTCGGCGATGACCGACCGTCCTGCGACGTGGCCGCGACGCGGCCGGAGACCCCTCGTCGCCGCGCTCCTCGCGGCGGCCGCCGCGCCGGGACCGTGGCCCAGCGCGGGCGCGGCTGCGGACTCGACCCGGGTGGACGCGACCCGGGCGAGGACGACGGGGGCCGTGGCACCGACCACGCTCCGCGATCTGGCCGCGAGCTACCAGCGGCTGGAGCGGGCCGCGGCCCGAGAGGGCTGGACCGCGGCGGCCCGGGCCCGGGCCGACCGGGCGATGGACGAGGCGACGGCCGCGTTCTTCCGCCGGCGGCTCGCGGGGGCGGCGGCCGCGATCGATGCCGCCGTGCTGGCGATGCACGGGGCCGAGGACGACCCGGCACTGCGGCGGCTGCTGGCGGCCCGGCCGGTCGACGCAGTCGGCGGGGAGCCCGCGGTGCTGCGGCTCCGGATCCCACCGGACGCGGCGACGACGACGCTCGACGCCCGGCCGGACGAGGGCGGCGGGGCCGCGGGGGCCGCGGCGGCGGCGGCGGCCACGGGCGCGGCCGCGGGG
>CAYLNM010000226.1:0-5211 GCA_964385045.1 uncultured Isosphaeraceae bacterium
GTGGACGGTGGGCGGCGGGCGGGCGCCGCGGGGCGGTGCGCCGCCCGCGCAGCGCAGTGTGCCACGCGGGGCGGCTCGACTCCAGCGGATTTCGCGCGGCGCCGCCCGGCCGCCGCCCGGCCGCCGCCCGGCCGCCGGCGGTGGCGGCGAGGCCGGTTCCGCCGCCCCGCACTCCGGGCACCGGCGATCCACCGCCAGCCCGCGGCGGTCGTCCGCGCAGCCGCCGCACGCCCCGCGCCGTGCCCACGCCTGCGGCCGCGTGCGGAGCAGGCCGGCAAGGCCGGCGAGCAGGAGGGCCGGCGGCGCCGCGAGGACGGCCCGCGTGAAGTCCGAGGCTCCGACGCTCAGGACGTATGCCCGCCCGTCGAGCGACAGCGCGAAGCCGATCCACGCGAGCTGCAGCCCGGCGACGCTTCCGATCGCGATCGCGCGGCCGGGCGACCCGGGGCGGGCGGTCAGGTCGGGCATGGCGAGGCCGGCGACGGCGAGCACGACTGCACCGATCGCCATCCCGCGTGTCTGCCTCCGCTCGACGACGCCGACGTCCGACATGCCCGCGAGTGCGAGGATCCCCGCGAGCCCGAGCAGGGCGAGCGAGCCGAGGATCACGGCGACGAGGGGCGAGGGTGCGCACGGGCAGCGGGTGATCCGGGGGGGAGGGCGAGGCGCGGCGGATCGTCGTGGGCGGTCGGTCAGGTGCCGCGGCAGCCGTTCCCGCGACCGCCGGTCGGCTCTCGGCCCCCGACCCCTGGCCCGCGGAACCCGAAACCGGGGGGCACCGGAGCCGCGCGCCGGCCGGTCGGACCTAGCCTCGTGCGTGTCCCCCCGCGCCCCCCACCGCTGCCGCCGCTGCTCCGAGCCGCTCCCGAACGCGGACGCGGGGTGTCCCGCGTGCGGAGCGACCGGGCCGCATCCGCGGGTCCCACAGCCTCAGGGGACGGCGGCGACGTCGCGGCGCGGTGTGCGTCTCCGCGTGCTCGTCGCTCCCACGTTGCTCGTGCTGCTCGTCGCGGGACTGCTGTTCGCGGTGCTGGTGTTCCTCTTCGCGGTGCTGGACGTCTCGGGCGGCCGCGATGGCTGATCGCGGGACGCGGGAGACGGGCCGAGCGACCTCCGGTCGCAGGCGGGTCAGTTGCCGTCCGACACGCCCCACTCGAGGCCGAGATCGACGAGATGCCCGGCCAGGCCCTCGATGTCCTCGTGCTGATCGCGTACCTGCTCGTAAAGCTCGCGCCCGCGGGCGGCGACGTCGACCCCGGCCTCGTCGTAGGCCCAGAATGAGAGCTCCACGCCGACCAGGTCCGCCGCGAGCGACTGCAGGATCGTCATCAGCGTGCGGTTCCCGCCGAAGGCGCCGCAGCCCCAGAAGCCCGTGTGGATCACGACGCGCGGCATTCCGCCGGCGAGTCGGATGCTCTCGGCGCGGGCGGCTGCGAAGCCCGTGGCGGCGGTCGCGAGGATCCGGTCGATCTCGCCGCGGACGTACCGGCCACGGCCGCAGGCCGGCGCCGCGATGGCCAGGAGGTTGGTCATCGTGGGCGGAAAGAGCGCCGAGGTCGCGGCCTCGACCTGCTCGCGGGACGCCCGGGCGAAGGCGTTGCCGTAGAGCCCGTGCGGGATGCCGGCCTCGAGGTTCGGGAAGGTGTCGATGGCACACCGCCGCTGGACGCCGGTGATCGTGACCGGCGTCGGCCGGCCCCCCTCCACCGTGAGCGGCCGCCGCCCCTTCGCGAGCACGGCCTCGCGAACCGACCCGAGCGCCGGGTGCTCGGCCACCTGCAGCTCGTCCTGCGCGAGCAAACGGGACCCGTAGGCGACGAAGAGATCGTCGTCCGCGAAGTTGACGTGCCAGACCACCTCGTCGGCGGCGGCCCCGGCCTCGTAGCGAAAGACCCCGGGGTGAATCGTGAACCCCGGCCGATGCGAGACCGAGCCGGCTGGCTCCACGCTGCGCCAGCGTGCGTAGCCGATCCGTCCCTCGACCGGTGCCTCGGAGGCGTGCGCGATCGCGTGGACCAGCTCCTTGTGGGGGTGACGCCACCGCGGCGGATGGTCGCGCACGAGGTCGGCCGCGTCGAACTCCAGTCGGTCGATCGGATCCGGCTGCATGGAGGGCTCCTGGCCCGGGTGGCCGAGGACGGGCGGCGGACGCCCGAAGTCGTCGCCCGGCGAAGCGGACCGCTGGACCCGGGGTCGAGACGATACCCGCGGTACTCGGCCGTCCCTGCAGCACGAACGCTGCGCCGGGCTGACACCCGGCGGCGGCGCCCGATCACGTCCGCGCCCACGACCGCGTGCCCCCCCCGCCCATGCGGCTCCGCCCGCTGCGGCTCACCCGGTCCACGCCGACAGCAGCGTCAGCAGGTCGTCGAAGTCCACGGTCCCGCTGCAGTCGATGTCGGGGCCGCAGCCGTCCGCCGGCGTCGGGCACGGTCCCCACGCGGCGAGCAGGGTCAGCAGGTCGTCGAAGCCGACCGTTCCGTCGCCGTCGAGATCGCGGCTGCGGGCGCCGAGCCGGACGTTGTCCAGCCGCGTCGTCTCGGCCCCGGCCCAGTAGTCGCCGCGGATGAAGAGGCCCTGCAGGTCGCCGAGCCAGTCGAGGATCTGCTGCTCGGTGGCGAGCGGGCCGTCGGCGTCGCCGATCCGCCAGCCGGCCGCGGTGCCGAGGCACACGTCGAAGCTCGTCCACGCCCCGGTCTGCGCCGGCGGGTCGGTGAAGCCGTCCACCGCCAGGGTGAGACCCGCCCCGTGCAGCACCAGGTCGGGATGGAAGCTGCCGGGCGGAAGGCCGTCGTCCTCGAAGAGCAGGTCGTACCGCAGCGACGAGCCGAGGGCGGCCGACTGGTCGCCGAGGTACGCCGCCGGCGCCGAGAACATGAAGAGGTTGCCGTTGAGGTCGGTGGTGCGGATCGCCCCGCCGGGGTTGCCGGCGCCGGGCTCCCAGACCGGGGCGAACTCGGTCACCACGGCGTCGTACGGCGGGCCGGGCAGCTCGACGATCGACCAGCCCTCGGCCCCGGCGTCGAAGGTCGACTCCGTGGCGCCGGCGGGCGACGCGACGGCGACGAGCGCGAGGGTCGCCGCGGCGGCCGGGGAGACCACGGTCGCGCGGGCGACCGGCCGCCGGGACCGCGCGCTCCGCGGCGTGCGCCGGGCGGGACCGGGGACCCTCGCCGACCCGCCGGACGGAGCGGGCGTGACGAACGCGGCGGTCGTGGCGGACGGGATCGAGCGGACTCGGAGCACGGCTTCTCCTCCGTGGGGGGGTGGGGCTCCTCGCGTCAACGCGAAAAGCGACCGGACCGCGCAACCGAATCCGGCGACGCCGGCCCCCGGGTCGGCCGGCACCGGGAAGCACGATCAGCCGGGTCGTCGAAGCCGGCCCCGACGCGAGCCGAGGACGCGAAAGCCCCGCGCGGAACCCCCGCGCGGAGCGTCCGGTCGCCGCCGTCGCTGCCGACGCGACCGCGGCGCGGGCCGATCGTCGGGGTGCGAGGCCCCGCGCCTGGGTGGACGGACGTCACGCACTCCGTGAACACGACGCCGCTCGTGCCGACGTGCCCCCCCGCCCCCCTGCCCCGAGCCTCGTCGACGAGCGTCGGCTCGAGCCTCCCGCCCCCGAGCGCGTCAGGACTCCCGCCGGCTCAGCTCGCGTCGCAGGACCTCGTACCTCCTCGGCTTCTTCAACAGGACATAGATCAGGAACAGCGGCACGAGGAGGACGAACCCCAGGGTGTCCATCGCCGCCCCGTACACGATGATGCCGATCAGGAACCCGATGAAGAACGCGTCGACCAGCGGCGACGGCTTGCTGTCCGCGACTCGAGCACGCAACTCCTCGTCGCTCAGATTCGAGACGTCGACCTCGCTCCGCTTCATGTCGTTGCCCTCGTGAATGCTCGACGCCCGCCCGTGCCGAGCGGACGGGTGCCGTGCCGACGACGCCGGCCGCTCGACCGTCCGCGACGCGGGCGGCGGTGTCAAGGGGACGGCTCCCGCGCCGGCGTCGCGCTGGCGGCGCCCCGGTCGTCGGAGCACCAGGTCACGCCACCATCTCACGCGGACGCCCCTCACGCGTCGGGGACGGGCGAGCCCACTGCGGCCGCGCGAGCGCTCGCGGGAGACCGAGGCCGTCTCGCGTCGCCTGCGCGGCGAGGCGTCCGTCGCGTCATCCGCCGAGCGATCACGGGACATCGGCATGATCGTTGATCGGCGTTGGCGCGGGAACGGTACGGCGCGTCCTGATCCCGTCTCGTCGTCGTCGGTGCATGCCGAGAGACCGGACGACCGCGATCACGAACGCCTCGGCATGCACCTGACCATGAACGCCGTGCTCCTGCTTGCTTCCAGCCTCCAGCCCCCGACCACGCTGACCGCTCCCGATGAAGTCCTCAGGGGCGATCCGATCCCCGTCCGCGTCTCGGGAGTCGAGCCGGGCTCCCGGGTGCTCGTCACGGCCGAGCGTCGCCGCCGCTCGGGCCTCTTCCGTTCCGGTGGCCTCTTCGTCGCGGACGAGGACGGCGTGGTGGATCCGTCCACGCAGCGGCCGCTGATCGGGACGTGGACGGGCGTCGATCCCACCGGGCTCTTCTCTGGTCGATCCGGGACAGCGGCGAGGAGAGTCCGGACGACCTCGAGCCGCTCGTGTACCGCCTGCGGGTCGACGTCGGCGCGGACGACGTCGTCGAGCACGTACGCGACGTGAGAATGCTGCGGCGGCGCGGCGAGCTGGTCGAGACCGTCGTCGGCGACGAGCTTCCGGGCGCCTTCCTGCTCCGCCCGGCCGGTGACGAGCCGCGGGCGTGCGTCATCGCGATGGGCGGATCCGAGTGCGGCGACTCGACGGCCCGCAGCGTCGCGGTCGAGCTCGCCTCGCGCGGGTGCGCGGTGCTCGGGCTGCCCTCCTGCGGCTCGTCGCGGGCCGAGGCGCTGATCGAGGGCCTCCCCACCGCCTTCGCCGAGATGCCGCTCGATGTCCTCGAGCCCGCCCGGGACTGGCTCCGCGGTCGCCCCGACATCCGCGCGGACGCGATCGGGCTGTGGGGCGTGTCGAAGGGGGCGGAGCTGGCGCTCGCGGGCGCCGAGCGCATCGACGGCTTCGCCGCCATCGTCGCGATCGTGCCCAGCGAAGTGATCTGGCAGGGCTGGGGCGTGCAGGGGGGGTGTAACGTGAGGTCTGTAAAAGCGGTGGCAGGCGAGGCTGGACAGGCT
>CAYLNM010000227.1:0-5209 GCA_964385045.1 uncultured Isosphaeraceae bacterium
GTGGAAGCGTGGACCCATCCCGCGAGCGGGGCAGGATCCGTCAGGACGTACCATGTCGGCAGCGTACCAGCGTTCGACGTGAGTCCGCGCGAGGACGGCGGAAAGTCCGGCGGCGGTGCGGTGGTGGACCGCGTGGAGCTCGCGCGGGGGTCAGTTGCCGGCGGAGCGCAGCTCGACGAACGCCGCGGCGTCCGCGTGCGGCTGGATCTCCTTGCCGTTCGCGAGGTACACCGCGCAGACGGTCTCCGTCACGTGGCGGACCCCCACGACCGAGTCGGCCCGGCCCCACATCGCGGCCTTGACGCCCTCCCGGAAGTTGGTGTCCCAGTCCTCGAAGCTGACCAGATCCTGCTGTCGCGCGGCCATCGCTGCGTCCCCATGCGGGTGTCGGCGATCCGGTCCCGCCTGTCCAGCGGTCGATCACAGACTACCCACGCGACCTCGGGGCAGCCAGCGGTTTGGTGACAGCACCATGTCGGCTTCCGTCGTGCTCCGGCCTCGCCGTCGCGCGCTTTTCGGCAGAATGGTGCCGTGTACGTTCGAGGGCGGCTGCGGCCGCGACCCGGCCCGTGCCCGATCGTTCTCGCTACCCCGTTCGCCATGTACCCGAGATCTCGATGGTCGACCGCACCCGCCCCGACGACGCCCGTGCCGTCTTCGCCGCCGCGCTGCCCGACGAGGGCGAGCGGCGTGTCTTCCTTCGACTGTTCGCCGACGCGGTGCGGACCGCCCACGCCGAGGGGTCGCGGACCTGGTCCGTCACCTTGAAGCGGCGGCTCGTGCGGCTGAACGTCGGTCGCCTGGTGGCGATCGATGCGTGGGCGCCGCCGAACGGACCCGAGGCGGGTGGTCGGCGCCGGGCGGGGTACCTGCTGCTGGCGGTCCCCGAGCTCGACGACGCGACCGCCCGGGCGCTGCGGCAGGTCGGCGAGGACGGCGGGAGCCCGGCTGGCCACGAAGATCTCCGCTGGTGGCGGAGCGTCCCCGCGACCTGGATCGCCGCCCACGCCGATGCGCTGCGCCGGCCCCTGCTCGCCGCGGTCCGCGCCGTGGCCGCCCGCACGAGCGTGTGCGGCGTCGCCCGTGCCTGGTCGCCCGGGGTGATCGAGCATCTGCGGCGGGAGCTCGACCTCGACGTGCCGTTCGCGGATCACCCGGATCCCGACGCCGGCGTCGGCGGCGGGCCCGACGGCGATGGCGAGGACGAGCTGCTGGAGGCGGAGGACCTCGTCCCGGACTTCGCCGAGTGGTTCGGGGCCTCGGGGGACGGACCGCGGGTGCTCGCCGCATGCGACGAGCTCCGCGGGCGACTGCAGGCGGCGTGGTCGCCCCTCGCGGACCGTCCGGCGGCCGATCCGGCATTCGCGGGCGCCCTGTTCGAGGGTGTCGTCGGTCCGTCCGCCGCGGCGGCGGTCCCGTCGCTCACCGACGTGCGGTCCGCGTTCGCCGGGGCCGGGCTCGCCGCCGCGGACGACTGGCCGGGCACCGCGTCGCTCGTCGCCGAGCTCCTGCGGGCGGCCGGCCGTGACGCCGCGGCCTTCGAGCACGCGGCCTCCGTGTTCGCCCGCGATCCGCGGTCCGCGGGCTTCGACGCCTGCATTCTCGGGCCGGCGGTCGCCGCCGCGCACGCCGAGCCGGGGCCCGCCGTCACGCCCGCGACCGCCGACGCGTTCCTCGCCCTGACCGGCGAGCCGCTCGACCCGTCCGTGGAGGGCCTGCCCGGCACCCTGGCGTCCCTCCGCGAGATGGCGACGAGCCTCGCCGCCGCCTTCCGCGAGGAGCCGGCCCTCGCGGACCATGCCCCCCACCTCGTGTTCGAGGTCTTCTGCCACTGGGTCGCCCGCGTCCGTCCGCTCGACCACGAGCACCCGCCGGGCATCCAGTACTGGAAGATCGCGCCCGACGCGCAGGCGGCCCGCTGGGACGAGTGCCGCGAGGGCGGCTACATCTGCGTCGGGTGGCCTGCGATCGGGAACCTCTGGCTGCTCGGCGACGATCCGGTGCACCGGGCGCATCGCGCCTATCCGAAGATGGCGAGCGGGCGGTGCCACGACCTGAAGCGGTTCGCCCGGATCCCGGTCGGCTCGTACGTCGTCGCCAATCGCGGGACGCGGGCGGTGCTGGGCATCGGCCGGGTCGTCGGGCCGTACGTCCACGCCCCGGACCAGGACGCGGAGTTCCCGAATCGGCTGCCGGTGGAGTGGATCGACACGACGCCGCGGCGCATCCACGAGAAGCGCTGGTTCACCACCTTCGACCGGCTCGACGCCGAGCACTTCGAGCGGATCCTGTCCGCGCCCGAGCTCGGGGGCGGCGACCGGGCGCCGGCGTTCACGCGGCGGACCTTCGAGCTGCTGGAGGTGATCCGCCGGGAGCCGACGGTCGAGACGGTCAAGCAGCACAAGGACGAGCTGGCGCGATTCGTCAAGCGACCGTTGCGACGCATCCTCGACGAGCTGGCCGAGAGCATGCCTCCGTCGCTCGAGGCACTGGTCGAGACGCGGAGTCGGACGCTGTCGCGCTTCCCGAAGAACGACTTCGGCCAGGGCGGGGCGTACCCGTTCCTCTGGGGCGCGTTCTATCCACGGGACCGGAAGCGGACCGCCGGCGTGCAACTGTTCGCGGCCGCGCGGCCGGACGGATTCGAGGCCGGCTTCAGCGCCCGGTCGGCCGAGTCCGAGCGGCGCGACCGGCTACGGGACCGGCTCCGCGAGCGGAAGGACGAGCTCGCGGCGTGGCTGGCCGCCCGGCTGCCCGACCGGCCGCTCGTCCAGCATGCCCGGGACGAGGAGGCCCGCGGGCCGGCGCTGGCGCCGAGTGAACTCGCGGGCTGGCTCGCCGATCCGCCGGCCGATCCGGTGCTCCGCATCGACGTGCCAGAGGACGAGGTGGTCGGCATGCCCGCGCCCGAGCTGGTCGACCTCACCGAGAAGGTCTTCCTCGCCTTCGCTCCGTTCATGCTGCTCGCCATCGCCGACGACCCGGAGCCGGCGCTGGCGCGGCTGCGGAGGGAGCTGGACGGCGACGATCCCACGCCGCCGCCGCCCGATCCGCCGGTGCCGGACGTGACGCCGTACACCCTCGACGACGCCGCCGGCGACCTCTTCATGGACCGCGGCGAGATCGAGCGGCTCGTCGGACTCGTCCGCCGACGCCGCAACGTGATCCTGCAGGGCGCCCCGGGGACCGGCAAGACGTACGCGGCTCGTCGCCTCGCCCAGGTCGTCGCCGGCCGCGCGGGCTCGGACGAGGTCGTGATGGTGCAGTTCCATCCGTCCTACTCGTACGAGGACTTCGTGCAGGGCTTCCGGCCCGCGGCGGAGGCCGGACGGTTCGAGCTCCGCGACGGCGTCTTCCACCGATTCTGCTCGCTCGCCCGGCGGCGACCCGAGCGCCACTTCGTCTTCATCATCGACGAGATCAACCGCGGCAACCTCGCCCGCATCCTCGGGGAGCTGATGGTGCTCATCGAGGCCGACAAGCGCGGCCCCGAGCACGCGATGCCGCTCGCCTACGCCCGGCCGAACGACCCGCCGTTCCACGTGCCCGCCAACGTGCACCTGATCGGCCTGATGAACACCGCCGACCGGTCGCTCGCGGTGGTCGACTACGCCCTGCGCCGGCGGTTCGCGTTCACGACGCTCGCCCCCGCGTTCGGATCGACTCGGTTCGCCGAGCATCTTGCCGCGGCCGGCTGTCCGGAGGCGATGGTGGAGCGAGTGGTCACGCGGCTCGAGGCCCTCAACGCCGCGATCCGGGAGAGCCGCATGCTCGGCGAGGGCTTCGAGGTCGGCCACAGCTTCTTCACCGTGCCGCCCGGTCGGCGGGTGGAGGACTGGGACCGGTGGTGGGACGACATCCTCGTGCACGAGATCGCCCCGCTGCTCGCGGAGTACTGCTTCGACCAGCCGGCCGAGGCGCGGCGGCTGACCGCGATCGTGCGGGACGGCGACGGTTCGGTCGCGTGAGCGGCGGCACGCCGGCACCGGTGGCGACGGCAGGCGAAGCCGCGGCGGCGCTCGGCGAGGCGATCCCGATCCGCAACCTCTACCGAATGCTGCTCTACGCGTGGGACGTGCTTCCCGAGGCGGCGCCCCGGGCGGCGGACGAGGAGGATCCGAGCACGCTCGCCGACCTGCTCGGGCGGATGCTGTGCGACCACATGCAGCCGGTGCTCGCCCGCGGCCTCGAGCAGGACTACCTCGAGCAGGAGGCGTCGCTGACGAGCCTGCGGGGACGGATCCTCGTCGGCCCCACGGTGCTCGGGCAGCACGACCGGCGCGGCCGGGCCGTGTGCCGCTTCGACGAGCGGTCGCCGGACATCGCGATCAACCGGGCGATCAAGGCGACGGCCCGGCTGCTCCTGCGGTCGGACCTGCGGTCGACGGACACCCGTGACCGGCTGCACCGACTGGTGGAACGGCTGGCGGCGATCACGGACGTCCGTCCGACGCCCGAGCTGCTCGGTCCGGTGCGGCTCCACCGCAACAACCGCCGCTACCGGATCCCGGTCTCCATCTGCCGCCTCGTGCTCGCCCGGATCGCGCCGGACGAACGGACCGGGCGACTGTCGCTCGCCGGCTTCCTGCGGGACGAGCACGCGATGCGGCGTCTCTTCGAGCGGTTCGTGCGGCGGTTCCTGGCGTTCGAGATCGGCCGGGAGCCGGGGCGGCCGGACGGGCCGCGGGTGCGGGCCGAGCATCTCGCGTGGGCGCCCGGCATCCAGCCGCTGGTGCCGAGGCTGGAGACGGACGTCACGCTGCGCTGGCCGGACCACGTGCGGATCGTGGAGTGCAAGTTCACGCGGCGGGTGACGCGGCCGCGGGCGGGCGGCGGCCGCGTGCTCCACGCCGGCTACCTGCGGCAGGTGCACGCGTACTGCGCCGCCATGGCCGCGACCGGCGTGGAGTCCGTGGACGCGGTGCTTCTTCACGCCCGGCCGGCCGCCGAGCGGCTGGACGTGCGGGTGCGGCTGCTGCCGTTCGACTGTCGGGTGCTCACGCTCGACCTCGCCGCGGAGTGGACCGAGCTCGACGGGCAGCTGCGGAGCGTGGCGGCGCGCGATGCGGGTGCGGCGGCGCCGTCCACCGGGCGGGCGGGCGATGCCATCCGCGTCGGCCCCTGAGCGGCACGCCCGCTTCGTATGCTGTCCCCCATGGTACGTCCTGACGGATCCTGCCCCGCTCGCGGGATGGGTCCACGCTTCCAC
>CAYLNM010000228.1:0-5163 GCA_964385045.1 uncultured Isosphaeraceae bacterium
CCGTGGCCGTCGTCGTAGAGTTTTTGTGCGAGGAGTCCGGTGTGGGGCGAGGGGGCGTGGGCGCCGGGCCTGAGGCGCCGGGCACGCGGCATGGGGTGCGAGGCACGGACGTGGGACGCGATCCGCTGGCGGCGGGGGGGCCGCGGGACCAGTGCGGCGGCTGGTGCGGAGGCCAGTGCGGCGGCCGGTGCGGCGGCCGGTGCGGCGGCCGGTGTGGCGGCCGGTGCGGCGGCTGGTGCGGCGGCTGGTGCGGCGGCCAGTGCGGCGGCCGGTGCGGCGGCCGGGGAGCCTCGTTCACGCTCGCATAGACTCCGGACCATGAGCAGGTCCTCCGCCCCCGATGCCGTCCCTCCGTCTCCGTCGCCGGCCGCGGCGATCGACGCCGCCGACCCCACCGCGCTCATCGAACGGGCGTTCTCCGCCGCCATCGCCGACGTGCTCGGCCCCGAGCACGCGGACGCCGACCCCGTCGTGCGGCCGGCCGGGAAGCCCGAGCACGGCGACTTCCAGGTGAACGGGGCGATGCCGCTGGCGAAGAAGGCGGGCATGAAGCCCCGCGAGCTCGCCGAGCGGCTCGTCGAGGCGGCGGACGTGACCGCCATCGCCGAGCCGCCCGAGGTCGCGGGGCCGGGCTTCATCAACGTCCGGCTCCGGCCCCAGGCCCTCGCTGCCGCCCTCGCCGCGATGGCCGGGCCGGAGCTCGGCCTCGAGCGACGGACGAGCCCGCACTCGGTGGTGATCGACCTGTGCGCGGTGAACGTGGCCAAGGAGATGCACGTCGGGCACCTTCGCTCGACCATCATCGGCGACACCCTCGCCCGCACCTTCGAGCGCCTCGGCCGGACCGTCCACCGCGAGAACCACCTCGGCGACTGGGGCCTCCCGATCGCGATGGTCCTCTGGTCGCTGCGGCGACAGGAGGCGGATCTCGACCGGCTCACGGTGCAGGATCTCAATGCGGCCTACCGCGACGCCCAGCTCACCGGCAGGGCCGACGCTCGCGGGCTGGAGGCGGCCCGGCGGCTGCACGCGGGGCCGCACCGGATCGCGGAGCTCGAGGAGCAGAACGCGGGCGCCGAGGCCGCGACCGCGGAGGCCAAGCGCACGCTCGTCGGCCTGCAGTCGGGCGACGCCGAGCTGCTCGCCGACTGGCACAAGATCGTGGACGTGACGATGGGGGCGCTCTTCGAGGCGGTCGAGCTCATGCACGTGCAGCTCGGACCCGAGCACAATCGCGGCGAGTCCTTCTACCGCGACCGGCTCGCCGACACGGTGCGGGCGTTCGAGGAGTCGGGGCTCGCCGAGGTCGACGAGGGGGCGCTGGTGGTGCGGTTCGAGGACCGCGAGCGGCCCCTGATCATCCGCAAGGGCGACGGCGGCTTCATCTACGCCACGACCGACGTCGCCGCGGTGCGGTTCCGCACGCAGGAGCTCGGAGCCGACCGTGTGATCTACGTGGTGGACCACCGGCAGCGCGACCACTTCCGCGACGTCTTCGACGCGGTGCGGAAGATCGGCTGGGACCGGCTCTCCGACGGCACGGTGGCGGAGCTGCGGCACGTGGGCTTCGGGGCGGTGCTCGGGCCCGACGGCAAGCCGCTGAAGACCCGCAGCGGCGCGAACGTCACGCTCCGCTCGCTGCTCGAGGAGGCGATCGCCCGCGGCACCGAGCAGGTGCGGCGCCGGGCCGAGGATCCCGAGTCGCCGACCCACGACCTGAGCGAGCAGGAGATCGCGGCCACCGGCCGGGCGGTCGGCATGGCGGCGGTCAAGTACGCCGACCTCTCCAACGACCTCGCCCGCGACTACGTCTTCGACATGGACCGCATGGTGGCGTTCGAGGGCGACACCGGCCCGTACCTGCAGTACGCCCACGCCCGCATCTGCTCGATCTTCGCCCGCGCGGGCATCGACGAGGCGGGACTGGCCGACGCCGAGCTCGTCATCGGCGAGCCCGCCGAGAAGCAGCTCGCCCTGCGGCTGCTGCGGTATCCGCAGGTGGTCGCCGCGGTCGCCGACGCGCTCGAGCCGCACCGGCTGTGCGGCTACCTCTACGACCTCGCCGGGGCGTTCAGCACCTTCTACCAGCAGTGCCCGGTGCTCAAGGCGGAGGAGCCGGTGCGGTCGAGCCGCCTGCGGCTCTGCTCCCTCGTGCGCCGCGTGCTCGCCGACGGACTCGAGCTGCTCGGGATCGAGCGGCCGACGCGGATGTGAGCGGCGGGCGCGGATCGGGCGGCGGCGGGGGCGGCGGACGCGGCGGACGCGGCGGACGCGGCGGCGGTGCCCGCGGGGCCTCCCGCGCGGAACGGCGGCGGGCCGAGCGTCGCGCGCAGAAGCAGTCGGCGGCCGCGGCGGGGGCGATCGGCCCCGAGGCCGCTGCGGGTCGCGGCGGCGGGGACGGTGTCGCGTCCGCGCACGCCGCTCCGACCAGTGCCTGGTGGATCGCGGGGGCGGTGTGTCTCGGGGTGTCGATCGTCGCGTCCGCCGTCCTGTCGTTGTCGCACCTCGGCACGCCGCCGCCGGGCTGCGGACCGCAGAGCGCGTGCGCGAAGGTGACCTCGAGCGTCTGGGGGCGGCTGCCGGTGCTGGAGTGGCCGACCGCGTTCCTCGGTCTCGCGTGGTTCGCGGGGCTGCTCGCGGGCTGGATCGCCGGCCGCGGGCGGCTGCCGCGGTGGGCGTGGGGCCTCGCCGCCCTCGGCGGGGCGGGCAGCGTGCTGCTGATCGGCGTGATGCTGGCGGACCGGACGCTGTGCCCGTGGTGCCTCGCGTCGCACGCGGGCAATCTCGGCTTCCTCGGCGTGGCGCTGCTGGGCGCGGGCCCGGCGGCGGGCGGGGCGGCCCGCCGGCCCGGCGCGGTGGGCCGGCGGCGGGCGACGCTCGCGCTGGCCTCGGTGGCGATCGCCGCGACCGTGGCCCTGGCGGCCGCCGATCTCGACGCCCGGCGTCGGCAGCGGGCGGCGGACGAGGCGGCCCTGGCGGCGGCCACCGAGTCGATCATCGAGGCGGGGCGGGCGCGATCGCAGGGGGCGGCCGGCGGCGCGGACGGGGTGACCGCCGACGGCGCGCCGTCGCCCGCGGCGGGCGCGACCGAGACCGGCGGCGACCGGGCGGAGTCCGGGGATCGCGCGGCACCGGCCTCCGGCGAAGACGGCGCCGCCGATGGCGCGGTGGCCGACGCGGCTGCCCGTGGGGCCGACGCGCCCGACGCGGCCGACGCGTCCGACGCGGCTGGCGTGCTCGACGCGGCCGGCGCGCCCGACGCGGCCGGCGGTGGTCCCCCGTTCACCGGCCGCTGGCGGCTCGGCCCCGAGCGGGCCGCGATCCGCGTCGTGGCGTTCCTCGACTACCAGTGTCCGGACTGCGCCACGGTCGAGGCCGAGATCGCCCGGCTGGTGCGGGCCCGGGACGACGTGTCGCTCTCGGTGAAGCACTTCCCCCTGAACACGCCGTGCAACCGGCTCGCCGCGTCGCTCGACTTCAACCCGCACCCCAACGCCTGCTGGGCGGCCCGGGCGGCGGAGGCGGCGGGGATCCTCGGCGGGCAGGACGCGTTCTGGTCGATGTCCGAGACCCTGTTCGCGCGGCGCGGGTCGTTCACCGACGCCGAGCTCCGCGGGCTGGCCGCGGCCGCGGGCTTCGAGCCGCCGCGGTTCGCGCGGACGATGACCTCGGACCTCACGCGGCGGCGGGTCGAGTCGGACGTGGAGGAGGGCATCGCCCTCGGCGTCACGTCGACGCCGATGCTGTTCGTCAACGGCGTCGAGCTCGGCGGATGGCGGGCCCCGGGGGCCCTCGAGCGGACGATCGAGCGGCTCGCGGACGAGGGCCTTCCGGCGCTCTCCGCCGCCGAGGCGGGGGACCGGCCCCGCACCGCGGCCGAGCGGTTCGTCGAGGGCTGGGCGACCTCGCGCCGCATCGCCCCCGCGGTGCGGCGGCGCGGTGCGGGGCTCGCACCCCCGGCCGCCTTCGGGGCGCCGCCGCGGGGCGATGATCCGGCCACCGTCGTCGTCTTCGGCGACCTCGGCGACGAGCGCACGCGCGACGTCGACGCGCGACTGCGCGAGCGGGCGCGGCGCGACGCACGGGTGCGGTACGTCTTCCGCCATGCGCCGCTCGAACGGGCCTGCCATCCGGGCGCGGCGACCGAGCGCGACACCGGCGGCTGTCTCGCCGCCCGCATCGCGATCGCGGCCGGACGACTGGGCGGTGCGGAGGCGGCCACCACCGCCCACCGCGTGCTCGTCGGGCGGCCGGCCCCGATCGACGCGGGGGCCATCGCGCCGGTCGCCGCCGCCACCGGGCTCGCCCCCGCGGACCTGGCCGCCGCGCTCGCCGATCCCGAGACCGAGGCGACGCTCGCCGCCGACGTGGCCGATGCGGCGTCGGTCCCGATCGGCCGCCGGGTGGTGACGGTGATCGTCGGCGGCCGGATCCCGGCGCGGCTCGACTACGACCGGATCGACCTGCTCGCGCGGGCGATCGAGCGGACGCTCGCGGGGGACTGACGGACACGCGGCCGCGGCGAGGCGCCGGAGCTCCGTGGAGCCCCGCGCGACGTCCCGCGTCGGAGCGGCCGTGGTCGCGCCGTCGGCCGTCGCCCGCGCCGGCGGCCGCGACGACCAGCGCCCCACGTCCACCGCCCACGCCCGCACCGTCCCGTCGCGGCGAATGCGCAGTCGCCAGGTTCGGACCTCGGACGCCGGCAGCACGACGCGCGACCGCACGACGCCGCGGCCCCGCACCGTCCAGATGCGCGGATGCGCGGCGTCGGGGTCGACCGACCACGCCACGCCCGCGTGCACGCCGCGGAGTCGGCCGGCCGGGTCGCCGGGCGGCAGTCGCAGCGGCACCCAGGCCCCGAGTCCGCGCGCGGCCTCGGCCAGCCGCGCGCGGTGCCCGGGACCGGGCGGCCCGTCCTCGGCGCGGTCCTCGGCGGGCGGCAGGGCCTCGGCCGCCCCGCCGCCGGCTCCGCCGCGCCGCACGAGCACCGGCACGTCCCACACGACGACGACGGCGAGCTCGAGGTCGGGCGCCGGACGCGCGGCCGCCCGGCGATCGGCCAGCGGCCACCAGGCGATCATCGCCGCCGCGCCCGTGGCCGCGGCGAGCCGCAGTCGTCGCCGCCGGGCCCGGGCGCCCGGCGGCCCGAGGGCGGGCGGGGGG
>CAYLNM010000229.1:0-5023 GCA_964385045.1 uncultured Isosphaeraceae bacterium
GATCTCGAACTTTCCTTCACCCGCGCGCCTCATTCTCATTGACACGTTCCGCTTCGGGGCCATCACCCGGACCTCGGCGTCGTCGGCGAGCTCCGCGGCCCGCTTCCGGGCCCGCTCGCTCAGGTCCCCCCACGCGTTCGCCTGGATCCGCCAGGCGTTCTTCCGGATCAGGTAGGTCCGGTGCCGCGTCCGGGTCTCGTAGCCGTGGAGCTCGGCGAACCGCTCCACCAGCTGGGTCGTGGTCAGTCCGTGGAGCTCGTCGATCTGCTCCTCGATGCTCGCGTCGGTCTCGTGCTGCATGCCGTCTCCCGTGGCTCGAGTCTCCATCACGCCCGCTCTTCACCGCGGGGCCGTGGAGCCACAGTGAGGCTCGTCTTGCCCGAGAGATCAAGGCATGTGGCGGGGGAGTCTCCGAAGGGCCGCGCCTCCTTCAGGGCGCGCACGACGCCGCGGGCGAGCAGGCTCGCGACCTCGTCCGTCCGCTCCTCGGCCGTCATCCGCTCGGGATCGCGCGTGCTCACCGCAGTCGTCGTCGTCGCCATCGGCAGGGCTCCGCGGCTCCGAGCGGGGCTCGCTCGTCACCACGGCCTCCCTATGCCGCGCGCCCATCGGGGTGCTCAGGCACTTCACCAGCGGGTCACTGGCTCAATGCGGCACTGAGGCTCAGGTGAGGTGGGCGGTCTCGACCTCGCCCCACTTCTCGTCGAGATACTCGGCGACGAGCCGGCGGTGGCAGTGGTGCGGCTTGTGCTCGCTGCACAGAAGGCAGCCTTGATCGACCACATCGCGAGCGATCGCCTCGTCGATTCGGCGCTTTTCCATGAGCTCGCGGAACTCCTGCTCGTAGACCTCCCAGGAGCCCTTGTGCTTCTTGAAGGCGTCGAGAATATCCTTCGTTGGCGCAAGCTCCGGAACGTGCACATAGTCGATATCGCACAGCTCACGGAGAAAGAAGATCAGGTCGTCGCGCTTGCTGAAGCCCGCGAGCTGGCCAGAGTTGTTCAGACGGACATCCACCACTCGGCGAACGCCAGCCGTCTTCAGCAGCTTGAAGAAGCGTTCCGCGGTCTTCTGGGTGAACCCGATCGTGTAGATCTTCATGGGTAGGCTCCGGCGACCCCTGGTACTTCGCCTGCTCCGCTCGACTCCTCCGCAGGCTCAGTCCAGGCGATCTTCCGGCCTTGGCGAGCGTATGCCTCGCGGACGAGCTCCTCGCGGCTTCGGAACAGGTCGCCCTCGGGCATGCCGGTCTCTCTGAGGAGCCGCCCCTCCGCGTGTTGCGTCGACTCCAGCGAACCGTCGTCGAGGATGTGCGACACCTCGATCGGGTCGTGGCGGAGCGCATGGCACACGAGGACCATCCGGTGGCAGGTGATCGGATCCTTCTCCGCACAGAGGAGAGCGATGCGGTGCTCCTTCACGCCATCGCGAATCCGCTCGAGCCCACTCTGGAACAGCGGACTCTCGGCGATCTTCTCGTACCGAGCCTGGCGATCCACATAGCACTCTCGCTCTTCCCGTCGAGCGCCGAGTTCACGGCCGAGGAACACGTAGGCCACGCCGATCGCTCGAAGGCCACGAATCAGATGCTCTCGGTTGTACTGCGGAGTGAAGCGGCTGTACGGGCTCGATCGGACATCCGCGATCGCAGAAACGTTGTGTCGCTGCAAGAGCGCCGCGAAATCCGGCCACTCGTGCGTTGAGTGGCCGACCGTGAAGAGATGGGACCCGGGTGTCTTGGCAGTGTTCATCGGAGGGGGAGAACCGTGGCGATCAGTTTGTAGTGGTACCCCTTGAAGGGGGCTCCGAGGCTGATGCACAGCAAGCAGTCATCGCCGAAGGGGGGCCTCACCTCCGTGCGGGTCTTGCCGTATTCCGTGCAGTACCGGTCCGTGAAGCGGTCGTCGGTGATCGAGAAATCGTAGTCGTGTCCTCGATAGCGGAAGCAGCCGCGTGTCTTCTTCTGCTCGTAGCCGGCGTAGTTGTTGTACTCCGACCAGGTACACACGCGGAAGTTCGTGGGGCGCACGAGCGTGAGCGAGGGAGCGCCCGGCGTCGCGGTCTGGGCATCGACCGAGATCCGGGCATCGCTGCCGCCACCATCGAGCCAAAGATTCCCCGGGGACTCCTCCAGTTCGGCGAGGCGGCTCCGCGCGATCTCAGTCATTCGTACCCACTCAGCGCCCGACCGGACTTCCCAGTTCTCAGGTTGGCCGGGGTCGTCCCGCTTGTGAGCGATCGGTACCTGCACGACATCCAGTACCGCGGGCATGCCTCCGCCCTGGAGCCGACAATGGCGGCTCGGGCTGAGTTCGCCCTCTTGCCCCTCGGCATCCGGGCAGACTGGCCTGATCCAAGGCCCCACTTGCCCATCGGCCGTGATCTCCCTGCCCGCAATGCAGCGAGCTGGGCTCTTCTTGATCGAGTTCGCGAGCACCAGAATGGTCTTCATCGGCATGGCTGTCCCCCAGCCCTCGGGTTCCACGGATGGCCGCCCCCACGGCAGCCGCGATGCCGAATCTACCAGTTTGCCGGTGTTCTGCCCGCTATCCCGAGCCGAACACGGGGGCTTCCGCCCGCTCAGCGCGCGGAAGGGAGTCTTAACCCCGCACCAAGGGTCTCGGCTCCGAGGAGAGACTCCGGCCGGACCCGGCCTCGGATCGCCCGCGCCCACCCGACCCGCGGGTGATGGCCCCGCGACTCGCCGAGACCCCGCCGCGGCCGGCGACCCGCCCCCGGACCTCGCCACGAACGCCCCAAAACCGACAACGCCGCCGAGAAGTCTCGGCGGCGTCGTTCGTGAACCGTGGGGCCGGCGGCGTTTGCCTTCGACCGGGTAATAGCGGGGGCAGGATTCGAACCTGCGACCTCCGGGTTATGAGCCCGACGAGCTACCAGACTGCTCTACCCCGCAATCGTGGAGCGGGATGATACCGGTCCTCGCCGCGATGTCAAGGGTCGGTGAAGGCTCCGCTCGCCCGGCGCCGGTGGGGGGCTGGTCGCGGCCGGACACCGTCCGCGCGCACCGGAGTCCGCCGGGGCGGCACGGCCACGTCGCCGCCGCCGTGCTCAGCCCGCGAGCCGTCCGGGGTCCTTCCCGAGGAGCTTCCGCTGCTCGCGGCAGTTCGCGGCGATGCGGGCCAGGGTCCGGCTGGTCTCCTCCGAGACGTCGCGGAACTCCAGCCCGTAGGCCCACTTCATGAAGCCGACCTTCTGCTCCCAGCGGACGTCCGCCTCGACCTGCACCGTCGCCTCGCCGTCCGAGAGCCAGAGCCGCACGGGGCGGTTCGAGGACAGCCGGCCCCGGCGGTGCATCCGGAGCCCGGTGCGGGAGAGGTCGAGGATGCGCCCCTGATCCGACTGGACCCGATCCACGGGAAACCGGCCGGCCCTCCGCCGCTCCGTCGCCTCCTCGGGCAGCGGCACGGTGAAGTTGCAGTCCCGCGGCGCGAGGTCGTGAACGTCCACGAACTCGGGATCGTCCATCGCCTCGCCGGGGGGCCGCGGGATCGGGTTGGGGGCTTCGTCTTGCGACATGGGCGTGCCGAAGCATCGACCGTGCAGGCCCGGCGGGCAAGCATTCCACGACGCGGGAACCGGCCGGCGGCGGGCGGCTCGCGACACGACCCGACGGGTCCGCCCGGCCGCCCCCGCCGGGCGACTCCGCCCGACCCGCAGGATTCCGACGCGAGGCTCACCCCGAACCCGATCGCCGACCGATAATGGCGGCGTGAGCGACCCCGCCCCGTTCCGGTCTCGCCTTCGCGGCCACCCCGGCCCTCGTCGCCGCCGCGCCCCGCGGCGGACGAGCGATCGCCGCGTCGGGGCCGGGGCCCGGCTCGACCCGGGGTGGCCCTTCGTGCTCGCCGGCATCGCACTGCTCGCCGCGTGGGTCCTGGTGCCCGCCGCGGCCGATCGCGATCTGCTCGCGGAGCAGCTGGATGATCTCGAGCGCGAGCGGGCGATCGCGGCGGACCGGACCGCGGCCCATCGCCGGGCCGTCGAGGAGCTGACCGCCCCCGACGTCGAGACGGTCCGCCGCCTCTCGGTGGCCACGCTCCGCCGGCTGCCCGCGGGGCAGGTCCCCGTGCTGGTCGACGGGGGGCCACGTCAGCCGCTCATCGAGCGCATCGTGCCCCCGCCCGATCCGTCCACGCGCGGAGGCGTGGGCGGCATGCACGACGTCGACGCCCGTCCGCCCGCCGAACCGTCGCGCCTCGAGCGGCTCGTGACGGGTCCCGCCCGGCTGTGGGTGGCGGCGGGGGCGATCTTCGCGCTGTTCCTCGGTCTCATGCTCGGACCGCCGGCCACTGTCGCCGAGCCGGCGCCCCCGCCGCGGCCGATCCGGCGGGCGCGGATCGCTCCTCGGCCGGGCACCGGGGCCGCACGGCCGGGCCGCCGTCGGGGCGACGCGCCGGGGCGACGTGATGGGGGCGCGGACTCGACGATCCCGCCGGCGTCGACCGAGGTCACTGCGGAGATGCGACCGGTCGCGCCCGACACCGACGATGCCGACCACGCGGAACGGAACGCGGCCGCCCCGGTGCCCGCGCCGGCGACCGGCTCCTTGCCAGCGGACGACCGCCTGGTCATCGAGCACGGCGACGCGAGCGCGACCGACGCCGACGACGACGCGGACGAACCTGTTCTGTGTCCGGCCGCCACGCCCGCTGCCGGTACCGGCGAGGTGCTCGCCCGGGACGAGGACGACGAAGGGGATGACGAGGCGGACGACGAGGACGGCGCCTTCGATGACGACGAGGAGCTCGAGGACGACGAGCCCGACTCCGACGACGTCGATGAGGTCGCCGGCGGCGATGAGGACGCGGCCGACGACGATGGCGATGAGGACGAGTGGGAGTACGAGTACGTCGACGAGGAAGACGACGAGGCCGAAGACGAGGAGTGGGACGCGGACGAGTCCGACGACGGCGACGACGAGGACTGGGACGACGACGAGGCCGCCGCCGCCGCCGACGACGACGACGACGACGACGAGGCCGACGACGACGGCGACGATGAC
>CAYLNM010000230.1:0-5003 GCA_964385045.1 uncultured Isosphaeraceae bacterium
CAAGCCGTCCCGGCTCCGCAAGGGGGGTCGGGGACGCGCTTCGCCGGACGCTTACAGTCCGACAGGCGGACGTTGCGAGACGCGCTGTGGACCGGGCGTCATCGGTTCCTCGACACATCGGCCGAAGCGACCGAGAAGCGTTTCGAGCGACTTCCGCTCTCGATCCACGAACACCGGGAGTCGGTGCGGGGCCGCTCGGGCGAGCACGCGGCCGAGCCGGACGACTTGCCGCCCGCGTGGTCGCCGCTCACCCGGTGATGGCCGGGCTCGGTGAGGCGGCTGACGGACACGCTTTCCGGTGGCGGGCGGGATCGCGCCGGCTGGACGGCATCCCGTTTCGGTCCGGCTGCGGGCTGGAGGCTCGGACGCTCCGTCAGGCGGGTCATTGATACAGTCGCACCATGCGAGAGCACTGCGATTCATCGTTCGCGGCCGCGGTGGCGTCGCCCGCCCGTCGGCGTCCCTGGCTCCGACTCGGCCTCCTCCCCCTCATTGCCGCCTTCGCGACGGGCACGGCCACCGGCGCCGGTGTGCCGGCGATCCTGTTCGCCACCGCCGCCACGACGCCCCAGCCCGCCGGCGCCGTCGCCGACGAGGATGCCCCCGCCATGGCCGCCCGCACCGCCGCGACCGAGCTCTTCGCCGACTACGACGCGTGGGCCCGGCTCGAGTTCCCGGGGGTCGCCCTCCAGGCCGGCGACCGCACCGCGATCGGCCGCCTGACCGACGAGTCGATCGCGGCCCAGGAGCGGCGGGCCCGTGACCGGGCGGGCTTCCGCGCCCGGCTCGACGCGATCGACCCCGCCCTGATCCCCGAGCGGGACCGGGTGAGCCTCGAGGTCCTGCGCTTCGCCCTCGACGAGGCCGACCTCGCGTGGGAGCATCGCTCGTTCCTCGCGCCGACCGACCCGCTGTGGGGCATCCACCAGACGGTGGCCCGGCTCGCCGCCGGCCTGCCGCTGCAGCGACCCCGCGACTTCGAGCTGTACGTCGAGCGGGTCGCCCGGGTCCCGGACTGGATCGACGACGGCGTCGCCCGCATGCGGCAGGGGATCGCCGAGGGCCGCACCCACCCGCGGGTCATCATGGAGGGGATCACCGGCCAGATCGACGGGATGCTCGGCCCGGGGGGACTCGATCCGGTGCGGGAGCCGCTCGCCCGCATCCCCGACTCGATGCCCGAGGAGCGGCAGGCCGCCCTCACCGAGCGCATGGAGACGGAGCTGCTACCCGCGATCCGCGCGGCCCTGCAGCGCTACCGCGACTTCTTCGCGGGCGAGTACCTGCCCGCCTGCCGGCCCACGATCGCCGCCACCGACTGGCCGGACGGCGACGCGTGGTACGCCGGTCGCCTGCGGTCGATGACGACGACCGAGCTCACCGCCCGCGAGATCCACGAGATCGGCCTCCGCGAGGTCGAGCGGGTCCGCTCGGAGATGCTGGACGTCATCGAGCGGACCGACTGGTTCGCCGCCGACCCGTCACGGGCCGCCATGGGCGAGGACGCCCGCTTCGCCGCGTTCCTCGAGTACCTGCGGACCGATCCGCGCTTCTACCACGAGACCGCCGAGGACCTGCTCGCCGGCTACCGCGACATCTGCAAGCGGATCGACGCGAAGCTGCCGCCGCTGTTCTCGATGCGATCGCTGCCGCGGCTGCCCTACGGCGTGGGCGAGATCCCGCCCGCGATCGCCCCGCGGCAGACGACGGCCTACTACCAGCCCGGCTCGCCGGCCACGGGCGTGCCCGGGATGTTCATGGCGAACACCTACCGGCTCGATCAGCGGCCGATCTACGAGATGGTGCCGCTGAGCCTGCACGAGGCGGTGCCCGGCCACCATCTGCAGATCGCGCTCGCCCAGGAGCTCGAGGATCTGCCGCAGTTCCGCCGCACGACGTGGATCACCGCCTACGGCGAGGGCTGGGCGCTGTACGCCGAGCGGCTCGGCCTCGAGATGGGCATGTACGAGGATCCGTACGACGACTTCGGGCGGCTGCTGTTCGAGATGTGGCGGGCGTGCCGGCTCGTCGTGGATCCGGGCATGCACGCCCTGGGCTGGTCGCGGGAGGAAGCGCGCGCGTTCCTCCGCCGCAACACCGCGCTCGCCGAGACCAACATCCGGGCCGAGATCGACCGGTACATCGCCTGGCCGGCCCAGGCGGTCGCGTACAAGATCGGCGAGCTGCGGGTCCGCGCGATGCGGCGGGAGGCCGAGCGGCGGCTGGGGGCGGCGTTCGACCCGCGGGAGTTCCACGCGATCCTGCTGTCCGAGGGCGGCGTGCCGCTGCCGGTGCTGGAGCAGCGGGTGGAGGCGTGGCTGGACTCGCGGCCGGGGGAGATCGCGTACGACTGAGGCTCCCGCCTCCGGCATCGGTGGTGGGACCAGCCCGGAACCCTCCCCGGTTCCGGGGGCCCGACGAGGCCCCGCCGCGGGCAAGCCCCGGGTCCTCCCGTAGAATCGAAGGTGTCGCGGCGCTTGCTCCTCCGGGGCCGGGGATCCGTGCGGGCGCCCGGCGACGCTCGCTCCACGCAGGAGACGTCCGATGGCCTCGTCCTCCAGTCCGGCGCCGATGTTCGCCCCCGGCGCGGCCGGATCCGTCCCGGGCCCGCCGCCCCGCACCGCCACCGCCGGCATCGTGCCGTGGACCGCGGTGCCGATCGCCGCGTGGGGCGTCGCCCTGATCGGCGGCGGCGTGGCCCACGGGGAGGCCGCCTGGGCTCCGGCCGCCCTCGGGGCCGGCCTCGTCGCCGTCCTCGCCGCGGTGCTGACGTTCCTCGCCCGCCGGCCCGGCACCGGGCTCGCGATCGCCACCGGCGGCACCGCGGCCGGCCTGCTCGCCGCAGGCTGGCTGGCGGGCGACGCGGTGGCCGCGATCGCGGGCGCGACGGGGCTCGTCGTCCTCGGAGCCGCCGGCCTGGTGACGGCTGCCGTCGCCCGGCTGCTCGATGTCGCGGCGGGCACAGCCGGTGGCGGCCTCGGCGCGGCGCGGGCCGCGGACGGCGGCACCGTGCGGCTCCACGCCGACGTCGAGGACATGCTCCGCCGCATCGACGAGCACGCGATGCTCTCGGACAACGCCCGCCGCGTGCTCTTCCGCGAGCGCGAGCTGGCTCTGCTCGGGCAGGCGATCGAGGAGGACATCCGCGACGGGCGCTACGACGTCGCCCTGACCCTCGCCGACGAGATGGCCGACGTCTTCGGCGAGCGGGACCGGGCCGAGCAGTACCGCGAGCAGGTCCTCCGCGAGCGCTCGCACCGTCACGAGGCCACCGTCCGCACCGAGCTCGGCGAGCTCGACCGGCTGCTGTCGCACCGCCAGTGGCGGACCGCGCAGGAGGTCGCCGACCGGCTGCGCCGCACGCAGCCGGATCCCGAGCTCGCGGCCGACATCGACCGGCGGTTCCTCGCCGCCCGGGCCAGGCACAAGCAGGATCTGGAGGCCGCGTTCCTCGCCTGCGTGGAGCGGGGCGACACCGAGGAAGCGATGCGGGTGCTGCGCGAGCTCGATCACTACCTCACCGCCGAGGAGGCGGGGCGGTTCCGCGAGCTCGCCGGCGGCGTCATCAAGCAGCACCGCGAGAACCTCGGACTGCAATTCAAGCTCGCGGTCAACGACCACCGCTGGCAGGAGGCGGTCACCATCGGCGAGACGATCATCGTGGAGTTCCCGAACACGAAGATGGCGGGAGAAGTCCGGTCGATGATCGACCTGCTCCGCCGCCGGGCCGACGGCGAGCCCGTCGCGGCCGGGGACGCCGGCGGCGGGGAACACGCGCCGCCGCCGGGGCCACCCGCGCCGGAGGCGAACGCCGGGGAGGTGCGGCCGTGAGCCGTCGCCACTCGCCTCGCGCCGCCGCCGTCGTGCTCGCTGCCGGGCTCGTGGCCGCGGCCCTCGGACCGCTCGCCGGCTGCGACACGGTGGGGGCGGACATCGAGGACTCGTTCGGCGGCCTCTTTCCCCCCAGCCCGACGCAGGCGGTGCTCTGGACCACCGACACCGACCCGGACCTGCGCCGCCGCGGGGTGCTGCTGCTCGGCAACGCGGTCTTCGGCGGCGAGGAGCCATACGTGCGGCTCTACCGCGACTACGCAGCCAACGAGCAGAACCCGCTCGTGAAGGCCGCGGCCATTCGCGCCCTCGCCCGCCACGGCGAGGTGACCGATGCGCGGCTCATCGCGACGCAGCTGGCCGACGAGAGCCGGCAGGTCCGCTGGGAGGCGGCGAGAGGGCTGCAGCGACTGCACGACCCGTCGGTGGTGCCCGACCTGCTCGACCGCGTGCGCGATCCCGACGAGGACGTGCAGGTGCGGGTGGCCGCGATCACCGCCCTGGGGCAGTACGGCAGCGACCGCGTCTTCCAGGGCCTCGTCTCGGCCCTCGAGGCCCCCGAGCTGGCGGTGAACCGGGCCGCGGTCGAGACCCTCGCCCAGCTCACCGGCGAGGACTTCGGCATCGATCCGCAGGCGTGGCTCGCCTGGTACGCGGAGGCCCGCCCCGACGGCGGGGCGCTCGCGGGTGCGTCGTCGTTCACGTACCCCACCTACGACCGACCGCCGTCGTGGCTCGAGCAGCTGGCCTTCTGGAACCCGCCGGTGCGCGAGTTCCCCGGACCGCCGCTCGGACTCGAGCCGGCCGGGGCCCGCGAGACCTACCCGGACGACGCGGACGACGCGGACGACGCGGAGGACGACCGCGGCGACGCGTCCGCGGGGGCGTCGGCCGACACCGACTGACGGCCGGCGGCCGCCCGCCGCCGGTGCGGAGGCGACGACGGGTTTCCGGACCCGTCGGTGTCGCCGCGCGGGGGCCGGACCACCACGTGCCGTCGCGACGAGCCCGGCCGCGGGCGGCGATCGATGCGCGGCTGGCCCCGCCGCTCCACCGTGCCGATGAGCCGCCGGGAGGAGCCGGTCGTGGGACCGCTGGTGCGACCTCGCCGAGGTCCGTCCGCCCGGGCCGCCCGCGCGGATCCATCCTCCGCGTCCGTCCGCCCCGAGCTC
>CAYLNM010000231.1:0-2999 GCA_964385045.1 uncultured Isosphaeraceae bacterium
GCCCTCGCTCTGGCCGCCGCCGCGCCGTCGGTCCTCGCCGCGCCCGCCGCCTCCGCGCCGCGCTCGGCGGGCCCGGCCCCCGTCCACCGCTGGCCGCGGGCATCGGCACGACGGCCGACGCGGTCGCCCTCGCCCCGCCCGACGCCGCGCCTCGGGCCTCGGCCACGCCGCCCGCGGGCGAGGCCACGTCGCGGCCGCCCGCCGGCGCCGCGTCGGAGGACGACCGGGGACGCCCCCTCGCCACGGGACCGCGGGCGCTCGCGGACGTGCCCCGCGTCCGGGTGGTCCGCACCGACGACCCGCCGGTCATCGACGGACGTCTCGACGATCCGGCGTGGGCCACCGCCGGGGTGATCGACGACCTGCGGCAGGTCGACCCCGGCGAGGGCGACCCGCCGTCGGAGCGCACCGAGGTCCGGCTGCTCGTCGACGCCGACCATCTGTACGTCGGCATCCGCTGCTTCGACCGCACGCCCGAGGACATCACCGCCTCGCAGATGAAGCGGGACGCGAACCTCTCGCCCGACGACCGGGTGAGCATCCTCGTGGACCCGTTCCTCGACCGCCGCAACGGCTTCTGGTTCCGCATGAACCCGCTCGGTTCGCGGGTCGACGCCCTCATCGAGGAGAACGACCGCCTGCGCGAGGACTGGGACGGCATCTGGGACGGCCGCTCGGTCATCGACGAGGAGGGCTGGACCGCCGAGATGCGGATCCCGATCAAGACGCTGTCGTTCAACCCGAACACCGACGCGTGGGGCTTCAACGTCGAGCGCGTCATCCGGCGGCGCAACGAGGCGGTCCGCTGGTCGGGCGTCAGCCGCGACATCCCGATCACGTCGGTGGCGGACGCGGGCCTGGCCGAGGGGATGACCGGGCTGCAGCAGGGGGCGGGCGTGGACGTCAAGCCCTTCGGGGTGGCCACGTGGAGCCGGGACCACGACGCGGACGAGGACGACCTGGACCTCGACGCCGGGCTCGACGTCTTCCTGCGGCTCACCCCCGAGCTCACCCTGGCCCTCACGCTCAACACCGACTTCGCCGAGACCGAGGTCGACGAGCGGCAGGTGAACCTCACGCGGTTCCCGCTGTTCTTCCCCGAGAAGCGGGACTTCTTCCTGCAGGACGCGGGGATCTTCGAGTTCGGCGGCGTGAGCCGGAATCCCCTCGCGTTCTTCAGCCGCCGCATCGGCCTCGCCCCCGACGGCACGCCCCGCGACATCCTGCTCGGGGCGAAGCTGACCGGGCGGGTCGACGACCTCAACGTGGGGCTGCTCAACGTCCTGATGCAGGACGAGGAGGACCTCGGGCAGAAGAACCTCTCCGTCGCCCGCGTGAGCCGGAACGTCCTCGAGCAGTCCTCGATCGGGGCGATCGTCACCTACGGCGATCCGAACGAGCGGGGCGACTCGTGGCTCGGCGGCGTCGACTTCCGCTTCCGCACCAGCGACCTCGCCGGCGGCCGGACGCTGGAGGCCACGGGCTTCCTGCAGTACGCCGACGACGTGGCCCGCGGCGCCGACACCGCGTACGGCTTCAAGCTGGGCTACCCCAACGACGCGGTGAACTGGCAGGTGGGCTACACCGAGATCGGCGAGGAGTTCGACGCCGCGCTGGGCTTCGTGCCGCGGCGGGGGATCCGCGAGTGGTTCGGCAACTGGCGGTACCGCTGGCGTCCGGAGGAGACGACGTGGTGGCGGCGGATCGACGCCCGCGTGAACGCCTTCACCGTCACCGACCTCGACAACGTCGCCGAGTCGGTCGATCTCGGCGGCACGGTGTCGATGGTGACCGAGGCGGGCGACTTCTTCGGGGCGTCGGTCAGCCGCGAGCGCGAGCGGCTCGACTCGGACTTCGAGATCGTCGACGGCGTCGTGATCCCGGCCGGCGACTACTGGTGGACGCGGTACGAGCTCGACTTCGGGAGCACCAACAAGCGGCCGGTGGACGTGGGGGCGGAGATCCGGTGGGGCGACTTCTACGGCGGCTCGCGGGTCGACTACGAGCTGGGGGTCACCTGGCGGACCTCGTCCAACCTCACGCTCGGGGCGGAGTTCGAGATGAACGACGTCGACCTGCCGCAGGGCGACTTCATCACCCGGATCATCCGCGGCCGGGCCAACGTCTTCATCACGCCGGACCTGTCGTGGACGACGTTCGCCCAGTTCGACAACGTCTCCAGCAGCATCGGGCTCAACAGCCGCGTGCGGTGGATCGTGCGGCCGGGCAGCGAGCTCTTCGTGGTCCTCAACCAGGCGATCGACCGCGACGGCTCGAGCTACCGGGTGCTGAACACCGAGGTGACGACGAAGCTCGGCTGGACGCTGCGGTTCTGAGGGGCGTCCGCCGGGCGGGACCGCCCGGGACGATGCCGGGGCCGCCGGGCCGCCGGGCCGACGCGCTCAGTCGCCGCCCGCCGCCATCCGCGCCAGCGCCCACCCCGCGTAGACGCGGCCGTCCACCGCCGCCCCCGCGGCCTGCCGCCGCCGGACCCAGGCGTCCAGCTCATCCAGCGGCACGAGGTGGACGGTGATCGACTCGCTGTCGTCGCCGCCGCCGGCGGCCACCCGGCGGGCTCCCCGGGTCACGAAGACGTGCAGCTCCTCGCTGGTGAGGCCGCCGGAGCTCACGAGGGTCGGGGCCGCCACCAGGCCCCCCGGCCCGGGGACCACGCCCGCCTCCTCGAGCAGCTCGCGCTCGGCCGCCTCGGCCGGGGTCTCGCGGGCGTGCGCGGCGAGGTCGCCGGCCACGCCCGCCGGCAGCTCGATCGTGGGGCGGCCGAGCGGTGGCCGAAACTGCTCGACGAGGACGAGCTCGTCCGCCTCCGTCACCGCCACCACGCACGCGACCGCGGTGCCCTTGACGCGCTCGGCGTACTCCCAGCCGCCGCGGTCCACCAGCCGCAGCCAGCGGCCGCGACCGAGCTCGCGGTCACCGCGCCCGTCGCGCCCGTCGCGCCCGTCGCGCCCGTCGCGCCCGTCGCGCCCGTCGCGCCCGTC
>CAYLNM010000231.1:3099-4987 GCA_964385045.1 uncultured Isosphaeraceae bacterium
GCTGCCGCCGCTCCCGTCGCGGCCTCGCCGCCCGGCGTCCTCAGTCACGGTCGTCGCCTCCGGCGGCGCGCCGCTGCCGCCAGCGCCGCATGTGCTCCCGCGTCTCGACGATCAGCCGGGTCCGCCGCTCGGACAGACCCGCCTCGAGCCCCACCGGGAACGCGTGCGGGTTCACGAACCGCCGCACGCCGGGATGGAAGCGGGCGAGCTGCGCGCGGGCACGGGCCCGGGCGGCGGTGGGGTCGGGCACGTCGGCCACCCGACGTCCGCCGCGGAAGATCGGCTGCAGCAGGTCCTCGCCGCGATCGACGTCGTCGAGCGGGCGGCGGCGGGTGGGGTCGAGCGGGTCGACGATGACCGGCGGTGGGTCCGTCCCGAGCTCGGCGGGAGGGTGCCGCTCGTCGAACACCATGTCCGCCACCGCCTCGTCGCCGCGGAGGCAGCGCCGCACCTGCAGGATGCCCGGGGTCGACACCTTGGCCGTCTGCTCGCTGATCTTCACCCGGTCCTCCCACGCGCCGCCCGGCCGCCGCCACGCGCCCAGCTTGTAGACGCCGCCGAAGGCGGGCTGGTCGAACGCGGTCGCGAGGCGGGTGCCGACGCCCCAGATCGCGATGCGGGCGTCCTGCTGCCGCAGGCTCGTGATGACGTGCTCGTCGAGGTCGTTGCTGGCCACGATCGGCACGCCGTCGAGGCCGGCCTCGTCGAGGATGCGGCGGGCCTCGATCGAGAGGTACGCCAGGTCGCCGGAGTCGAGCCGGATGCCCGCGAGCCGCTCGCCCCGCTCGGCCAGCCGCCGGCCGACCACCGCCGCCTGCCGCACCCCCTCGAGGGTGTCGTAGGTGTCCACGAGGAGCGTGCAGTTGTGGGGCATGGCCTCGGCCCACGCCTCGAAGGCCTCGAGCTCGCCGTCGAAGCTCATGATCCACGAGTGGGCGTGCGTGCCGGCGACGGGGATCCCGAAGAGCTTGCCGGCGAGGACGTTCGAGGTGTGGGTGCACCCCCCGACGTAGGCGGCCCGGCTCGCGGTCAGGCCTCCGTCGATCCCCTGGGCCCGGCGCAGGCCGAACTCGAGGACCGGGGCTCCGTCCGCGGCCTCGCAGATGCGGGCCGCCTTGGTGGCGAGCAGGGTCTGGAAGTTGACGATGGTGAGGATCGGCGTCTCGAGGATCTGGCCGGCGATCAGGGGCCCGCGGACGCGGAGCAGCGGCTCGTGGGGGAAGACCACCGTCCCCTCGGGCACCGCGTCGAGGTCGACCTCGGGCCGGAAGCCGGCGAGATAGTCGAGGAAGCCGGACTCGAACAGCGGCCGATCGTCCGACCCCCGCAACGTGGCGAGGTACTCGAGGTCGCCGGGCTCGAAGCGGAGCCCCTCGAGGTGCTCGACGAGCATGCCCAGGCCGCAGGCCACCGCGTACCCGCCCTCGAAGGGGTTCGAGCGGTAGGTGAAGTGGAAGACGCCCTCGTGCTCGTGCCGTCCCAGCCGCCAGGCCGCGGCGGCCATGGTGAGCTGGTAGAGGTCGGTGAGCAGGGCCAGGGAGTGGCCGTAGAGGGACGCGAGGATGGAGGCGGGGGCCATGGGACGGGCATCGTCCGCGGCCGTCGCCCCGATGTCGAGCGGGCGGCCGGGGATCCTCTCGGGCGATGAATGCGCAGTGAGGTCCCATCATCGTGCGTGGGTCGGCCATCCTCCCGAGGGAGGAGCGCCGGCCGGCAAAAAATCTCCCGGATCTCCGTTTCTCGGGACGACAGGATGGCCATGAGGGACTAGACTCCTCGCACGACGCTCATACGAGCGACGCACCACTTGCCCCCGGAAGGGCTCGGCTCGGGACTTCGGTTCCGGCCGGGCCTTTTTTCTTGCGCGGGGCGGGGCTGCGGGGCTGCG
>CAYLNM010000232.1:0-4980 GCA_964385045.1 uncultured Isosphaeraceae bacterium
CGTCCCCCCCGCCGCCGGCCCGGATCGTTCCGGCGACGTCCGAGGCGGTCTCGCCGGTCCGTCGTCGCGCCTCGGCCTCCGCCGCCTCCTCGGGCTGCAGCCGCCGCACGTCCGCGACCGGCCCCGCGTCGATCGTCGCCGTGAACGTGCTGCCGCGGCCGAGCTCGGACTCGACCGCCAGCCCGCCGCCGAGCAGCTGGGTCAGCGAGTTGGAGATCCGCAGCCCCAGGCCGGTGCCCCCGAACCGCCGCGTGGTCGATCCGTCGGCCTGGCTGAACGCCTCGAAACGGGCGATCGCGGCCCGCTGCTCCTCGCTCATGCCGATGCCGGTGTCGATCACCGCCAGCTGCAGGCGACCCGACCCGGACGCGGCGTTCGGCGCGTCCGCGGCCCGGGCGGCATCCGCGGCGCGGACCGCGTCCGCCGCACCCACGCCCGCCGCGCCCGCCGCGCCCGCCGAACGCGCCGCGCCCACGCCGCTCACCGCACCCGTCACACCCGCCACCCCCGGCCCATCCGCCGACACGCGAATCGTCACCGACCCCACCTCGGTGAACTTGATCGCGTTGCCGACGAGGTTGACCAGCACCTGCCGCAGGCGCGTCGGGTCGCTCTCGATCGTCTCCGGCACGTCGGTCGCCCACTCGGTCCGCAGCGCGACGCCCTTACCCTCGGCCCGCGGCCGCATGAGCTCGATCACGTCGGCCACGAGGTCGACGGGACGCACCGGGAGCCGCTCGGTGGTCATCCGGCCCGCCTCGATCTTCGAGACGTCGAGGATGTCGTTGATCAGCTCGAGCAGGTGCGACGCGTTGGAGCGGATCGTCCGCACCGCCTGCGAGACCTGCTCGGGGTCGTGCCGCACGTCGTCGTCGTCGTCGATCAGCTCCGCGTAGCCGAGGATCGCGGTCATCGGCGTGCGGATCTCGTGGCTCATGTTGGCGAGGAACTCGCTCTTGGAGCGGCTGGCCGCCTCGGCCGCGTCCCGCGCCGCCTCGAGGTCGCGCTCGGCCTCGAGCTGGGCCCCGATGTCGCGGGCCACCGCCACGAAGCGGCCGCCGCCGCCGAGCTCGGGCACCAGCTGCAGCGTGATCTCGACCGGGAACGTCGCCCCGTCGCGGCGACGCAGTCGCCGCCGGATCACCGTCGCCCGCCCCGGCCGCGCGACCAGCGGGGCGAAGATCTCGTCCAGCTCCGCCTCGCCGATGCCGGCGTCCACGTCCCGCGGCGTCATCTCCCGCAGCTCGTCCTGCGACCACCCGAGGCTCTCGGTCGCCGCCCGGTTGGCGTACGTGAACCGCCGCGTCTCCGCGTCGAGCATGTACACCGCGTCGTGGGCCGCGTCGAGCGCGGTGGTGATCTCGGTCAGGGCGCGCTCCCGCTCGACCTGCTGCGTCACGTCCATCGCGGTGCCGAAGAGCCCGACCACGTCCCGCCCGCGGCCGAACCGCGCCCGGCCCTCGGCCCGCAGGAACCGCACTGCGCCGGCCGGCCGCGTCAGCTCGAGCGTGAGCGAGAAGGGATCGCCCGCGCGGGCGCCGACGGTCAGGGCGTCGGCGAGCCGCCGCGCGTCCGCCGGGACCAGGATCGCCAGCACCTCGTCGAGCGTCGGCTGGCCGCCGTCGGGATCGCGACCGAGCAGCGCGAACAGCTGCTCCGACCATCGCACGGCCCCCGTCCGCGGCTCGTAGCTCCAGTCGCCCAGCCGGCCGACGGACTGGGCCTCCCGCAGCGCCGCCACCGCCTCCGCCTCGTCGGTGACGTCGGAGTTGACCCCCACCACCCGGACCGGCTGGCCGGCTGCGTCGCGCTCCACCTGCCCGATGCCCTTGATGTGGCGGATCGTCCCGTCCGGCCGCCGGATCCGGAAGACCTCGACGAACGAGCCCTCCCCCTCGATCGCCTGCAGCAGCGCCCGCTGGGTCTCGAGCAGGTCCGCGTCCACCAGCAAGGAGGACCAGAGGTCGTACGACGGCCGGGTGGTGGCGGGATCGACGCCGTAGAGCCGGAACATCGTGTCGTCCCAGATCAGCTCGCCCGTCCGCAGGTCCAGGTCCCAGACGCCGACGCCGGCCCCCTCGGTGGCCGTGCGCAGGCGGCGGGCGAGCCGCTTGAGCTCGTCGTCGAGTCGGTCGCGGATCGCGGCGTGGGCGATGACCTCGCCGATCCGCAGCAGCTCGCGCCGCACCGCGGGGTCGTCCAGCCGGCCCGAGGCCGTTCGCAGCTCGAGGACGCCGACGAGCTCGCCCTCGGACGTGAGCGGGATCGCCGCCCGCACCGCGGTGCCGTCGGGCTCCACGACGACGTCCTGCGTCTGCGCGGCCCGCCCGGCGAGCCCTTCGCCCACGCTCCGCGGCGGGCCGAGTTCGGCGACGTCCGTGCCGTCCCCCCGCCGTCCGACGTAGGGAAGCAGCATCTCGGTCGCGGGCTCGAGCACGTGGATGGTCGCCGCGTCGCGGGCCTCACCGGCGACCGCCGGCATGCCGAGCACGTCCCCCGCCACGTCCGCGAGCCGCGCGTCGAGCGGCCGATCCTCGGCGAGGAGCTCGGAGATGCGGGCGCGGACCTCGGCCGCCTCGGCGGCGAAGACGGCCTCACGTCGGGCCGCGACCTCGTCGGTGACGTCGCGCTGCACCACCACCACGTCGGCGACCCGCCCGTCCACGTCGATCAGCGGCGACGCCGAGACGTCGATCCAGCGCACGTCGGGGCACGGTGCCTCGACCACGGCGGGCTCGCGGGGCGGGACCGCGGGCTCACCCGCCCACACCACGGCTCCCGCGGCCCTCGTGTCGCGTGCGTCGCCAGCGTCGTGTGCGACGCCAGCGTCGTGTGCGTGGCGTGCGTCGCGCGCGTCGCATCCGTCGCTCGCGGTGCCCTCGGACGTGCGTGCCGCGGGAGCGGCACCTTCCGGCCCGGGGGCCGGCCCGGGGCCCGCCTCCGGCGCCGCCCGCACCGCGATCGCGACCTCGCCCTCCCAGGTGCCGCCCGCCCGGCAGGTCTCCAGGATCGCGCGCGGCACGTCGGGATCGACCACCTCGTCCGCGAACGGCAGGCCCGGACCGCCGATCTCCAGCGTCCGCCCCACCGACCGGTCCAGCGCCTCGGCCGCCGCGTTGCCGAACCGCACCCGCCCCTCGTCGTCGACCACGAGGATCGGATCGGGCGACAGCTGCACCGCGGCGGCGAGCTCCGCGTTGCGGTGGGCCATCTCGGCCAGCCGCGACTCGTGCTCGATCCGCTCGGTGACGTCGCGCCCCGACGCGTAGATCAGGCCACGATCGGACCGCGCCCGCCACTCGATCGTGCGAGTCTCGCCGTCACGGGTCAGGTACCGGTTGACGAACCCCTCGATCCGCTCGCCCCGCTCGAGGGCGGCCACGGCGGCGGCGCTCGACGGCCGGTCGTCGGGATGGATCAGCTCGAGGACGAGGCGTCCCTCGAGGTCCGTCACCCGGTGACCGAGGGTCTGCCGCCAGGCGTCGTTGGCCTTCAGCAGCCGCCCCTCGATGTCCACGATGCACATCAGGTCGCCGGACGTCGCGAAGAATCGTTCGAGCTCCGCCTCCGTGGACTGCAGGGCCGACGCGGTCCGCCGGGCCTCCGTGACGTCCCGCTGGACCGAGAGATAGCCTTCGGGCGTGCCGTCCGGCCCCCGCAGCGGGCTGATCGCGGTCTCGGCCCAGTAGAGCGAGCCGTCCCGGGCCCGGTTGCAGACCTCGCCGCGCCACGTCTCGCCGCGGGCGATCGTGCGCCACGCCTCGGCCCAGAACGACGGCGGGTGGTGGCGCGACCGCAGGCGGTCGAAGGTGCCGCCGATCAGCTCCTCGCGGCTCCAGCCCGTGCGGCGGCAGATCGCCGCGTTCACGTCGAGGATGACGCCGTCGACGTCGGTCGCCGCGATCATCATCTCGTCGCCGAGGGCCTCCCGCAGCGCGGTCTCGCGCACGTGCAGCCGCCGCACGGCCTCCTGCCGGGCGCGGGCCTCGGCCGTGGCGTCGAGCAGCGTCAGCAGCGTCGCCACGACGCGCCCGTCGTCGGTCCCGGCGCCGCGGGCCAGGGCGGGCACGGGCCGCGCGAGCACGCGCACGCGGCGCGGCCCGTCCCCCGGCCCCCGCCCGGCGACCGTGAGCATCACGTCCTGCCCGGCGGCGACCGGTCCCCGGACGCGGATCGCGGCCGCCGGCGTCGCAACGTCGCCAGCACCGCCAGCGCCGCTCGGGTCGCCCGCGTCGCCCGCGTGGTCAGGGTTCTCCTGCGGGACCGCGCGGTCCCCCTCGGGAGCTTCGTCCGGGGCGGCCGCGGGCGCGGCCACCGCCGCAGCGGACAGCTCCGACCACCGGCCACCCACGAGCTCGTCCGGCCGCCGGCCGAGCAGCTGCCCCGCCTCGGCGTCGGCGTGCAGCACCCGGCCGTCCTCCGTGAGAAGGATCGTGCCGACCGGTCCGGCCGCGGACGTGTCGCCCCCTGTCACCGGCGTCACCGGCGTCACCGGCGTCACCGGCGCAGGCGACGACGAAGGTCGGTCGCGGCTCCGAGGTCGCGCGTCATGCTGTGGGCTCGAGTCACCGGCGTACGACACGGGCGAGTGCTCCCCCTCGGGTCGCCGAGCAGATCGACCCGTCGCCGCCCCGGCTCGACGCCTCCTGAGCCCCGGCAGCCCCCCGATCGGGAGGACACGTCGGGTTGGCGGACTCCGGGCATCCCGGACACGGCCTCGCGCCGCCTCGGAGGGTCCGATCATCCGAGCGGTCCGATCACATGCCGCGATTCGTGGCAGTGTGGTGCGCATTCGTGCGGGTGTGCCGGCGCACGCTGTCCTTGCGGACGAGGCCGTGGCCGCCGTGCTCGCCGTCGCCGCGGCGAGGCCTCCGCCCGCGCCGCCACCGCCCTCGCCGCTGCACCCGTTGCGGGGCCCGCCGCCCTGGCCGCCGCACCCGCCGCCGCCGCTGCACCCGCCACGGGGCCCGCCGAGGCGCC
>CAYLNM010000233.1:0-3419 GCA_964385045.1 uncultured Isosphaeraceae bacterium
AGGTAGCCGTAGGGGAACCTGCGGCTGGATCACCTCCTTTCTAAGGGATTTCCTTGGACTCGGCCGTGAACCGGCCCGTCCGAAGCAGTGGTGCTTCGGCGACAACCTCCGGTTCCGAACAGAGATGTTCACCGAGCAAGTCAACGCACCCTCGTCCGGCATCGCCGGATAGCGGCATGGCAACGTGTCGTGAAGCAGTATCCACTGTTCCTTGCATATTGGAGCACCCCTCGTCGCTCACCCGACGAGGGGTGCTCTTTTTTTGTGCCTGCTGGGCCTCCGGTCGCCCTCTCGAGCTGGGAACGCGGTTCAGGCGGCCCAGCCCGTTCCTCTGCTCGGCCACCGGTCGCGGTCCCGTCGCCGCCGTCCCGGCTTCACGCGACGATCCGCGCTTCGCTCTTCGTCGCCGACTCCGCCGTCTCGCCGATGCCACTCCGAGGGACGCGGGCATGGTCGGGGGACACGGGTGGACTCGTGCGACGCCGGCGTCGGCCAATGCCGACACGAGCGGGCGAGCGACCTCGGGCCGGGATCGTCTCGTGCGGATGCGGAGGTCGATGGGGATGCGCGTGCAGGGGCCCGGCCGCGGGGAGTTCCACGGGGTCGGGTCGAGTCGGGTCGAGCCGACGCGGGCAGCGCAGGCCGACCGACTCCCAGGACGCCGAGGGGCCGGCGCCGCAGCCCGAGCCCGCACCGGGGCCCACCGCGGAGCCGGGCCGCCGCGGAGGCGGCCGAGGGGGCGTGCCTCGGACGTGAACGAAGGGCTGCGGGAGCCCGGGCCACGTGCAACCGCCGCGGCGGGGGCCGAAGGGGCGTGCCTCGAACGGCGTTCCGAGCCCGGTGCCTCGTCGCTCGGCCGCTTCAGCCGCGCTTCCACCCCGTGACGAGGCCCCCGAGGGCGGCCCCCGCGGACGGCAGCTGCCCGGCGATGAAGCCGCGGAAGCTCGTCACCTGGGGCTGCAGCCACGCCAGAGCGTGGTCCCAGCGGTCGCCCATCATCTGCCACTCCACGGTCACGAGGCCGATGTACTCGAGGCCGAAGAGCATCAGGGCCATCATGCCGATCGCCACCAGCGAGATCCGCACGAAGCTGCGGACCGCGAAGGCGATCGCGAAGCCCATGAAGAAGGAGAAGCCGACCTTGAAGAGGACCGGGGACCATCCGGGGTCCTCGAGCTCCTCCTCGGCGTCCGCGGCCGCCGCATCCTCGGCGCCGCCCGGCCCCTCCGCGGCGTCCTCCGGAGGCGGGATCGGGCCCTGCCAGAGACCGCTCGAGAGCCCCTGCGGGTCGATCCCGGGGCCGGTCGGGGCGTCGACGGCTCCCGCGTCGCGGGCCGCGATCTCGGTGGCCTCCGGCGCGGTGAGCGCCTGCACCGTGGCGATGCCGCCGGTCACCACGGTCAGGGCCAGCGAGAGGACTGCGGCGATCTGCTGCCATGTGGCGCGGCTCGCCCAGGCCTCCGCGAATCCCGATCCGCGAGCGGGGGCGTCGGCCAGCCCGCCGGTCGTGCGTGGTTCGTCGCTCATCGCCCGTCGCTCCTCCGCCGGGGGACCCGGCCTTGATCGTCGATCGTCCGCCCCGCGGGTCGACGACCGGGCAGCGGCCGCCGGGTCCCCAGCGGCGGGCAGCGGCCGCGGGGCGCCGGTCGCTGATCGCCACGCGCCGGGAGCTCGACACCGGGCGCCGGCTCCGGACGACCGACATCGGCCGCCGGGCTCCGGTCGTCGTTCGCCACGTGGCGGAAGCTCGACACCGGGCACCGAGCACCGGGCCCGGACATCGGGCGACCGGAAGCGGCCTCGCCCGCGACGTCCTCCCCGACACGCCGCTCGGCGGATCCACGATACGACAGGGTGCCGGCCCGGTCACGCCTCCCGAGGTCGGGCGATTCGGTGGGGGCGGTCCCGCCGGACGACGGCGGGGCGTTCGGTATCATCGGCGGTCGGTTCGGGGCCACCGTCGGGCGATGGACACGATGCGATGGGCGGCTCGTCCTGGTCGCCGGGCGTCGCCAGGCGTCGCCAGGCGTCGCCGACGGGCCCGAGGCCGTCGCCGGCCGGGCGGCCCGTGACCCGTCGTCCCCCGACCGCCGGGCGGCGCCTCCCCGCACGAACCCCCGAGGCGGTCGCAGGACGTGCCGCGACCCTTCGCCCGCCCGTACCCGACTCTCATCGCCCCCCGGGGCGGAACTCGAGAACGACCCATGAGCACCGCCACTGCCGATTCGTCCCCCGCTTCACTGCTCGGTGCCGAGGCCGAGAGCATGCTGTCGCATCGGGCGGTCGTGTCCCGCGACCTGCTCCAGCTTCCGGGCCCGGACTTCGTCGACCGCTGCTTCACCCCGAGCGACCGGTCGCCGCAGGTGCTCCGTTCGCTTCAGTCGATCTACGGCCACGGTCGCCTCGCGAACACCGGCTACCTCTCGATCCTGCCGGTCGATCAGGGGATCGAGCACTCCGCGGGGGCGTCGTTCGCTCGGAACCCGATCTACTTCGACGGCGAGAACATCGTCCGGCTCGCGGTCGAGGGCGGCTGCAACGCGGTCGCCACGACCTACGGGGTGCTCGGGAGCGTGGCCCGCCGCTACGCCCACCGCATCCCGTTCATCGTCAAGATCAACCACAACGAGCTGGTCACGGTCCCCAACACGTTCGACCAGATCATGTTCGGCACGATCAAGGAGGCGTGGAACCTCGGCGCGGTCGCGGTGGGGGCCACGATCTACTTCGGCTCGCCCGAGTCCGGCCGGCAGATCCGGCAGGTCGCGGAGGCCTTCGCCTACGCCCACGAGCTGGGCATGGCGACGGTGCTGTGGTGCTACCTCCGCAACGGCGCGTTCAAGCGCGACGGCGTGGACCACCACGTGTCGGCCGACCTCACCGGCCAGGCCAACCACCTCGGGGTGACGATCGAGGCCGACATCATCAAGCAGAAGCAGCCCGAGCAGAACGGCGGGTACGCGGCCCTCAACATGGGCGACTCGTCCTACGGCAAGTTCGACCAGCGCATCTACTCGGAGCTCGCGAGCGACCACCCGATCGACCTCACGCGGTACCAGGTGCTCAACTGCTACGCGGGCCGCATCGGCCTCATCAACTCCGGCGGCGCGTCCGGGGGCGAGAACGACATGGCCCAGGCGGTGCGCACCGCGGTGATCAACAAGCGGGCCGGCGGGCAGGGACTCATCAGCGGCCGCAAGGCGTTCCAGCGTCCGATGGACGAGGGCATCCGGCTGCTGAACGCGATCCAGGACGTGTACCTCGACGAGTCGATCACGATCGCCTGACGCGCGACGTTCGACGCGCGACGCGCGACGTCCGGCGCCCGACGCGCGACGCCCGGTGCGCGACGTCCGGCGCCCGACGCGCGACGCCCGGCGCGCGACGCCCGGCGCGCGACGCCCGGCGCGCGACGCCCG
>CAYLNM010000233.1:3519-4919 GCA_964385045.1 uncultured Isosphaeraceae bacterium
CGACGCCCGGCGCGCGACGCCCGGCGCGCGACGCCCGGCGCGCGACGCCCGGCGCCCGGCGCCCGGTCAGGTCCCCTCGTCGTACCCGGCGTCGTGCTCGTCGCCCGACTCGAGCAGCGGGACGCCGGGCCCGAAGGTGATGTGGTTCTTGCCCCGGCGCTTGGACTCGAGCGCCCGGCGATCCGCGACCCGCAGCAGCGAGGCCGGGTCGGAGCCGTCCCAGGGGTAGCTCGCGAGCCCGGCGGAGATGCTCAGCGTGCCGGGGGCGTCGAGTCCGAGCCGCGGGAATCGCATGCGAACGACCTGCTGCTGGAAGCGGCGGGCGATCACGCTCACGTCCTCGACCATCGACGAGCCCGCGGTCCGCGGTCCCTCGAGGTCGGCGAAGACCACCGCGAACTCGTCGCCGCCGACGCGGCACACCAGGTCCGCCCGCCGCGTCACCGACTTCAGCAGGGCGACGGTCTCGCGGAGGATGACGTCGCCCGCCTCGTGCCCGTGGTCGTCGTTGAACCGCTTGAAGTCGTCGATGTCGAAGACCATGACCGTGACCGGACGTCGGCGGGCCCGGGCCTCGCGGAGCACGCGGTCGAGGAACTCGAACATCGCGCGGCGATTCGCGGCCCCGGTCAGCTCGTCCGTGCGGGACTCGGTGCGGAAGAGCTCGTGCCGGCGCCCCAGCTCGAGCCACCGCGCCAGCCAGCCCGCCCAGAGCTCGAGCTCCTCCGCGCCCGCGACGCGGCTCTCCAGGGTGCCGAATCGCCGGCCCTCGTCGGCCACCTCGGCGCGGGCCACGTCGGGATCCGCCGACGCGGGCTCCTCGAGGTGGAACGCGAGGTCGTCCCAGCCGGTCTGCTCGCGGACGAGCCGAACCGCGACGGGACCGATGCGTCCGCCCCCGCCGAGCACGGCCTCGACGAGATCGATGTCGCCCAGCGGCTCGGCCGGCTGGTTCTCGGCCTCGTAGCGTTCCTCGCGCGCCCGTACCGCCTCGGCAAACGAGAGCGGCGGCGGGGCGTCCGGCGGCGGCTCACCGGTCGGGGGCGGCGCGGATGCCGGCGGCTCACCGGTCGACGGCGGCGGCGGCGGCGCGGACGCGGACCAGCCGCCCTCGTCGGTGCGCCGCGACGCGCCATGGCCGGGGCCGCCGGCGGGCACGAGCGGGCGGCGCAGGTCGCTCGGCTCGTCCGTCGGCACCATGGGGACCTCGGTCGCCTGCATCGCGGTCGGAGGCCGCGCGTCCGGGCCCCGGCCGCCGGACGCGTCCGCCGCGGCGGGCTCGTGCGGCGTCGGATGGGCGGGCTCGAAGCCTCGAAGGCCCCGGGCCGGACGCAGGACGTCGGGATCGGGGCTGGGATCGGGGCTGGGATCGGGGCTGGGATCGGGGCTGGGATCGGGGC
>CAYLNM010000234.1:0-4875 GCA_964385045.1 uncultured Isosphaeraceae bacterium
CAGGATCTCGAACTTTCCTTCACCCGCGCGCCTCATTCTCATTGACACGTTCCGCTTCCTCGACGCCATCCTCGAGCGGCATTCCGCCTCTGCCGGGCCGACGGCACGGGAGGTCGCCCGCCTCCACGGCGAGACGATCGCCGGGTCTCGACTGATCCTCAGCGGCCGGGAGGCACGCATCGGAGACACGATGCGAGATCCTTCGGACGGTCTCCTCTTCATTGCCGCATCGACCGTCGACCGCGCCGAGGACCTCCTGGACATGAACCGGCGCCTCGTTCGCGACATCGTCTCCGCCGGCATTCCGGGCGTCTCGGACGCCATGCTGCGCGACTGGCTCTCCGGTACCGTTCCACCTGCCATCGGCCCGATGGACGAACCCGTGGCTGCGCTCGAGAGCATGGCCACGGCGTCGCCGTCCGCGGCGGGCCGCTTGATCCGCGAGCTCACGAGTCGCCAGCAGCGGGACGACCAGCGTTACGCCTTCGAACTGCAGGACGTCTATCTCGCGTGCCATGTCCAGTCGGTTCGCCGCAGCGCGAATCCCTACGACGGCTGCCCGGAGACCTGCGACGAGCTTGCCGAGCTCATGGTCGATCGGATCACGGCTGCCTTGACGGCCATCGACGAGGCGCTCGCCATTGCGGAGAAGGGAGCGTCGGACGCCGACGACCGCGGACGCTTCGAGTCCGCCTTCGCGAGGCTGGGGCGTGTGCGTGCCGAGCTGCTCGACCGTCGCGACGACTTCCGCCGCACGACCGACCGATGCACGCTCATCGGCCGCATCAGGCGGTGACGTCCTGCCGGGCGAGGCCACGGCGTGACGATGCGTCCGCCGGATCGCCCGCGAAACCCAGGGGAACGACTCCATGACGACCGGATCGCCGGTGGCAGCGCGTCGGCTTCATGCACGCTACACCCACGTCTTCGCCCTGCTTGTCATCGGCATCGTGGCCGACGTCGTCGTTGCCGCGGGTCCGAATGACGCCGCACCCGTGCCATCTCCGTGGCAGGCGGTTTCCCGCACCGCGGCACGCTGCGCGATCGAAACCTCGAACGCCGAAGCGGAGAATCGCGATCGCGCACGCCGCGCGTTCGATCGCTACGCCGCCCAATGGTCGGCCACGATCACCCCGCTCAAGGAGCGAGCCGATCAGCTTCGGCGGGAGCTCGTCGCGATCCAGAACGATCTCCCGGGGCGCGGCCCGGTCGCTCCGGCCGCCGGCGACGCTCTCGAGGCGTACTCGGCCTTCCGCCGCGAGGCCATCGCCCTCGACGCCCGGCTCCGCGACGAGTGGGTGGATGCCGTCGGCCGGGACACTTCGCTGCTCGACGGCTGGTGGCTCACGCGGTCGGCGGAGCACGCAAGGCCCCGACACGACGCCGTCTGGTTCGGTTGCGCAGGCCCTCTCGACCTCGCCGTCGAGGTGCTTGCGGAGTCGGCTCCCGATGGATCCTCGACCTGTCGCAATCTGGCCGACCTCTGGCAGGATCTCGGTCGCCCGGGCGAGCTCAGAGACAGCGTGCTGCAGTTCGTCAGCCGTGCGGAGCAGTTCCACGCCGCCGTCGAACGTTCACTCCCGGCGCGGGTGCGGATGCTGGACGCGCTCTGGGAACGGTCGCTCGTCAAGCGCCACGACCGCCCTCGCAGCGAAGCGCTCCGCATCGAGGCACAGTCAGCCCGCGGCGAGTGGACCGAGGAGCTGATCGAGTCCGGCCTCGCGCTCGCTCGAGCGGAGCAATCGCTGATCGACGCCCTCGAGGCCTGGCTTCCGGACGCCCTCGGGCCACGGCTTCGTGAACGCTGGCGGTCGGTCTCGTTCGGGTCGCTGTGGACCGACCCGGTCTCGCCCGCCTCGACCCTCGAATCCCTCGCGACCGATCGTGCGCTTCCGGCTGAACTCCGAACTCGGATCGCGACGATCGCCGACCAGCACCGAAGCCGTACCCACGCGATGTCGCTGGAGCTCGTCGAGGCAGAACGGGAACACTGGACGACGGTCCTGGCATCGAGACCGGACGAGTACAACCTGCGACTGGCACTCCTCGCCGAGAGAGCGGACCGGCTCGTCACCCGACGTGCCGCGCACATGGCGGCGTGGACGGCCGTCGCGGAGAGCTTCCGCGCATTGGGTCTCGAACCCCCGGGCCCGACGCCGACGACGGATGACGTCTCGCTGGAGCCGTACCTGCGGGAAGTGAAGGCGTATACCCTGAGCGGCCGGAGCTACCGCGAGCTCGCCGAGCAGTTCCGCCAGTCGCACCGCGAGAGCCTTCCGGATCGCGGCTTCGAGTGGCCGCCATGATCACCGGCCTCCTTTCGCGGCGGGAGGAGCGCGTCACATCGGGCGTCAGCCCACGCAGGAGACGAACGCCCACCCGACGTCCATGGTGACCCGAACGCGACGAGGCCCCCGACACCATCGGTGCCGGGGGCCTCGCGTCGTCCGGAGCGGTCGCCGCATCGCGCGGCGGCCACGGGTCACTTCTTCTCGTCGTCCTTGACCTCGTACTCGGCGTCGATGACGTCGTCGTCGGTCGAGCCCGCGGGCTCGCCGCCGCCGGCCGTGGCATCCGCGGCCCCCGCCCCGCCGCCGGCCTCGGCCGCGGTGGACTCGTAGACCGCCTTGCCGAGCTCCATCGAGGTGTCGCTGAGGTGCTTCAGGGCGGCCTCGATGGCATCCTTGTCGTCGCCCTTGGCCTTCTCCTCGACCGACGAGACGGCCGACTCGATCTGGCTGCGGACGTCGGGCGAGACCTTCTCGCCGTGCTCCTCGAGGCTCTTGCGGGTGGCGTAGGCCATCTGCTCGGCCCGGTTCTTGAGGTCGACGAGCTCGCGGCGGGCCTTGTCCTCCTCGGCGTGGGCCTCGGCCTCCTGCTTCATCCGCTCGATGTCGTCCTCGGGCAGGCCGCCGGAGTTGGTGATCTTGATGTCCGCCGACGTGCCGCTGGCCTTGTCGGTGGCGGTCACCTCCAGGATGCCGTTGGCGTCGATCGCGAACTCGACCTCGATCTGCGGCGTGCCGCGGGGAGCCGGCGGGATGCCGGTGAGGTCGAACTGCCCGAGGGTGCGGTTGTCCTTGGCGAACTCGCGCTCGCCCTGGAGGACGTGGATCGTCACCGAGGTCTGCCCGTCGGCCGCGGTGGAGAAGGTCTCCTTGCGGCTGGTGGGGATGGTGGTGTTCTTCTCGATGAGCTTGGTCATCACGCCGCCGAGGGTCTCGACGCCGAGCGACAGCGGGGTCACGTCGAGCAGGAGCACGTCCTTGACGTCGCCCTGGAGGACGCCGCCCTGGATCGCGGCCCCGATCGCCACCACCTCGTCGGGGTTGATGGACTTGTCGAGCTCCTCGGTGGCGAAGATCTGCTTGGCGATCTCCTGCACCTTGGGGATGCGGGTCGAGCCGCCGACCATCACCACCTCGTCGATCCTGCCCGCCTCGAGCTTCGCGTCGGCGAGGGCCGTCTTGCAGGGCTCGCGGAGCCGGTCGAAGAGGTCCTCGCAGATCGTCTCGAACCTGGTGCGGGTGATCGTCTGCTGCAGGTGCTTGGGACCGTTCTGGTCCGCGGTGATGAACGGCAGGTTGATCGTGGTCTCGAGCTGCTGGCTGAGCTCGATCTTGGCCTTCTCCGCCGCCTCCTTGAGCCGCTGGTGGGCCATCGCGTCCTCGCGGAGGTCGATGCCCTCGGTCTTGCGGAACTCCTCGGCCACGAAGTCGATGATCCGCTGGTCGAAGTCGTCGCCGCCGAGGTGGCCGTCGCCGTTGGAGGCGAGCACCTCGAAGACGCCGTCGCCCACGTCGAGGATCGAGATGTCGAACGTGCCGCCGCCGAGGTCGAAGACCGCGATGCGGGCGTTGGTCTTCTTGTCGAGGCCGTAGGCCAGGGCGGCCGCGGTCGGCTCGTTGATGATCCGCTCGACGGTCAGGCCGGCGATCTCGCCCGCGTCCTTGGTCGCCTGCCGCTGGGAGTCGTTGAAGTACGCCGGGACGGTGATCACCGCCCGGGTGACCTCCTCGCCGAGGTAGTCCTCCGCGGTCTTCTTGAGCTCCTGCAGGGTCATCGCGCTGATCTCCTGCGGGGTGAACTCCTTGTCGCGGACGCGGACCTTGACGAAGTCGCCGTCCTCGCCGAGGACCTCGTAGGGCACCATCTTCTCCTCGCTCTCGACCTCGCTCGCGCGGCGGCCCATGAAGCGCTTGATGGAGAAGAGGGTGTTCTTCGGGTTGGTGACCTGCTGGTGCCGGGCGGGCTGGCCGACGAGCCGCTCGCCCTTCTCCGTCAGGGCGACCACGGACGGGGTCGTCCGGTTGCCGGTGGAGTTGATGAGCACCTTCGGCTGGTCGCCCTCCATGACGGCCACCACCGAGTTCGTCGTTCCGAGGTCGATGCCGATGATCTTCGACATGGGCTGACTCCTGCGTCCTGGGGTTCCCCCCCGACCCGCGGGCGGGCCGAGGGGCCGGCTCCGCCACGGGTGAGGCATCGTCCGCCGGGTCGGTCGACCCGTCGACGACGAAGGACGATTGGCAAGGAGCGTGCCAGCCGGCCACCGGGGATCCCGGCCCGATCCGGGGTCGGGGAGGGCCCCTCCCGGGCGCGTGGGACGGGGTGCCGCGCGACGCCCCCGCCGCGGCGGGAGACCCCCGGCGGACGGCCTGCCAGATCGGCGGAGGGCCCGGGAAGACGGGCGCGGCGGGACCGGGGCCGACCGGCGGAGAGACCGGCGCGGCGAGCCGTGCGGGCGAGAGACGGCCCCCCCCGCGGCCCCCCGGCGTCCGCGGCGAGCGGCCCGCGGCACCCCGATCCCGACACCGTGACCGCGACACGTCATCCCCGGCACCCCGCCCCCCCGCCCCCAGGACGTGTGGGGGG
>CAYLNM010000235.1:0-4846 GCA_964385045.1 uncultured Isosphaeraceae bacterium
ACGCACGGGGGACCGGAACGACGGACGGCTCGACGGCAGCGGCCCGTGACCGCGGGGCGATCGCCGCGCGGCGGACGACCGCCACCGTGCGGCGATCGACCGGGCCGGGGGGCTGGGGGTCCCGCGGCGACCGGGCGACCGGGGTGGCGGCGGCGCTCACGGGACCCCGGGGGCGCCGTGCCCGGTCCGGCGGCTCAGCCCGCCCGCGGCCGCTCGAGCCGGATCACCAGCGTCTCGCTCGCGGTGCCGAGCAGCAGCAGGTCGCCCGCCACCTCCATCTCGAGGATCGGCCGCACCATCGGCTGCAGGTCCACGACGTCGTCCATGACCCGGCCGTCGGGGGCGAGGACGTGGACGCGGTAGGCGTAGAAGGTGGGGCCGCGCCGGTCGCCGCGGTCGGCGTCGTCGGGATCGCTGCGTCGCATCTGGGCGAGCAGCAGGATCCACCCGTCCTCGGTCACCGCGTGCAGGCGGCGGAACGCGGGCTCCATGATGCCGGCGATCGCGTCGGCCCCGAGCACGCGGCCGTCGGGAGCGTAGCGGACGAGCCGCTCGCGGCTGCGCACGAGCAGGTCGCGATCGTGCCCGGTGACGGCCCCGCCGCCGCTCGGGGCGCCGCCGCGATCGGAGGTCTCGGAGAACGCGGGGCCGAGGCGACCGCCGATCGGGTCGAGGCGGCGCAGATCGCCGGCGATGTCCTGCAGCACCAGCGCCGCCCCGCGGCGGACCGCGCCGCCGGTGCTGCGGGCCGCGTAGTCGGTGAGGATCCAGCGGCGGCGGCCGGTGAGCAGGTCGATGCCGACGAGGCCGGCCTCGGAGCCGGCCACCACGGTGCCGAGCCCGTCGCCCCGCAGCCACGCCGGTCCGAAGAGCTCCGAGCCCTCGAGGCGGGCCCGGACCGAGCCGTCGAGCGCGTCGATCACGAGGTGCTGCGGCAGCGGCCGGCCGGCCCGGCGGCGGGAGCCCGAGGCGAGGATCCCCAGGGGCGAGACCTCCAGCTCGTGCAGCTGCTCGAGGCCGGTCTCGAGCGACCAGAGCACCGCGTCGCCGAAGGTGCGGTCCAGGCAGACGATCGCGCCGGTCCGGCGGGCGAGCAGGATCCGCGGGCCGTCCACGCGGACGATCACCTCGTCCGGCGAGAACGGGAAGCGGTTGGGCATCCGCGTCGCGGTGCGGTCGCCGCCCACGGACGGCGGCAGCAGCTCGTCGATCGGCGGCGTGGTCCACTGCACGTCGCCCGTGGCCGCGTCGAGGGCGACGACCGCGGCCGCCTCCCGCATCCCGAGCGCGCCGACGCGATCGCCGGTCCACAGCAGGATCGTCTCGCCGTCGGCCTCGAGCAGCTCGACCTCGGTCGCCACGAGCTCGGTGCGCCACGCGGGCTCGCCGGTCTCGGCGTCGAGACGGATCACCGCGTCGCCGTCGTGCAGCAGCCGCGGCGAGGCGCGGAAGCCGCGGGTCGGCAGGTCGTCGCGGCGGCCGACGCGGGGGAGCACCGGGGCGTCCACGACCGCGGCGACGTCGGCGAGACGCGGAGGGGGACCGAGCGGCGGGGGCGGCGGCGGGCGGAGGGAGAAGCCGGGGGCGGGAGGGGCGGAGCGGGCGTCGTCGTCGTCGTCGTCGTCGTCGTCGTCGGCGGCGGCGGTGCGGCGTGCGGCCGCCGCCCACGCGCGGCCGTCGATCCAGTGCCCGGCGGGCCGGGGCTCGCCGGCGGCGCGGGCGAGGGGCAGGCCGGGGTGGCGGGCGTCCACCGCGTCGGCGAGGACCGCCGCGTCGTCCGGGCGGTCGGCGGCGACCATCGCGTCGAGGGCGAGGCCGAGGACCGCGGCCGCCCGCTCGGCGGTGGGCATCTCGCGGTAGAGGCCGACGAGCAGGGCCACCGCCCGCCGCGGCTCGGCCGCCGCGAGGTGGCGGCGGGCCGACTCGACCGCGGCCCGGCGACCGGCGTCGGCGAAGGGCCACGCGGCGGCGAAGGTCTCGAGGCGGGCGGTGGGCACGGTGGCGAGCGCGGCGTCGCCCGGCGCGGCGGGGGCGGATTCCGGCGCCGGCTCCGCCGCCGGCGGGCCGGGCTCGTCGGCGGCCCCGGCCCCGGCCTCGGCCCCGGCCACCGCGATCACCCGCTCGAGGGCGGCGGCGGCGAGGGCGTCGGCCGCCACGCGGGCCGGATCGCCGGCCTCGCGCACGAGCCGGACGATGCGGGCCACCGCCCAGTCGCGGGCGAGGCGGATGCGATCGCCCTCGGTCCGGGGCGTCCCGGCCAGCGCCGGCCGGGCGAGGATGCGCTGCCACGCGGCGATCGCCCGCGCAGGATTGCGACCGGCGAGCCAGTCGCCGCGGGCAAGGTGGGCCGCGATCGTCTCGTCCGGGCGGGCCGCCACCTCGAGCATGAGGTCGAAGAAGCGGTCCCCGTCGGCCTCGGTCGAGAGGAGCCGGTCGGGCTCCACCGCGAGCAGCACCGCGAAGAGCTCGCTGCGGGCGGGGGCGGCGGCGGCGGCATCGAGCGTCCGCACCGCCTCGAGCGTGAAGCCGGCGGTGTCGAGGACGAGCCCGAGCCGGCCCACCCGGACCGCGAGCCGCAGCAGCGACAGCCGGGGCCCGGGCTCGTCGGGCAGCCGGGCGATCCGCGTCCGCAGCAGGTCCTCGGCCAGCTCCAGCGACATCCAGCTGAGCGTGCGCTCGGGGCCGGCGAGGACGAGCTGAGCGCCGCTGGCCGCGGGCGCCCCGCCGGGGCCGATCGGCAGCCGGTCGAGCTCGGCCCCCGTCTCGGCGTCGACCACCAGCAGGCCGGCGTCGGTCGGCACCAGCAGGTGCGGTCCCGCGACGAGCACGCGGCCGGCGATCACGACGTCGTCCACCACCCCGCCGGTGACGAGGCCGGGCACCGCCGCGGGCGGGGCCGGCACGCCCGGGCCGTTCGCGATCGGATCATCCGCGGCGCCGCCGCCTCCGCCGCCTCCGCCGCCTCCGCCGCCTCCGCCGCCTTCGCCGCCCCCGCCGCCCGCCCCGGGGATCCGGCTCATCGGGGCGATGGCGTCGTCCGGATCGCGCGGCACCCGCCAGAGCGGCGCCTCGAGCAGGTCCGCGTCGAAGCCGCGGACGTCGTCGGCCACCGCGAGGATGCGGTCGCCGTCGGTCAGCAGGTAGTCCGGCTCGCCCCAGGGCGTGTCGGGGCCGATCGCCACGGCCCGCTCGAGCCGTCCGTCCTCGCGGGAGCGGACCTCGATCGCGGCCCGATCCGGTCGGATCGTCACCAGACGGTCGTCGACGATGATCGGCTCGCCCACCTCGAAGGGATGCTCGCGGGGGCCGAGCAGGATCGGGGGCACGCTCGAGCGCACGAGCCAGAGGAACTCGCCGGTCGCGGCGTCCAGGGCCGCGGTCGCCCCCACCGGGGTGGCGACGAAGAGCTCGCCGCGGTCGAGTCGGAGGCTCGTGACCGGCTTGTCCACCGGCAGCCGGGTGCCCACGCTCGCGACGTGCCGCACCCAGATCGGATTCCCGGTCTCGAGGTCCAGCGTGACGACGTAGGAGCTCAGCAGCCGCTCGTTGGTGACCCGCCGGGCGAGCACGTGCACGCGCCCGCCCGCGATCCACGGGCGACCGTGGGGGAACAGGCCCTCGTACTCCTCGACGCCGCCGAGCCGGCTGATGCGGCGCCGCCAGACCCGCCGGCCGGTCGCCGCGTCGAGCCGGACGATCGACGCGGTGTTGCTCGAGCTGAAGCGGTCGGTGGACGCCCAGCCGGTGATGGCGATCACGGCGTCGCCCGACACCGCCACCGGCCGCAGGCCGATCGAGTCCTCGCGGAGCATCTCGCGGGAGCCCGCGTCCACGTACGGCTGGTCCCACGCGGGTCGGGCGGTGAAGCGGTCGACCGCGAGCACGCGGACGCCGTCGGACACGAAGACGCGGTCGTCCGCGATCGAGGCCGCGGTCCGCGAGAGCATCGGGTCCACGTCGTCGGCGAGGCCGGCGGGGTCGTCGAGGACGGGCGGCGTGCGGCTCGGGTCGATGCCCCAGATGACCTCGCCCGCGGCCCGCCGGAACTCGAGGGGGCCGGGGCGGTCCATCGGGCCCGACGCGGTCCGGACGTCGGCCCCGTCCGCGGCCACCAGCGACTCCAACGCGGCCAGCGGGCCGGCGGCGGGGCGACCGAGCCCCGAGAGCGTGCGCACCGCCCGGTCGCGGAGCGCCCGGCGGGCGGCGGCGGACTCGGGCGTCGCGTCGGGGCGGAGGGCGGCGTAGTGCGCGGCGAGGCCGATCATCGACCAGGTGGCCGCCGCCGCGTCCGCGTCCGCGCCGAGGTCGGGATGGCGGGACGCCTCCTCGAGTCGCCGCAGCGCCTCGTCGAAGCGGGCCGCCTCGAGCGCCGCCTGTCCGAGACGCAGCAGGCCCTCGAGCCCCGGTGCGGTGAGCGGACGCGTGGCCACGAGCCGCTCGAGGTCGCCCGCCTCGAGGAGGCGCTCGGCCTCGCCGCGCTCGACGAGGCGATGTCGCTCGAGCAGGCCCGGCTCGTCGCGAAGTACCCCGAGCGCGCGGCGACGCACGCTGGTGAAGCGATCGGGCTCGGACGGCGACTGCGGCACGAGGCGGTCGCGGAAGCGGTCCAGCAGCTCCTGCAGCGTGCGCACGGACTCGCCGGGGTTGTCCTCGGCCTGCTCGATCGCCCGCAGCAGCAGGTCGTGCGCGCGGGTCGAGTCGTCGACGTAGACCTGACTCTCGACGACCTGGGCCGCGGCGGGCTCCGCCGGGACGCCGAGCGGCCCGGCGGCGGCGAGCAGGACGAGGGCGGGGGCGGCGACGCGGAGGCGGCGGCGGCCGCCGCGGACGGCGCCGGCGGCCGGGC
>CAYLNM010000236.1:0-4842 GCA_964385045.1 uncultured Isosphaeraceae bacterium
GGAGTGAGCGTCACCGGCGCGAGCTGAACCCGGCCCCCGGCCGCGCCGCCGCCCGAACGACGACGCCCCCGCCCCGGCTCCGTGCCGCGGCGGGGGCGTCGTGCGTCGGGGGCCGGCGGGCGGACGTCGGCGGCGCGTCCGGGCGCCCGGCCGCCCGGGCGACCGCACGTCCGCGGCGCCGACGGGCCGCCGTGCCGTCGGAGCAGCGCCGCGGCCCCCGCGGAGCCGCACGCGGCCGGGCTCAGCAGGGACCCCACTGCGAGAGCAGCGGCACGAGGTCCTCGAAGCCGACCGCCCCGCCGCCGTCGATGTCGGCGATGCACTGGTCGCACGGGCCCCAGCTCGAGAGCAGGATGAGCAGGTCGGCGAGCGTGACCTGCTCGTCGCAGTTCAGGTCCGCGGGGCAGGCGGCGTCCGGGACCACCGTCAGCCGCACGCGGCGGCCCGGCTCGAGGGCCAGCTCGATCAGCCCCCCGTCGGCCGACGCCGCGACCCACGAGTCCAGCCCCTCGATCGTCGGGGTGCCCGGATCGCCGTCCACGTCGTCGAAGCTCACGAACGCCCGCGCGCCGCAGAGCAGCGGCCCTACCGCGTATCCGTCGGTGCAGCAGGTGTCCCACCGGTGCCGGGCCGTGAACTCGACGCCATCCGGGTCCTCGCCGTAGGCGTCGAGGAAGGGGTCGTCCCGCACCAGGATCGAGGCGGTCTCGCTGCCGAGGACCCGGATCCGCGTCTCGGCCTCGCCGCCGTCCGGGTCGTCGGGGACCGCGCGATCGTGGACGAGCGCCAGCACCAGGCCCTCGACCGTGTTGCCGAGGACCAGGACCGAGCGGTCGGGCTCGAGCCCCAGCGGGCCGTTCCACGACTCGCCCTCGGGGACGTCGTACGCGTAGAAGCTCGCGGCGTCGCCCGACCACGGGAACGCCAGCAGCTCGCCCCGCGGGACGAAGTCGCCCGCCCCGGGGGCCGTCTCCTGGGCGATCCGCACCCGCGGGCCGCACGTCCCCTCGGGGCACGGACGCGTGAAGGTGAGGAAGTCCAGGGCCCAGCCCACGATCTCGCCGCCGGTGGGCTCGAGGACGACCGACGTGATCCCTCCCTCGGGATCCTGCAGCAGGACGGGCGCGCTCTGGCCGTTGCCGGCGCCCGGATCGCCGACCGTCGCCGAGGCGGTGTCCACCACCCTGTCCCCGGCCCGGGCGGTGGCGAGGAAGGCGTCGGTCGCGTCGATGTCCGTCACGAAGAACCGCACCGAGGTCACCGGCGGATCGAAGTCCATGCGGACTGCGGCCGGGGCGAACGGGTCGCCGTCGACCACCGGATCCGTGAGGGCCGCCTCGCCGGAGGCCATGGGCGCGTCGTCCCCCGCCCCGACGAAGGCCACGACCGGCGGACCGGACACCGCCACGACCGGGCCCTCGGGCGAACCGTCCGCCATCGAGAAGCTCACCCCGAGCGAGGCGAACTGGTCCGACAGGATGGTGCCCTCCTCGAGCCCCTCGAAGTCGACGAGGAACAGCTCGAGGAACGCCGGATCGTCCCCCGCGGCCGCGGCCGTGGGCGGGGCGACGGCGGCGGGCAGCAGGACGGCGGCGACGGACGCGGCGGCGACGAGGGCGGTCGCGGGCGAGCGGCGACCGGCGGACGGGCGGTGACGACGAGGCGATGGCATGGACGGGTTCCTTCTTCCGGCTCCGGGTCCGCAGACCCTAGCGGCCACGGACCCGCATCTCACGCGGAACGGCGCGAAAGGCCGCGTCGGCGGCCACATGGGGCCGCCGGGCGGTCCGAGAAGCGCGGCGCGAGCCGCCCGCCGGAGCGGCGCGCCGGACCCGCGCACCGCTCCGCAAGGCCGCGCCCGTCGCCACCCTGGCGGCTCGGCCCGTCCGCGGCGTCCGGCCCCGCCCCACTCCCGCGGTATCCTGCCGACATGCGGGCGGCCACCATCGCGAGCGACTTCACCTTCGCCCTGCCCGACCGGCCGGGCGAGCTCGCCGCCCTCGCCGGACGGCTGCGGGCCGCCGACGTCAACCTCCTCTCGATCCGCGCCACGCCCGAGGCGCCGGGCGACCGCGCGATCGTCGACTGCGTGGCCGAGTCCGCCGACCAGTTCCGCGAGTTCGCCCGCTCGGCCGATCTCGCGGTCACCGAGCAGCCGGTGATCTACGTCGAGGGCGTCGACGAGCCGGGCGCGCTGCGGCACATCCTCGAGCAGGTGGCCGGGGCGGGCGTCAACGTGGCGGCGATCGAGGCGGTGTCGTTCGCGGGCCGGTACGGCGCGGTCCTGCGCGTGGACCCGGCCGACTGGCCGACCGCCCTGTCCGTGATCCGCGGCACGAGCCCGGCCGAGCCCGGGCGCTGACGCCGCACCGAATCGGCCACGTCCGCCGCGGTCCGGCCGGCGCGCGGGCCGGTCCCCGCCGCGGCCACGGCCACGGCTCGAGCCCCGGCGACCGTGCCGCCACGCCGCGTGATCCCCGCCGGATCTCAGTCCGCGTCGACGACGGGGCTCCGCACCCGCGACAGCACCCGGCCGTCGAGCTCCAGCGTGACCGTCACCTCGTCGCCGTGGGCGAGGTACCGCGGCGGGGTGCGGGCGTGGCCCACCCCGCTCGGGGAGCCCGTCAGGAGCACGGTGCCCGCGAGCAGCGTGGTTGCCCGCGAGAGCTCGGCCACGAGCTCGCCGATCGGGAAGAGCATGTCGGCGGCCCGCCCGTGCTGCATCGCCTCCCCCGAGACCACGGTGCGGACCTCGAGACGGGCGGGATCCGGCACCTCGGCCGCCGGCACCGTCGGCCCCAGCGGGCAGAAGGTGTCGAAGCTCTTGCCGCGGACGAACTGCCCGCCCGACCCCTCCTTCTGCCACCAGCGGGCGGAGACGTCGTTGGCGGCGGCGTAGCCGGCCACCGCGGCGAGGGCCCGCTCCCGGGGCACGTCGCGAACGTCCTCCGGCCCGATCACCACCGCGATCTCGCCCTCGAAGTCCACCTGCGGCCCGTGCTCGCGGCAGATCGGCGGGATGACGATCGCCTCGCCGTCGCCCACCACCGCGGCCGGGTTCTTGGCGAAGAGCATCGGCCGCTCGGGCCGCTCCGCCCCCATCTCGACCGCGTGCGCGCCGTAGTTGCGGCCGATGCACAGGATCGCCGGCGGCAGGGCGCGGCCGACCGGGCGTCCTCCGAGGGCCGTGGTCACCGGGCCACCGCCTGGCCGTCGCGCCGCAGGTCACTCGCCCCGCAGTAGCCGCCGTCCGGCATGCGGACGACGACCTGACCGCCGCCGAAGCGCACGGTGCGGGTCGAGGCCTCGCGCACCTCGTGGCCACGGGCCCGCAGCTCGTCGGCGGTGCCCTCGGGGAAGCCGGGCTCGATGAGCACCTCGAGGCCCTCGGTGACCTGCCACCGCGGGGCGTCGAGGGCCGCCTGCGGGTGCTGCCCGTGGTCGGCCATCCGCATGAGGACCTGGGCGTGGCCCTGGGGCTGCATCGGCCCGCCCATCACCCCGAAGGCCGAGACGGGCTCGCCGCCCCGCGTGATGAACCCGGGGATGATCGTGTGGAAGGGACGCTTGCCCGGGCCCGGGGCGTTGGGGTGGCCGCGCTCGCAGGTGAAGCACGCCCCGCGGTTCTGCATCGAGATGCCGGTGCCGGGGATGACGACGCCCGAGCCGAAGCCGGTGTAGTTCGACTGGATGAGGCTGATCATCGTGCCGTCGCGGCCGGCGGCGGTGACGAGCACCGTGCCCCCGTCCTTCGGCGCGCCGTGCTCGAAGTCGGTGGCCCGCTCGCGGTCGATGAGGGCCGCCCGCGCCTCGAGGTAGGCGGGGTCGATCATCGCCGCCGGGCTGAGCTCCATGTGGTCGGGATCGGCCACGTACCGGTGGGCGTCGCGGAAGGCGAGCTTCATCGCCTCGATCTGCAGGTGGAGGCTGTCGGGGCAGTCGGGGTCGAGGTCGGCCACCGCGGTGTGCCGGATGATCCCGAGCATGATCAGGGCCGCGATCCCCTGACCGTTGGGCGGGATCTCGTGCAGCGTCCACCCACGGTAGTCGATCGAGATCGGCGCGACCGCGTCCGCCGCGTGGGCCTCGAGGTCCGAGCGCCGCAGGGGCGCCCCCGCCTCGCGGGCCGCCCGCTCCATCGCGTCCGCGAGCTCGCCCCGGTAGAAGGCCGCCGCGTCCGTCTCGGCGATCCGCTCGAGGGTGCGGGCGTGGTCGGGCAGCGTGACCCGCGCCCCGGTGGCCGGGCCGCGGCCGCCGGGCAGGAAGGTCGCGTGGAAGGCGGCGTGCTCGTCCTCGGGCCACCGGCGCGGCGCCCGGCGCCAGCTCGAGGCGGTCTGCGGGCTCGCGAGGAACCCGTCGCGGCCGTGTCGGATCGCCGGCTCGGCGTGCACGCCGAAGGGCAGGGCCCCGTGGTCCCGCACCAGCCGCACCCACGCGCCCGGAGCCCCCGGCACCGTGATCGGGTCCCAGCCGTTGAAGGACATCTCCCCCGCCGCGAGGAACGGCTCGGGATCCATCGCCGCCGGGGCCCGGCCCGAGGCGTTGAGCCCGTGCAGCCGCCCGTCGGTCCACGTGAGGGCGAAGGCGTCGGAGCCGATGCCGTTGCTCGTCGGCTCGACCACGGTCAGCGCGATCGCCGCCGCCACCGCGGCGTCGACCGCGTTGCCGCCGCGGCGGAACATCTCCATGCCCGCCTCGGCGGCGAGGGGCTGGCTGGTGGCGACGACGTCCTCGCCCAGCACCGGCTCGCGCTGGGAGGGATACGGATGGGACCAGTCGAAGTCGAACACTGGTAGGTCTCAGGTGATAGGAAAACGAATGAATCGAGGTCCCACCACCTGA
>CAYLNM010000237.1:0-4736 GCA_964385045.1 uncultured Isosphaeraceae bacterium
GCGTCTCCGCGTCCCCGCTGCCGATGCCCGACCCCGACCCTCCCGCCGATCCCGACCGCAGCCCCGGCCCCGGCCCCGGCCTGGATGCCGACGCCGACCCGGTCGACGCCGCGCGTCGCCCCGTGATCGGCGTGACCGGGGCGATCGGCGGCGGCAAGAGCACCGTCGCGGCCATCCTCGCCGGGCTGGGCTGCGTGGTCTCCGACTCCGATGCCGAGGCCCGCGCGGTCCTCGACGAGCCGGACGTGCGAGCCCGGCTCGCCGAGTGGTGGGGGCCCGGGGTTCTCGACGAGGCGGGCCGGGTGGATCGCGCGGCGGTCGCCCGAATCGTCTTCGGCGATCCCGAGCAGCGGCGCCGTCTCGAGTCCCTCGTCCATCCCCGCGTGCACGCGCAGCGTCGGCGCCGCTTCGCGGCCGCGCCGCCCGATGCGCCCGCGCTCGTGATGGACGTGCCGCTGCTCTTCGAGGCCGGGCTCGACGCGGAGTGCGACGCGGTGGTCTTCGTCGACGCCTCCTTCGACGTCCGGGCCGACCGGGTCGCGCGATCGCGTGGCTGGAGCCCCGCCGAGCTCGCTCGCCGGGAGGCCTCGCAGATGCCGCTTGACGAGAAGCGGCGGCGGGCCGATCATGTGATCGTGAACGAGGGAGCACGCGAGACGCTCGAGGATCGAGTGCGAGAGCTTCTTCGGTCGATCACGACCACCTTCACGGACTGATGGCCCCCTCGAGGCCCGATCGGCGGCACGCTGCCGCCGGCGGTTCCGGTGCCTCGGACCCGGCCCCACCCCTCGATCGAATCCCCTGCCGGCATCGTCGTCCGCCCCGCGGACGCCCGCCCGCGGTCGAGCGGAACCCCTTCCGTCGCGACCGCGCCCGCCGGATCCCGTTCGCCGCCCGAGCGGACGAAGGAGTCGTCGCTTCAGCATGGCCGCCAAGAAGTCCCGTCGTCGTCGCAAGCGTCCCGGAGGATCCGGAGGCTCGACGCCGCACCAGAACATCGTCACCCTGCAGCCGGGCGAGGTCCCGACCGACGAGGAGCTCGAGGCCGAGGCCCGGGCGCTCGAGAACGAGCTGCAGGACAAGTACGACCTCGCCAAGAAGGACGACCTGTCCCTCGGCACGCTCCAGCACATGACGGCGAGCGAGCTCGTGAAGCTCGCCAAGAAGGAGAAGGTCCCGGACTTCTCCACGCTGCCGAAGCAGAAGCTCGTCTTCGAGGTGCTCAAGGCCCGGGCCCGCAAGCAGGGCCTGATGATCGGCGAGGGCACCCTCGAGATCATGCCCGACGGCTACGGCTTCCTCCGCAGCCCCGAGTACTCCTACATGGCGTCGCCCGACGACGTGTACGTGAGCCCGTCGCAGATCCGCCGCTTCGGCCTCCGCAAGGGCCAGGAGATCAAGGGCCTCATCCGGCCGCCGAAGGAGACCGAGACCTACTTCGCGATCCTGCGGGTCGAGGAGGTCAACGGTCAGGATCCGCGGTCGCTGCAGGACCTGCCGACCTTCGAGAACCTCACGCCGCTTCACCCCGAGACGCGGGTCGTCCTCGAGACCGAGCCGCAGGGGGTCGAGACGCGGACGATCGACCTCGTCGCCCCGCTCGGCTTCGGCCAGCGGGCGCTGATCGTCGCCCCGCCGCGCACCGGCAAGACCGTCATCCTGCAGAAGATGACCAAGGCGATCGCCACCAACCATCCGGACGCGCACGTGATCGTGCTGCTCATCGACGAGCGTCCGGAGGAGGTCACCGACTTCAAGCGCAACACGCCGGAGTCGGTCGAGGTCGTCGCGAGCACCTTCGACGAGGAGGCGCACCGCCACATCCAGGTGGCCGAGATGGTGATGGAGAAGGCGCGGCGCATGGTGGAGTTCGGCCAGGACGTCGTGATCCTGCTCGACTCGATCACCCGGCTCGCCCGCGGCTACAACAACGCCCTGCCCAACAGCGGCAAGATCGGCACCGGCGGCGTCGACACCAGCGCCCTGATCAAGCCCAAGAAGTTCTTCGGCTCCGCCCGCAACATCGAGAACGGCGGCTCGCTCACGATCATCGCCACCGCGCTCGTGGACACCGGCTCCAAGGCCGACGAGGTGATCTTCGAGGAGTTCAAGGGCACCGGCAACAGCGAGCTCCACCTCACGCGGAAGCTCGTCGAGAAGCGCATCTGGCCCGCGATCGACATCCCCGCCTCCGGCACCCGCCGCGAGGAGCTGCTGCTCGACCCCAAGGAGAAGGACCTCGTCGACCGTCTCCGCAAGGTGGTGAGCGACATGAGCGTGGTCGAGGCGATGGAGCTGCTCGCCGGCCGCCTCAAGAAGACGAAGTCCAACGCCGAGTTCCTGATGACGATGAACCTCGGCTGAGTCCGGAGCCGGGCCGCCGCCGCGACGTCGGCAGCGCTCCGGCGTCCGGCCTCGGACGTCCGCGGCGGCCGCGGTCGGCGTCGGGGCGATCCCCGCAGCCCGCTCGGCGAGCGCCCGCGGCGCGTCCGTCTCGGCCCGAGCCCGAGCCCCCCGAGCCGGCCCGCCCCGGCGGGATGCGGCGTCCGGGGAGCCCCGTGAGGCCCCGCGAGCCGCCGCCGCTCCACCGCCCTTGGTCCGAGTTCGCCATTGGCGTCGGCCGATCCGCCCGCGAGGATGCCTCCGGGCGGACCCGCGCCCCCCCGCCGCGTTCGTGGATCCCCGGGCGGGGCTCGGACGTACCCTCACCCGGTTCGCACCGCCCGGAGACGTGCCCATGTCCATCCGCCGCCCCCTCCGCCGCGGCTTCACGGTCGTCGAGATGCTCGTCGTCCTGTTCGTGATCCTCGTGCTCGCGGGGCTGCTGTTCCCGGCCCTGAGCGGAGCGTTGTCCGTCGGCATCGAGACCAAGTCGATCTCGCGGCTGCGGCAGATCGGGGTCTGGTCGAACGCCTACACGACGGACAACCGCGAGCGGGTGCTGCCCAGTCAGTTCGACTACACCGAGTCCGACGGCTACCAGGGCACGGTCCGATCGCTGGTCGCCACGCAGGGCGAGCCGTTCGAGGGCACGTGGGCCGACATCCTCTGGACCGAGAACGGCCTCGCGACGTTCCCGTACCGCACGCCGAGCGGGGACCCGATCACGGACGACGCGGGCGTGACCGCCGAGCAGTACCTCTACGACGCGCCGGACGCCAACTTCTACGAGAACATGGCGGAGCTGGTGAACTGGGATCCGGGGACGGACGACGTCCTCCGCTCGGCGGCCCCCAACTCGCCGAACCCATTCATCGATCTCGAGGACTCGGCGCCCACGCCCTACGGCAACGGCGCCCGCGAGGACGGCCTGCCCGGCTTCTTCGCCGCGAACGACTTCTTCAACGCGGCGGCCGACGACCCGGACCCCCGGACCAAGTTCGGGTTCTGGTCGATCGCCCAGATCCGCGCCCCGGCCAGCTCGCTCTACCTGGTGGACTCGTACGCCGGGGAGACGATCCAGCCGGTCGGACCGACCTTCGCCCTCGGCGAGGACGGTCGCCCGGTGCTGCGGACCGAGGTCGATCCCCGCTACGGCGACTCGGTGCTCATGCTCCGGCTCGACGGCTCGGTGCTCAGCCGCTCGGCCTGGGGCACGATCGGCGGCCTCGAGAACGGAATCGGCGGCGAGGCGGTGCGGGTCCGGGACCTCGCCGATCGCCGCGGGGCCGGCAGCTGAGCCGGCGGCCGCCCGCGGGGCCGAGGCCCATCCGCGCGGCTCGCCCTCGCCGGGCACTCGGCCGCCATGGCCTCGCGGGGCTCCGGGGGGGCTACGGTGGGGCTCCAGCGGGTGGAGAGGTGCGTTCGGGCGCCGATCGTCCGTCCCCGGCCGCGCGGGAGCCCCGGCCCGCCGCCATCCGCCTCCCGAGGGTCTCCCCGCGGGGGCCCACAATCCGAGTTCCGGCGACTTGCAGCGGACGGCCGGGCGGCTACACTCTCCGGTCGCTCCGCTGAAGGCGGGGCGTTTTCTTTCGGTCCCGCCCCGAAGGGACGGACCGGCCTCATCCCGACACCTTCGGCACCCTGCCACCCCCCGCCACCGTAGCTCAGTGGTAGAGCACACCCTTGGTAAGGGTGAGGTCACGGGTTCGAGTCCCGTCGGTGGCTTTGCCGTCCATCGGTGGACGGAAGCACGGAGTCGGCCGCCTCGCCGCGGTCGGCGACATTCCCCTGATCCCGCCCGGGTCGCCCGGCGTCGTTGCCGATCGGCAATCCGGCCCATCGCCTCCGTGAGGCAACGGTTGGAGTTGAACTGACATGGCCAAGGAGACCTTCGTTCGCACGAAGCCGCACGTGAACATCGGCACCATCGGTCACATCGACCATGGCAAGACGACGCTCACGGCGGCGATCTGCACCCGGCAGGCGGCCCTGAACCTCGGTGCTGCGAAGAAGTTCGACGAGATCGACAACGCGCCCGAGGAGAAGGAGCGCGGCATCACGATCGCGACGAGCCACCAGGAGTACGAGACGGAGAGCCGTCACTACGCCCACGTGGACTGCCCGGGTCACGCGGACTACGTCAAGAACATGATCACCGGCGCCGCCCAGATGGACGGCGGCATCCTGGTGGTCGCCGCGACCGACGGCCCCATGCCGCAGACCCGCGAGCACATCCTGCTCGCCCGCCAGGTCGGCGTGCCCGCCCTGGTCGTGTTCCTCAACAAGTGCGACATGGTCGACGACGAGGAGCTGCTCGAGCTCGTCGAGCTCGAGGTCCGCGAGCTGCTGAGCTC
>CAYLNM010000238.1:0-4704 GCA_964385045.1 uncultured Isosphaeraceae bacterium
GCCTCCGCCCCCGTCCCCGTCCCCGTCCCCGTCCCGGCGGACCGCCATCCGGGCCGAGCCTCGGAGCCCCATGACCCTCGTCACCCCTCCCGACCGCGTCCTCGTCACCGGCGCCACCGGCTACATCGGCGGCCGTCTCGTGCCCCGGCTGCTCGAGCGCGGCTTCCCCGTCCGCGCAGTCGCCCGCGATCCCCGCAAGCTCGTCTCGCGTCCCTGGCGCGATCATCCCGGGCTCGAGGTGGTCGAGGGCGACGTGGCCGACACGGACGTCATGGCGCGACACCTCGAGGGCTGCGCGGCCGCCTACTACCTCGTGCACTCGATGAAGAGCTCGCGGCAGTGGATCGAGCTCGACCGGCGGCTCGCCGAGTCGTTTCGCGACGCGGCCGGGCGAGCCGAGGTCGGTCGCATCCTCTACCTCGGCGGGCTGGGCGAGATGGGCGACGAGCTCAGCGACCACCTCAGGTCCCGGCGGGAGGTGGAGTCCATCCTCGGCGACGCGGGCGTTCCGCTCACGACCTTCCGCGCCGCGATGATCATCGGCTCGGGCTCGGCGTCCTTCGAGATCCTCCGCTACCTGGTCGAGCGGCTGCCGATCATGGTGACCCCCCGGTGGGTCAGGACGGAGTCCCAGCCGATCGCGGTGCGCGACGTCCTGCACTGGCTGATCGCGGCGCTCGGCACGCCGGGCACCGAGGGGCGGACGCTGGAGCTCGGCGGACGTGACGTCCTGCCCTACCGCGACCTCATGCAGATGACGGCCGAGGTGCTGGGGCTGCGGCGGCGGATCATCATCCCCCTGCCGGTCCTCACCCCCGGGCTCAGCTCGCGGTGGATCGGGCTCGTGACGCCGGTCACCGCGGAGTACGGGCGTCCGCTGGCCGAGGGACTGCGCAACCGCGTGGTGGTCACCGACCCGGCCACCGCCGAGCTGATGCCGCATCCGGCGCTGAGCGCGCGGGAGGCGATCGAGCTCGCGGTGCGCCGCACCGCGACGCTCGAGGTCGAGACGCGGTGGTCGGCGGCGGGCGTCGTGCCCGGTGACCCCGACTGGGCCGGCGGCACCGTCTTCACGGACGCCCGGGACATCGACGTCGCCGCGTCGCCGGCGCACGTCTTCCGCGCGGTCTGTCGCATCGGCGGCGGACACGGCTGGTACGCAGCCGATCTGCTGTGGCGCATCCGCGGCTGGATGGACCAGCTGGTCGGCGGGCCGGGACTGCGACGGGGCCGGCGGCATCCGGAGGAGGTCGAGTTCGGGGAGACGCTCGACTTCTGGCGGGTGGCGGACGTGCAGCGGGATCGCCGTCTGGGGCTCCGGGCGGAGATGTGGCTGCCCGGCGAGGCGACGCTCACCTTCGCGATCGAGCCGTCGAGCGGCGAGCCCGACGGCTCGATCGCGCCCGGCGCGTCCCGCGCGTCCGGCGACCACGGTGAGCCCGGTGCGTCCGGTGCGACGGTCGACCACGACGGGTCCGGCGATGGCGCGGCGGTCGGGCACGAAGCGGCGGCCTCGACCTCGCGCCGCGATCTCGGCCCGACGTCGCCGTCCCGCCTGCACATGACCGCGCGGTTCCAGCCACGCGGCCTTCTCGGACTGGCGTACTGGTACGCGGTCCTGCCGTTCCATCACGTGGTCTTCTCGGGCATGCTGAACGGCATTCGCCGGGAAGCCGAGCGAACGGCGCGCGAGGAGACGTCCGGGCGGCGGGACGGGACGGCGCCGGCGGATCGGTCCGAGGACGGCGGGACGGCACCGACGCCGGCGGCCCCGGCGGACGAGGAGCAGGCGGCGGCGGTCCGGTGACGACCGGCCGGGGGGCGGCCGTGGCGGGCCGGCTCGAGATCGGCGGGGATGCCGCCGGCCCCGCGTTCGAATCACCCGGTGCGGACCGAATGCGGTCCGACGGAACACGATCCCGAACGCACCGGAGCCTTGCCATGCGCACGCCCGTCACGCTCGCCGCGGCCATTCTCGCCGCCGGACTCGTCACCCTTCCCGCCGTGGCCCAGGATGCGGGCGATCGCGCGGACCGTCGCGAGCGGATCCGCGAGGTCCGCCAGGCCCGCGCCGCCGAGCGACAGCCGCTGACCGCCGAGCAGCGCGAGGCCGTCTGGACGTGGGAGGCCCGTACCGTCGCCGCGGCCCTGGAGCTGCCCGAGACCGATGCCGCCGCGGTCCGGAGCAGCTGGCTGTCCGTCCGCGGCGAGCTGCACGAGCGGACGCGGGCGATGCTCGAGGAGCGGCGGGCCGGGCGCGGCGAACGGGCCGCGGGCCGGGGCGAGGGACGCGGCCCCGGCGACGAGCGTCGACGCGGACGCGGCGGTGGCCGGGGCGCCGCGGGCGGCCCGGGACAGGGCGCCGGCGCCGGCCCCGGTGCGGGCGCGGGCGATGGTCCCGGCGCCGAGCTGCGCGAGGCGGCGATGGCCGACCTGAAGCAGCGCCTCGGGGCGCAGCTCGAGGGCGAGCGACTGGAGAAGGCGATGACCGCCTTCGGCGTGCCGACCCGGGCGTGGGACCGCGCCACCCACGCGGTGCTGGAGCTCGAGGGGGTCGACGACGCGACCCGGCTCGAGGCGATGACGGCCGTCCACGGCTTCCTCGCCGAGACCGAGGCCGTGCGGGCCGCGGCCCGGGACGGCGATCGCGAGGCGGCCCGGACGGCGATGCAGTCCGCCCGCGAGACCCTGGAGGCGAACCTCGCCGGCGTGCTGGACGAGGAGCAGGCCCGGGCGGTGCTGCGGGGCATGCGGCCCGAGCGCCGCGGCATGCGGGGCGGTCCCGGCATGCGGGGCGAGCTCGGTGAGCGCGGCGGCCGAGGCGGGGGCATGCGGCCCGGTCGCCGGGGGCCCGGCGGCGATCACGGCGGCATCTGACCCGCGACGTGGGCCGGCGTTCGTCCCCCACCCGGACGCGGCCCGTCGAGATCCGGCGCGCCCGCGGCGGTCCTCCCCGCCGCGGGCGTGTCGCGCGCGGTGGACGGCACCGCCTCGTCGCGGGCTCACGCGGCGTCGCCCGCCCGCCCGCCTGCCCGCACCCCCCCGCACCACCCGCCTGCCGCGGCGGCCGGGCGACCGCTCCGCGCCGACCGGACTACGCTCGTCGCCGTGAGCCCGCCCGACGCCGAGCTCGTTCCCGTCGACGACGCGGTCGCCGAGCTGCGGGCCCCCGGGCTCGAGCGCCCGGTGACCGTGATCGGCACCGAGGCGATCCGCGCGACCATCGACGAGGCGTGCCGCGGGCAGGCGATCGCCTCGGCCGCGGCCCCGGGGGTGCGCCGACTCGTCCTCGGTCCCGACGCCCACGTCGGCTACGGCACGCCGGTGGGCTGCGTGCTCTCGAGTCCGACCCACGTCTACCCGGGCCCGGTCGGCGTCGACGTCAAGTGCTCGATGAGCCTCCTCGCCCTCGACCTCGGCGAGCGGGCGGTCCGCGGTGCCGGCACCCGGCGGACCATCATGGACGCGATCTGCGCCCGGACGCCCACCGGGGCCGGTCGCGGCCAGCGGCACGCCCCGCTCGCCCGGCCGGTGGACGAGGCCCTCGGTCGCCGCGTCCTCGTCGAGGGCGCCTCGCCGGGCGTCTGCGCCGCGCTCGGCATCCCGCGGCACTGGGCCGAGCGGTGCGAGGACGCGTTCCACCTCGGGCACGACGGCACGCGCGACGCGCTCGCCGCTCGGCTCGAGCGGCTGTGGGACCGCCCGGTGGGGGCCCGCGGCTCGCGCCGCGCGACGTTCGGCGAGCGGTTCGCGGACAAGGTCGGGCAGCTCGGCTCCTACGGCGGCGGCAACCACTTCGGCGAGTGCGAGGTGGTGCGGCTGGCCGCCGGCGACCGGGCCCGGGCCGCGGCCGGGACCTTCGGCCTGCGCGACGGTCAGGTGGCGTTCCTGTCGCACTGCGGCTCGCGCGGGCTCGGGCACGACCTCGCGACGATGCAGCTCCGCACGCTGGAGGCCCTCTTCGCCGAGCGCGGCACGCCCCTGCCGGCCGGCGACCGCCAGCTCGTCCACGCCGAGCTCGGCTCGCCGGAGGCGAACGACTACCTCGACGACATGGCCCTCGCGGCGAACTTCGCCACCGTGAACCACCTGCTCATCAACACGCTGGTGCTCGAGGCCTTCGACGAGGTGATCCCGGGCGCGGCCGGCGACCTCGTCTCCCTCATCAGCCACAACATCGTCCGCCCCGAGCCGGTCGACGGCCGACCGGACGGGCCGGTGGAGTGGGTGCACCGCAAGGGGGCGACGCGGGCGCTGCCGCCCGGGCACCCGGAGCTCGCGGGCACGCCCTTCGCGACCGTCGGCCATCCCATCCTGCTGCCCGGCAATCCGCAGGCGGGCTCGGCGGTGATGGTGGCCGAGCCGGGGGCGGAGCTGACGGCCTTCAGCGTCAACCACGGGGCCGGCCGGCGGATGGGCCGCCGCGCCGCGGCCCGGCGGCTCGATCAACGGCGGGTCGACGCGTCCTTCGCCGCGGCCGACATCCTCACCAACGCCCGCCGCTACCCGATCGACGAGGCCCCCGAGGCCTACAAGGACTTCGGCGAGGTCCTGCGATCGGTCGAGCGGGCCGGGCTCGCACGCCCGGTGGCTCGCCTCGAGGCCCGCTTCGTGATCAAGGACGGCGGGCCGGCGGACGACTGAGGCGGGCCGGCTGGCCGGCTGGCCGTCGCGGCCGCTGGCCCGCTGGCAAGCCGGCCGCCC